>NZ_JBVHXT010000001.1:0-75912 GCF_055569255.1 Streptomyces sp. NPDC029296
TCCTCTCCCCCCCCCCCGCCCCCCCCCTCCCCCCCCCCCCCCCCCCCTCCCCCCCCCCCCCCCCCCCCCCCCCCCCCCCCCCGCGGCCGGCCCGGCAGGTGTCCGTGGCGCCTCGCCGGTCAGGCGCCGGTGTTCTCCATGCGCTCGCGCAGGCTCTTGGGGCGCATGTCGGTCCAGACCTCGTCGACGTAGGCGGAGCACTCGGCCTCGGTGCCCTCCTTGCCGACGGGCTGCCAGCCGGCGGGCACCTCGATGTCGACGGGCCACAGGGAGTACTGCTCCTCGTCGTTGCGCAGCACCTGGTAGCGGGTGTTCTCGTCCATGTCGTCTTCCTTCGTCGTGCGGTTCGGATGGGTGGTACGCGGTGGGTGGCGGGCCGTGGCCGGCGGGGAGCGGGAGCCGGGCCGGGCGGGCCGCCGGGGCGGGGCCGCGCGCGGGCGCAGGGTCGTCACCGGCCTCCCCTGGCGTGCCGGGCGAGGTGGCGCAGGGCGGTGGCGAACTCCTCGGCCACCCGGCGCACGGTCGTGGTGTCGTGGACGCCGGGCCGGTGGTGCCAGGTGAAGGCGAGCCGGCCGTTCTGGACGGCGCCGACCACCTCCACCGGGTGCGAGCCGGCATCGCGCGGGTCGTGGTCCTGCCCGAAGGAGCCGTGCTCGGTACGGACCAGGCCGCCGTCCGCGGTGTCGGGGCGGGCGTCCCACTGGCCGAGGTAGTTGAACACCACCTGGCTGTGCGCGCTGCCACCGAGGCGTTCGCGGACCTCCGGCGGGCCGAAGGTGCGCAGCGCGCCGAAGCCGATGCCGTTTCCGGGTACGGCGCGCAGCTGGCGGCGCACCGATTTCACCAGCGACCGCCAGTCCCGGTCCGGGCCGAGGTCGCCGGGGTCGGGCACCTGGAGGGCGACCGGGTGGACGGTGGTGAACCAGCCGACGGTGCGGGTCAGGTCGACGCCGTCGAGGAGGTCCTCGCGGCCGTGGCCCTCCAGGTCCAGGCGGACCCGGTCGTGTCCCCTCCAGCGGGCCAGGGCCAGGGCGAGGGCGGCGAGCAGCACGTCGTTCACCCGGGTGCGGTAGGCGGTGGGTGCCGAGCGCAGCAGGGCGGCGGTGTCCTCCTCGTCGAGTTCCACGTCCACCGTGCCGGCCGGTCCGGCACCGGCGTCCGGGGCCGGGGCCGGGGGCTCCTCGGTGTCCACCGCCTTTTCCCAGTAGGGCAGTTCGTGGTCGAGGCCGCCCTCGGCGACGTGTGCCGCGAGCCGCCGGGACCACTCCCGGAAGCTGGTGCCGCGCTCCCCCAGCGCGACCGGGCCGCCCTCGAGGGCCTGGCGGTAGGCGGTCTCCAGGTCGTCGCGCAGGATGCGCCAGGAGACGGCGTCCACGACCAGGTGGTGGGCGACGAGGAGGAGGAACGCGGGCCGGTCCGGCTCCCCGGTGAACAGGGCCGCGCGCAGTTGCGGGCCGCGGGCCAGGTCGAAGCTCGCGTGGAGTTCGTCGGCGGCCTTGGCCATGGCCGCGTCGGCGTCCTCGGCGGACAGTCCCGTCAGATCGTGCCGGGTCAGGACGGACCCGCCGGTGGCGGGCGGCGGGTTGAACTGCCGCCAGCCGCCGTCCTCGTGGGTGAACGTCATGCGCAGGGCGTCGTGGTGCTCCAGCAGCGCGTCGAGGGCGGCGCGCAGGGCCCGCGGGTCGGGGGTGCCGGCGAGTTCGAGCAGCGCCGACTGGTTGAAGTGGTGGTGGGCGGCGCGCGGTGTGGTGAGGAACCAGTGCTGGATGGGGGTGAGCGGCACGTCGCCGGTGACCGGGCCGGTGGCGGACGGCCGGGGCGCGGCGCGGACGACGGTGGCGAGATCGGCGACGGTCTGGTGGGTGAACAGGTCCCGGGTGGCCACGTGCAGGCCGTCGCGGCGCAGCCGGGAGACGACCTGCATGCTCAGGATGGAGTCGCCGCCGAGCGCGAAGAAGTTGTCGTCGGCGCCGACCTCCTCGATGCCCAGCACGTCGGCCCAGATCCGGGCGATCCGGCGTTCGGTGTCGGTGCGCGGCGCGGTCCGCGGTCCGTCCGCCGCCTGGGCCGGGCCGGGTGCGGGCAGGGCCCGGCGGTCGGTCTTGCCGTTCGGGGTGAGCGGCAGCCGGCCGAGCGGCACGAAGACGGACGGCACCATGTGCGGGGGCAGCAGTCCGGCCAGGTGCAGCCGCAGCTCGCCGACGGGCAGGGCGGCGGTGCCGGACGGTTCCGCGGGGACGACGTAGGCGACGAGCCGGGCCGGCGCGCCGGCCGGTTCCGTGCGGACGACGACGGCCGCGTCCCGTACCAGGGGGCTGCGGCGCAGCGCGCTCTCGATCTCGCCGGGTTCGATGCGGTAGCCGCGCAGTTTGACCTGGTCGTCGGCGCGTCCGGCGAACCGGAGCCGGCCGTCGGCGGTGCGGCGGACCAGGTCCCCGGTGCGGTACATCCGCTCCCCGGGCGCCCCGGAGGGGTCGGGCAGGAACCGCCGGGCGGTCAGTCCCGGGCGGCCCAGGTAGCCGCGGGCGAGGCCGGGCCCGGAGACGTACAGCTCGCCGGTGACGCCGGGCGGTACGGGCCGCAGGGCGGCGTCGAGCACCTGGACGCGGGTGACGCCGGCGGGGCGGCCGATGGACGGCGTGCCGGTGCCGGAGGTCAGCGGGCCGGTCCAGGTGGCGACCACGGTGGCCTCGGTGGGGCCGTAGGAGTTGATCATCCGGCGGCCGGGGGCCCAGGTGTCGACCAGGTCGGCCGGGCAGGCCTCGGCGCCCACGATGAGGGTGCGCAGCCGGGGCAGGGCGGCGGCGGTCCCCGGCGGCACGGTGGCCAGCGCGGCCGGCGGGATCAGGGTGTGGCTGATCTCCCGTTCGGCAAGCACCTCGGCGAGGCGTTCCCCGACCAGCGGTCCTTCCTCGCCGGTGACCAGCGCGGCCCCGCAGAGCAGGGAGACGCACAGCTCCAGCACGGAGGCGTCGAAGCTCGGGGAGGCGAACTGCAGGACCCGGTCGCCGGGGCCGGCCGCGTACTGCCCGGCGGCGGCCGCGGCGAAGGCGGCGAGGCCCCGGTGGGTGACCACGACGCCCTTCGGGGTGCCGGTGGAGCCGGAGGTGTAGATGACGTAGGCGGGGTGGGCGGGGGTGAGCGCGGCGGTGCGGTCGGCGTCCGTGGGCGCGGTGTCCGGTCCGTCGGCGTTCCACACCTCGGCCGGGTCGCCGAGGACCAGGCGGGCGCCCGCGTCGCGGAGCATGAACTCCCGCCGCCGCGGCGGGTAGTCGGGGTCCACGGGCAGGAAGGCGCCGCCGGCCTTGGCGACGGCGAGCTGGGCCACCACGAAGGACGCCGAGCGGGGCAGCGCCAGGGCCACCACGTGCTCCGGTCCGACCCCGTCGCGGATGAGCCGGTGGGCCAGCCGGTTGGCCGTCCGGTCGACTTCCGCGTAGGTCAGTTCCCGGTCGCCGTCGATCAGCGCCACGGCGTCCGGGGTACGGGCCGCCTGCCGTTCGAACAGGTCGGGCAGGGTGGATTCGGGCACCGGGCCGAAGGCGCCCCGGTCCTGGGCCGACAGGGCCCTCAGCTCGTCGTCGGAGGCGAGCGGCAGGGCGCCGAGCGGGCGGCCCGGGTCCTCGGCCACGGCGCGCAGCAGGGTGCCGAGCTGTGCGGCCATCCGGTCGGCGGTGGCCGCGTCGAACAGGTCGGTGTTGTAGGTGAGCAGGCCGTGCAGGGCGCCGGTGCCGGTCTCGGCGAACTCCAGGGTGAGGTCGAACGCGGCCTGTTCCGACTCCGGTTCGACGTCGGTGACCTCCAGGCCGGGCAGGTCGAGGCCGGCGGCCGGGGTGTTCTGCAGGACGACCATGACCTGGAAGAGGGGGCTGCGGCTGGTGTCCCGTTCGGGCTGGACGGCGTCCACGACCCGTTCGAAGGGCACGTCCTGGTGGGCGAAGGCGTCGAGGACGGTCTGCCGTACGTCGGTGAGGAACGCGGTGAACGGGCGGGCGGCCTCGGCCCGGGAGCGCAGCACCAGGGTGTTGACGAAGAACCCGACCAGGCCCTGGGTCTCGGGCCGGTCCCGTCCGGAGGTGACGGTGCCCACGGCGATGTCCTCGGCGCCCGACAGCCTCGCCAGGTAGGCCTGGGCGGCGGCGACGAGCGCGGTGAACAGGGTGGTGCCGTGGTCGCGGGCGAGCCGGGTGAGCCGCCGGACGGCCGGGGCGGGCAGCGTCAGCCGGGTGCTCGCGCCGGCGCTGGTGCGCACCGGCGGCCGGGGCCGGTCGGTGGGCAGCTCCAGCGGCGCGGTGCCGGCCAGCCGCTCCTTCCAGTAGGCGAGGTGCTCGTCGGCGGCGGTGGCCCCGGCGGTGCGCTGCCAGTGCGCGTAGTCGGCGTACTGCACCGGCAGCGGCGGCAACCCGGGTTCGGCGACGCCGGCTCCGGTGCGGTAGTGGTGGGCGAGGTCGCCGAGCAGGACGGCGGTGGACCAGCCGTCGGTGACGATGTGGTGCAGGGCGAGGGAGAGGACGTGGTCCTGCTCGGCGAGCCGGACCAGGCCGGCCCGCAGCAGCGGGCCCTCGCGCAGGTCGAAGGGGCGGGAGCGGTCCTCCGCGAGCAGCTTGCGCAGCGCCGTCTCCCTCGACCGCTCGGCGACTTCGGACAGGTCGCGGACGGGCAGCGGCACGTCCTGGGGCGGGTGCACGATCTGCACGCCGTGCCCGTCGACGCTGTCGAAGGTGGTGCGCAGGGACTCGTGCCGGGCCACCACGGCGGCGAGGGCCGCGCGGAGCGCTCCGGTGTCCAGGGGGCCGCGCAGCCGGAGGGCGAGCGCGGTGGTGTACTCGGCGCCGTCGGGCTCGAACTCCTGGAGGAACCACAGGCGTTGCTGGGCGAGGGACATCGGTGCCACGGCGTCGCGGGCGACCGGGACGAGCGCCGGGCGGCCGGTGCCGCTCCGGGCGCCGAGCAGGCGGGCCAGGGCGGCCGGGGTGGGGTGGGTGAACACCGCGCGCGGGGTGACGTCGGTGCCGAAGGCCTCGGCGAGCCGGGAGGCGAGCCGGATGCTGAGGATCGAGTCGCCGCCGAGCTGGAAGAAGTCGTCGTCTACGCCGGGCGGTTCGCTGCCCAGAACCTCCGCGAAGACGGCCGCCGTGCGCCGCTCGGCCTCGGTGCGGGGCTCGGTCCGGGTGCGGCCCGGCAGGGTTTCCGGCGCGGGCAGGGCGGCCCGGTCGACCTTGCCGTTGCGGCTGAGCGGGAGGGCGGCGAGCGGGACGACGACGGCGGGGACGAGGTAGTCGGGCAGGGTGCGGGCGGCGAAGGCCCGCAGGTCCTCGGCGTCCCGGGCGGCCTCGCCGACGACGTAGGCCACGAGCCGTTTGGCGCCCGGCCGGTCCTCGCGGGCCAGCACGGCGACGTCCGTCACGCCCGGGTGGGCGGCGAGCGCGGCCTCGACCTCGCCCGGTTCCACCCGGAAGCCGCGGATCTTGACCTGGTCGTCGGCCCGGCCGAGGAACTCCACGGTGCCGTCCGGGCGCCGCCGGGCCAGGTCGCCGGTGCGGTACATGCGGGCGCCGGGCGGGCCGAGCGGGTCGGCGAGGAAGCGGGCGGCGCTCTCGCCGGGGCGGCCGAGGTAGCCGCGGGCGACGCCCTCGCCGGCCAGGTACAGCTCGCCCGGGCTGCCCGGTGGTACGGGGCGCAGCCGGGCGTCCAGGATGTGCGCCCGCATGTCGTCCAGCGGCCGGCCGATGGGGACGGTGCCGGGCACGGCCGCCGGGTCGGTGAGGGCGAAGGAGGTCGCGAAGGTGGTGGTCTCGGTGGGGCCGTAGCCGTCCACGACGGTCAGCCCGGGGCAGGCGGCCAGCACCCGGCGCACGGCCGGGGCGGGCACGACGTCGCCGCCGGTCCACACCTGCCCGAGGCCCCGGAAGCAGTCGGGGGCGTCCTGGGCGAGCAGCCGGAACAGTCCGGCGGTCAGCCACAGCGCGGTCAGTGAGCCGCCGGCGGCGAGCCGGCGCAGCAGGGCCGCGTCCACGGTGTCGCCGGGTGCGACGACCACGCGGCCGCCGTTGAGGAGCGGCGCCCACACCTCGAAGGTGGCCGCGTCGAACGCCACCGGCGAGTGCAGCAGCACCCCCTCGCACACCCCGCCGGCGAACCGGCTGTCGGTGGCCAGCGCCGCCACGTCCCGGTGCCGTACCGCGACGGCCTTGGGCAGTCCGGTGGAGCCGGAGGTGAACATCACGTAGGCCAGCCGGTCGGGGTCGGGGACCGGCAGCGGCCGCGCCCCGGTGCCGGGCGCGGGCCGGCCGGGCGCCTTCGCGTCCGTGTCCGGCGCGGGCCGGCCGGGGCCGGTGTCCTGTGCTCCGCCTGCGCGGGTGCCTCCTGCCGCCTCCGCTCCGGCGGGGTGTGCCGGGGAGGCGGTGCCGGCGGCGGGCGGTGTCCGGTCCGCCGCGGTGCCGGGGCGGGCCGCGGTCACGTCGGCCGCCGTGAGGCGGGTGGTCGCGCCCGCCTGGGTGAGCAGGGTGCGGCGGCGTTCCTCGGGGGCGCGGGTGTCGACGGGGACGTAGGCGCCGCCGGCGAGGAGCACGGCGAGCTGGGCGACGACCAGTTCGGCGGAGCGGTCCAGCGGCAGGGCCACCCGGTCCTCGGGCGCCAGTCCGCCGGCCACCAGCCGTCCGGCCAACGCCTGTGCCCAGGCGTGCAGTTCGCGGTACGTCAGCTCCCGGTCGCCGTCCTGGACGGCGACCGCGTCCGGGGTGCGGCGGGCCTGCTCGGCGAACAGGTCCACGGGGCTGCGCGGGACGGCCGGGCGGGCGGTGGTGTTCCAGGCGGCCAGCAGTTCGCGGTCGGCCGGGGTGAGCGGGTCCAAACCGGCCAGGTCGGTGTCGAAACCGTCGGCGAGGGCGGTGAGCAGCGCGGCCAGCCGGCCGGCGGCGCGCTCGGCGGTGCCGGGGTCGAACAAGGCGGGGTCGTAGGCCAGGTCGAAGCCGAGCCGTTCGTCGAGGTGGGCGCGCAGGCACCAGGCGAAGGTGGTGGCGTCGTCGGCGCGCACCTCCTCGACCCGGACGCCGGTGCGGGCGGTCGCCGACTCGTCCACGGGGTAGTTCTCGAACACCACCATGCTGTCGAACAGCGGCTCCCCGGGCGGGACTTCGCCGACGGCCTGGATGCGGGGCAGGGCGAGGAAGTCGAAGCGGCGGGCGTCGCTCTGCCGTTCCTGGAGGTCGCGCAGCCAGGGCAGCACCGGCCCGGCGGGGATCCGTACCCGGGTCGGCACGGTGTTGACGAACATGCCGATCATGCCCTCGACGCCGGGCAGTTCGGCCGGGCGGCCGGAGACGGTGGTGCCGAACACCACGTCGTCCCGGCCGCCGGAGCGGGCCAGCAGCAGCGCCCAGGCGCCCTCCACCACGGTGTTGACGGTGAGTCCGGCGCGGGCGGCGCCCTCCCGCAGCCGCCGGGACACCCCGGCGTCCAGCTCGCGGTGGACGGCCGCGGCGGAGCGGGCGCGGTGGGCCTCGGCGGGCGTGCGGTCGTACGGCAGCGGGGTGCGGGCGGTGAACCCGGCGAGCGCGTCGGCCCAGTGCCGTTCGGCGGCCGTCTCGTCCTGCGCGCCGAGCCAGTGCAGGAAGTCCGCGAAGGGCCGCCGCACCGGGGGTGCCTCCTGGGGGCCGCCGGTGAGGGCCGCGTAGCGCGCGCAGACCTCGGTGAGCAGCTGCCCGGTGCTCCAGCCGTCGAGCACGATGTGGTGGGTGGACCACAGCAGCAGCACCTCGTCGCCGGGCAGGGCGGCCAGGGTGAGCCGGGTGAGCGGCGCGGTGGTGAGGTCCAGGCCGGCGGCGCGGTCCTCGGCGAGCAGCCGCTCGGTGTGCGCGGCGCGTTCGGCGGGCGTGAGGGTGCGCCAGTCGAGGTGGGTGACGGGCAGCCGGGCGTGCCGGTGGACGAGCTGGACGGGGTGGGGCAGGCCGTGCCAGTGGACGCTGGTGCGCAGCGCCGGGGTGCGGTCGGCGACCTGCTGCCAGGCGGTGGCGAAGGCGTGCGGGTCGGCCACCCCGGACAGCCGTACGGCCGTGCGGTCGAAGTAGGCGTGCTCGGTGTCGACGAGGCCGTGGAAGAGCATGCCGGACTGGAGCGGGGTGAGCGGCAGCACGTCCTCGATGTGCCGGCCGGTGCCGACGAGCCGGTCCAGCTGTTCCTGGCCGAGCCCGGCGAGGGGGAAGTCGGAGGGGGTACGGCCGCCGGCCCCGGGGTCCGCGCAGTGCGTCACGATCTCGCGCAGGGCGGCGAGGGTGTCCTCGGCGAGCCGGCGGACGGTGGCCTCGTCGTGGACGGCCGGCGGGTAGGTCCAGCCGAGTTCGAGGCGGCCGTGCTGGACCACGCCGGTGACGTCCAGCAGGTAGGGACGGGGTTCGTCGGGGTCGGTGTCGCGGCCGGCCGGGGGCAGCGCGCCGCGGAACAGGCCGTCGGTGCCGTCGGCGTCCCACTGGCCGTGGTAGTTGAAGCCGACCCTCGGTGCCGGGGCGCCGGCGAGGGGGCTGCCGGGCACCAGGTGGCGCAGGGCGCCGTGGCTCAGGCCGCGCAGCGGGACCGCGCGCAGTTGTTCCTTGACCGAGCGGAGGGTGTCGTGCCAGCCGGCGTCCGGGACGACGCGGAGCGCGAGCGGGTACTCGGCGGTGAACCAGCCGACGGTCCGCGACAGGTCCACGTCCTCGAACAGTTCCTCGCGGCCGTGGCCCTCCACGCCCAGCAGGACGGTGTCGCGTCCGCACCAGCGGGCCAGGGTGCGGCCGAGGGCGCTGAGCAGGACGTCGTTGACCTGGGTGCGGTAGGTCTCCGGGACCCGGCGCAGCAGGGCGTCGGTGGTGGCCCGGTCCAGGGTGACGGTGAGGGTGGCGGCGGTGCCGTGGGTGTTCGGCCCTGGGCGTCCGGCGGGCAGCTCGGCGGGGGCCGTGCCGGTGCGGGTCCAGTACGGCAGGTCGGCGTCCAGGGCGCCGGAGCGGGTGTGCCGCTCCAGGCGGGCGGCCCAGTGGCCGTAGGGGGTGCCGGTGGCGGGCAGGCCGGCGGGCCGGCCGGCCGCCGCCGCCCGGTGGGCGGCCTCCAGGTCCGCGAGCAGGATGCGCCAGGACACCCCGTCGATCACCAGGTGGTGCGCGGTGACGACGAGCTGGCCGGGCCGCTCGGGGCCCCGGTCGAGGAACAGGACGCGAATGACCCGCCCGGCCGTGGGATCGAGGCCGGCCTGCGCTTCCTCCGTCAGCCGCTGGGCCTCGCCCTCCAGCGCCGGGTCGTCCAGCGCGGCCACGTCGTGCCGGGTGAACACGCCGTCCGGGGCGTCGGGCAGCGCCTCCTGGCGCCAGCCGTCGGGGGTGTGGCGGAACCGGGTGCGCAGGGCGGCGTGCCGGCGGACGACCGCCTCGGTGGCCTGCTCCAGGGCCGGGGAGCGGGTGCCGGGGGCGAGTCGCAGGCGCTGCGTCATGGTGAACCGCAGCGGCCGTGCGGGGTCGCGGCCGTCCAGGTACCAGTGCTGGATCGGGGTGAGCGGTGCCTCGCCGGGCTCCTCGGTGGCGGCCTGCCGGGGCGCCGACTCCTTGGCGCGCAGGGCGAGTTCGGCGACGGTCTGGTGCCGGAAGACGTCCTTGGTGGTGAGGGCGAGTCCGGCCTGCCGGGCGCGGGAGACGATCTGGATGCTCAGGATGGAGTCTCCGCCGAGGGTGAAGAAGTTGTCGCGGGCGCCGACGCGTTCCACGCCGAGCACCTCGGCCCAGATCGCGGCCAGGCGTTCCTCGGTGCCGGGCCGGGGGGCGACGTAGGGGGTGGTGCTGTCGGGCTGCGCGGGCGGGGCGGGCAGGGCGCGCCGGTCGGTCTTGCCGCTGGTGGTGCGGGGGATGCGGGCGAGCGGGACGAACGCGGCGGGCACCATGTGGTCGGGCAGGGCGCCGCGCAGCGCGAGCCGCAGCGCGTCGGCGGACGGGACGCGGCCGGCGGCGGGCACGACGTAGCCGACGAGCATGAGCCGGCCGGCGTGTTCGCGGGCGGCCACCGCGGCGTCGGCGACGTCGGGGTGGTCCAGCAGGGCGGCCTCCACCTCGCCGGGCTCGATGCGGAACCCGCGGATCTTGACCTGTTCGTCCACCCGGCCCAGGAACTCCAGCAGTCCGTCCCGGTCCCAGCGGGCCCGGTCCCCGGTGCGGTACATCCGCTCCCCCGGCGCGCCGAACGGGTCGGCGAGGAAGCGGGCGGCGGTGAGGCCGGGACGGTTCAGATAGCCGCGGGCGACCTGGGCCCCGGCCAGGTACAGCTCGCCGGGCACGCCGGGCGGCACCGGCCTGAGGGCGCCGTCGAGGACGTAGGCGCGCAGGCCCCCGCCGGGGCGGCCGATGGCGGGGCGGTCGGGCCGGTCGGCGGCGCGGCCGTAGACGGCGTCGACGGTGCACTCGGTGGGCCCGTACATGTTGTACACGGCGACGCCCAGTTCCCGTTCGGCGCGCACGAGTTCGCGCCAGCCGGCCGGGGTGACGGCCTCGCCGCCGACGAGCAGCAGGCGCGGGTGGTGGCGGCCGGGGGCGAGCAGTCCGGCGGCGGTCAGTTCGCGCAGGAACGTCGGGGTGACGTTGACCAGGTCCAGGCGGTGTGCGGCGACCTGGTCGCAGAACGCCTGGGGGTCCAGGCGCACGTCCTCGTCCATGAGGTGCACCTCGTGGCCGAGGGCGAGCAGCAGCGGCCCCTCCCAGGAGGTGTCGAAGGAGAAGGAGGCGCTGAGCGCGGCGCGCAGCCGGTGCCCGCCCGCGGTGTGCGGGGCGAGCAGGCCCTCGCGGTGGTCGTGGCAGAGGTTGACCAGCTGCCGGTGTTCTACGGCGACGCCCTTGGGCCGGCCGGTGGAGCCGGAGGTGTAGACGAGGTAGGCGGTGTGCCCGGGCAGCAGGGGCCGGATCCGGTCGGTGTCGGCCGGGTCGTGGTCGGGCAGCCGGTCCCAGGGCACCTCGTCGAGGCCGGTCAGCAGGGTGTGCGGGCGGGCGTCGGCGAGGAGGAAGTCCTGCCTTGGCCCGGGGAGTCCGGGGTCGACGCAGAGCAGGGTGGCGCCCGCCTTGAGGACGGCGAGCAGGGCGACCATCAGGTCGGCGGTGCGCGGCAGCCGTACGGCGACCACGTCCTCGGGGCCGGCGCCGCGGGCGATGAGGTGGTGGGCGAGCCGGTTGGCGCGGGCGTTGAGCGCGGCGAAGTCCAGGGTGGTGTCGCGGGCGGCCAGGGCGGTGTGGTGGGGGGTGCGGGCGGCCTGGGCCTGGAAGAGGGCGGGGAAGGTGGTGTTCGGCGCGGGCAGCGGGGCGCCCCGGCCGTGGCGGAGCACCTCGCGCCGTTCGTCGCCGGTCATCAGCGGCAGCCGGCCCACCGCCTGCCCGGGGTCCTCGGCGGCGGCCTCCAGCAGGACGCGCAGCCGGGCGGCGAGGCGTTCGGCGGTGTCGGTGTCGAACAGGCCGGTGTTGTACTCCAGGTGGCCGGTGAGGCCGCCGTCGGTCTCCACGAAGTCGAAGGCGAGGTCGAAGGCGGCGGTGCGGACGGGCGGGGTGACCGGCCGCACCGTCAGGCCGGGCAGCCGGGGCGGCTCGGCGCCGAGGTTGTGCAGGGCGACCATGACCTGGAACAGGGGGGTGCGGCTGGTGTCCCGTTCGGGCTGGACGGCGTCCACGACGCGTTCGAAGGGCACCTCCTGGTGGGCGAACGCCTCCAGGACGGTGGTGCGCACCTCGGCCAGCAGCTCGCGGAAAGGAAGTGCGGGACGGACCCGGGCGCGCAGCACCAGTGTGTTGACGAACATGCCGACCACGTCGTGCAGTTCGGGCCGCTCGCGGCCGGCGGTGACGGTGCCGACGGTGACGTCCTCCTGGCCCGCCCAGCGGGCGAGCAGGACCTGGCAGGCGGCCACCAGGGTCATGTAGAGGGTGGCGTCGGCCTCCCGGCCGCGTTCGCGCAGCCGCTCGGTGAGCGCGGCGGGCAGGGTGAAGGTCAGCAGGGCGCCGGTCCGGGTGCGGACGGCGGGGCGGGGCCGGTCGGTGGGCGGCTCCAGCGGGGTCACGCCGGCCAGGGCCTCGCGCCAGTAGGCGAGGTCGGACTCGGCGCGTCCGGCGCGGGTGCGCTGCCAGGCGGCGTAGTCGGTGTAGCGGACGGGCAGGACGGGCAGGGCGGGGCGGCGCCTCTCCAGGGCCGCCGTGTAGAGCTCGCCCAGGTCCCGGGCCAGCACGCCGCCGGACCAGCCGTCGGTGACGATGTGGTGGACGGCGAGGACGAGGACGTGCTCGTCGTCGGCGAGCCGGGCCAGGCGGGCGCGCAGCAGCGGCCCGCCGGACAGGTCGAAGGGGGTGGCGCCCTCGCGCTCCAGCAGGGCGTCCAGGGCGCCGTCGTCCGCGAGGTCGTCCACCGGGAGGTCGACCGGCCGGGGCGGGTGCACGAACTGCCGTGCCCGGCCGTCGTGTTCGGCGAAGGTGGTGCGCAGCGCCTCGTGCCGGGCGACCAGGCCGTCCAGCGCGGTGCGCAGCGCGGTGGTGTCGAGCGGGCCGCGCAGCCGCAGCGCGGACAGGGTGGTGTGGTCGGTGCCGCCCGGCTCGAACCGGTCGAGGAACCACAGGCGTTGCTGGGCGTACGACAGGGGGGCGGGGGCGTCCGGGTCGGCGGCCGGGATGGTGCCGGCGGTGCCGGTGGCGTCGGCGGCGCGGGGTTCGCCCAGCGCGGTGGCCAGCGCGGACAGCGTGGAGTGGGTGAACAGCAGCCGGGGCGAGACGTCGGTGCCGAAGGCGGCGCGCAGCCGGGAGGTGACGCGGACGGCGAGGATGGAGTCGCCGCCGAGGGCGAAGAAGTCGTCGTCGGCGCCGACCTCGTCGGTGTCCAGGACATCCGTCCAGGCGGCGGCGACCAGCCGCTCGGCCCGGGTGCGCGGCGGGGTGCGGGTGGCGTCGGCGGCGAAGCCGTCGGGGCCGGGCGCGGGCAGGGCGCGCCGGTCGAGCTTGCCGTTGACGGTGAGCGGCAGCGCGGCCATCGGCACATAGGCGGCCGGCACCATGTGCGCGGGCAGCAGCCCCTCCAGGTGGGCGCGGAGTTCGGCGGCGGACGGGGGCGGCACGGGGCGGTCGCCGGTGCCGGTGCCGACGACGTGGGCGACCAGCCGGCGGGTGCCGGCGGCGTCCTCGTACACGCCGACGGCGGCCGCGCCGACGCCCGGGTGGCGGTGCAGGGCGGCCTCGATCTCGCCGGGCTCGATGCGGTAGCCGCGGATCTTCACCTGCTGGTCGGCGCGGCCCAGGTACTCCAGGGTGCCGTCGGCCCGCCGGCGGGCCAGGTCGCCGGTGCGGTACATGCGGCTGCCGGGGCGTCCGAACGGGTCGGCGGGGAAGCGGGCCGCGGTGAGTCCGGGGCGGTTCAGATAGCCGCGTGCCAGGCCCTCGCCGGCGACGAACAGCTCGCCCACGGCGCCGGGCGGCAGCGGCTGGAGGCGGTCGTCGAGGACGTAGAGCCGGAGGTCGGGGATGCCGGTGCCGATGGGGCTCGCGGTGCCGGCGCGGGCCGCGGCGGCGTCCAGCGGGGCGTAGGTGACGTGCACGGTGGTCTCGGTGATGCCGTACATGTTCACCAGGCGGGGCGCGGTGTCCGCGTGGTGGGCGTACCAGTCGGCGAGCCGGGCGACGTCCAGCGCCTCGCCGCCGAACACCACCGTGCGCAGCGCCAGCCGCGCGCTGACCTCGGGCAGTTCGGCGTCGGCGCGGATCAGCGGGTAGAAGGCGGAGGGGGTCTGGTTGAGGACGGTGACCCGTTCGTCGGCGAGCAGGCGCAGGAAGTCCTCCGGGGAACGGGCGGTGTCCTCGGGGACGATCACCAGCCGGCCGCCGTGCAGCAGCGGGCCCCACAGCTCCCACACCGAGAAGTCGAAGGCGTAGGAGTGGAACAGCGTCCACACGTCGTCGGGGCCGAAGCCGAACCAGGGCCGGGTGCGGGCGAACAGGCGGACGACGTTGGCGTGCGGGACGACGACGCCCTTGGGCAGGCCGGTGGAGCCGGAGGTGTAGATGGCGTAGGCGGGGCTCTCGGGCAGCGCCCGGCGGTGCGGGCCGGCGGCCGGGCGGCGGGCCAGGTCGGCGCGCACGTCCGGGTCGTCCAGCAGCAGCCGGGGCACACCGGTCGCGGCCGTGGTCTGCCGGGTGGTCACCAGCGTCACCGGCCGGGCGTCGTCCAGCAGGTGCCGGACGCGGTCGGCGGGCAGGGCGGGGTCGACGGGCAGATAGGCGGCGCCGGTCTTGAGGACGGCGAGGACGGCCACGACGAGGTCGGTGGAGCGGGGCAGGGCGAGGGCGACGAACGTCTCGGGTCCGGCGCCGAGTTCGGCGAGCCGGTGCGCGAGCCGTCCGGAGCGCGCGTCCAGGGTGGCGTAGTCGAGCCGTTCGCCGCCGCAGGTGACGGCCTCGGCGCCCGGGGTGCGGGCGGCCTGGGCGGCGAACAGGGCGTCCAGGGTGGCGGCGGGCCGGCCCTCCTCGGTGCCGTTCCAGTCCGTCAGCATCCGGCGCCGCTCCTCGGCGGTCGTCCAGGCGAGGGCGTGCGGCGGCCGGTGCGGGTCGTCGGCCAGCCCGGTGAGCAGCAGGCACAGCCGGTCGGCGAGGGAGTGCACGGTCGGGGCGTCGAACAGCTCGGGGTCGTAGGCGAGGTCGAAGCCGAACCGCTCGCCCTGGTAGGCGCGCAGCACCAGCGGGTAGTTGGTCGCGTCGCGGGAGGAGACGTCGGCCAGCCGGATGCCGGTGGTGGCCGAACGCGCCTCGTCGAAGGGGTAGTTCTCGAAGGCGACCATGCTGTCGAACAGCGGGCTGCCGGCGGGTACGTCGCTCAGCGCGGTCAGTTCGGCGAGGGACACGTCGGCGAACCGCCGGGCCTCGGCCTGCTCCTCCTGGAGCCGCCGGAGCCAGTCGGCGGCCGTGCGGTCGCCGTCCACGCGGACGCGGGTGGGCAGGGTGTTGATGAACATGCCCACCATCGACTCGGCGCCGGGCAGGTCGTCGGGGCGCCCGGAGACGGTGGTGCCGAACAGCACGTCCGGCTCGCCGGCGTAGCGGGACAGCAGCAGCGCCCAGGCGCCCTGCACCACGGTGCCGAGGGTGAGTCCGGCCGTCCGGGCGGTGCGGGCCAGCCGCGCGGAGACCTCGGGGGACAGCCCGGCCGTGTGCACGCCGGCCGAGCGGGTCTCGTGGCCCGGGCGGCGGACGCGGTCGGCGGGCAGCGGGGTGGGCGTGGCGAACCCGGCGAGGACGGCCCGCCAGTGCTCCCGCGCGGCCGAGGAGTCCCGGTCGGCCAGCCAGCGCACGTAGTCGCCGAAGGGGCGGCGCGCCGGGGGCCGGGGCGGGGTGCCGGTGGTGAGCGCGGCGTACTCCTCGAAGACGTCGGTGAGCACCTGGGCGAGGCTCCAGCCGTCCAGGATCAGGTGGTGGGAGGTCCACAGCAGGTGCAGCCGGGCGTCGGGCAGCCGGACGAAGGTGAGCCGCATCAGCGGTGCCGTGCCGAGGTCCAGGCCGCGCGCGAGGTCGTCGGCGCGCAGCCGCTCCAGCCGGGCGGCCCGCTCCTGCGCGTCCAGCTCCCGCCAGTCCGCCTGCTCCACGGGCACGGTGACGTGCCGGTGGACGACCTGGAGCGGCACCGGCACGCCCTCCCACACGACGCGGGTGCGCAGGGCCGGGGTGCGGTCGGTCACCCGCTGCCAGGCCAGGGCGAGGGCGTCGGGGTCGGTGACGCCGTCCAGCAGGAGGGCGGCCTGGTCCACGTACACGTCGTCCGGTCCGCCGACCAGCCGGTGGAAGAGCATGCCCTCCTGGAGCGGGGTGAGCGGCAGCAGGTCCTCCACGTCCCGGCCGTCGCCGGCCAGGCGGTCCACTCCCGCCTGGTCCAGGCGGGCCAGCGGGAAGTCGGAGGGGGTACGGCCGCCCGCGCCGGGTGCGGCGCAGTGCTCGGCGATGGCGGCGAGCGCGGTCACCATGCCGTCGGCCAGCCGCCGTACGGTGCCGGCGTGGTGCACCTGGTCGCTGTAGTGCCAGGTGATCTCCAGTTCGCCGTCGGCGACGAGGGCGGACACGTCCAGGAGGTGGTCCAGGGGCGCGCCGGGGTCCATGTCGGTGCCGGGCACGTCGGCGACGGGCGTGAAGTCCCCTCCGGCGGGCGCCTCCCACTGGCCGTGGTAGGTGAAGCACACCTGGGGCAGCGGGAGTCCGCCGAGCGCCCGCGCGTCGGACAGGGGCGAGCCGAGGTGGCCGAGAGCCTGGTAGCCGAGGCCCCGGCGGGGCACGGCCCGCAGGCGTTCCTTGACGTCCTTGAGGGTGGTCCCCCAGTCGTCCGGGCCGGCCGGGGCGAGGGTGACGGGGTACTGGGTGGTGAACCAGCCGACCGTACGGGACAGGTCGGCGCCCTCGGCCAGGTCCTCCTCGCGGCCGTGGCCCTCCAGGGCGACGGTCACCCGGTCGGCGCCCGTCCAGTCGGCCAGCACCCGGCCCAGCGCGCTCAGCAGCACGTCGTTGACCTGGGTGCGGTAGACGCCCGGCACCTTGCGCAGCAGGGCCTCGGTGGTGGCCCGGTCCACCCGGGTGCGGACCGTGCGCACGGATCCGGCGAGCGGGGTGCCGGGCAGGTCGACGGGGAGCGGGGTGCGCGGCTCGGCGGTCTCGCGCGTCCAGTAGGGCAGGTCGTCGTCCAGGCCGCCGGCCCGAACCCGTTCGGCGAGGTCGCGCGCCCAGGCGGTGAACGGGGTGTGCTCGGGCTCCAGTCGCGGTTCCTTGCCTATCGCGGCCTGCCGGTAGGCCGTCTCCAGGTCGGCGAGCAGGATCCGCCAGGAGACGCTGTCGACGGCCAGGTGGTGTGCCGCGAGGAAGAGTCGCGGGCGGTCCGCGCCGGTGAGCAGGGCGGCGCGCAGCAGGGTGCCGGTGGCCGGGTCCAGGGCGGCGCGGGCGGCCCGGGCCGCCTCGGCGGGCGGGGTGCCGGGGGCGCAGCGGGTCAGCGGTCCGCCGGCCGGGCCGGTGCCGGGGTGCTGCCGCCAGGTGTCCCCGGTGCGGGTGAAGCGGGTGCGCAGGGCGGGGTGGCGGGCCACCACGGCGTCCAGCGCCCGTTCCAGTGCCTCCGCGTCGAGGTCGTGGGGCAGGTCGAGCAGCATCGACATGGCGAAGTGGCGCAGCGGCCCGTGGGTGGCGAAGAACCACTCCTGGACGGGGGTGAGCGGGGCGGGCCCGTCCTCGTGCGGGCGCCGGGGCGCGGGCACGGCGGCGGTGCGGCGGGTCGCGGCGGCGGCCAGGCCGGCGACCGTCTGGTGCCGGAAGACGTCCTGGGAGCCGATGCCGAGGCCGGCGGCGCGGGCCCGGGAGACGGCCTGGATGCCGAGGATGGAGTCGCCGCCCAGCTCGAAGAAGTTGTCGGTGACGCCCACCCGGTCCACCCCGAGCACCTCGGCCCAGATGCCGGCGAGGGTCTCCTCCTCCGGGGTGCGGGGCGCGGTGAACTCCCGTTCCTCCGCCGGGTTCTCGGGGGCGGGGAGGGCGCGGCGGTCGAGTTTGCCGCTGGTGGTCAGGGGCAGCGAGTCCAGCGGGGTGAAGGAGGAGGGCACCAGCGCCTCGGGCAGCACCCGCAGCAGGGCAGCCCGCAGGTCGGCGGGGGCGGGCCGGGGCGCGCCGGGCGCCGGGACGACGTAGGCGGCCAGACGGGTGTGGCCGTGCGGGTCGCGCACGGCGACGACCGCGGCGCCGGCGACGCCGTCCAGCGCGAGCAGGGCGGCTTCGATCTCGCCGGGCTCGATGCGGTGGCCGCGCACCTTGACCTGGTCGTCGGCGCGGCCGAGGTAGTCGAGGCGGCCGTCGGCGGTCCAGCGGGCCAGGTCGCCGGTGCGGTACATCCGCTCCCCCGGCGCCCCGAACGGGTCGGCGAGGAAGCGGGCCGCGGTCAGGCCCGGCCGGCCGGTGTAGCCCCGGGCGAGCTGCGGGCCCGCGAGGTACAGCTCGCCGCCGACGCCGGGTGGCACCGGCCGGAGCCGGGCGTCCAGCACATAGGCCCGCAGTCCGGGCAGGGGGCGGCCCACCAGCGGGCGGTCGCGGTCGTCGATCCGGCAGGACAGCGCGTCGACCGTGCACTCGGTGGGGCCGTAGAAGTTGTGCGCGGTCACGTCCGGGTGGGCGGCCAGCTCCCGCCACAGCGCGGGCCCGACCGGCTCGCCGCCGAGCATGAGGACGCGGGGGCGGTGCCGGGGGTCGGTGAGCAGTCCGGCGGGCAGCAGCTGCCGCAGGTAGGAGGGGGTGACGTCGAGGAAGTCGATCCGGTGCTCGACCACGTACTCCACCAGCGCGGCCGGGTCCATCCGGGTGACCTCGTCGACCAGGTGCAGCGGGTGGCCGTCGGCCAGCAGCAGCACGCCTTCGAGGGAGGTGTCGAAGGAGAAGGACGCGGTGAGCGCGACCCGCAGCGGGCCGCCGCCCGCCTCGGCGACGAAGCCGGACCGGTGCGCGGCGAGCAGGTGGGCCGCCGCGCGGTGCGGCACGGCGACGCCCTTGGGGCGGCCGGTGGAGCCGGAGGTGTGGATGACGTAGGCGGTGTGCTCCGCGTCCAGCGGGGCGCGCCGGTCGGCGTCGGTGGGGTCGGTGTCGGGGGCGGTCGCGGGTACGGCACCGAGGGCGGCCTCGTCCAGGACCAGGGCCGGGCGGGCGTCGTCCAGCAGGTACCGGACGCGCTCCTCGGGCAGCGCCGGGTCCAGCGGCAGATAGCCGGCGCCCGCCTTCCACACGGCGAGGATCGCGGTGATCATGTCGGCGGTGCGCGGCAGCCGCAGCGCCACCAGCCGTTCGGGGCCGGCGCCGAGCGCGATGAGGTGGTGGGCGAGCCGGTTGGCGCGGGCGTTGAGGGTGGCGTAGTCCAGCCGTTCGCCGCCCGCGACGAGCGCGAGGGCGCCCGGGGTACGGGCCGCGCGGCGCTGGAAGATCTCCGGGTGGGTGGCGTCGGGCACGGGCTGGAGCGGGCCGGCGCTCCAGTCGCGCAGGACGTGCCGTGTCTCGTCCTGCGAGAGCAGCGGCAGGCTGTCCAGCGGGCGGTCCGGCGCCTCGGCCGCGCCCTGGAGCAGGCGCAGCAGCTGTCCGGCCAGCCGCTCGGCGGTGCCGGCGTCGAACAGGTCGGTGCGGTACTCCAGCAGCCCGGTCAGGCCCGCGCCGTCCGGCACGAACTCGATGCTCAGGTCGAAGGTGGCCGCCCGCCGGGGCACGGTGACCGGGGTGGCGGCGAGCCCGCGCGGGGCGGTGGCGGCGGGCGGGGCGGGGTGCAGCAGCACCATCACGTCGAACAGCGGGTTGCGGCCCGCCTCGCGGGGCGCGCCCACCGCCTCCACGATCCGCTCGAACGGCGTGTCGCCGTGGGCGAAGGCCTCGCTCACCGTGTCGGCGGCCTTCGCCAGCAGGTCGCGGAAGGACGCGGAGACGTCCACCGGGGTGCGCAGCACGACGGTGTTCACGAAGAACCCGACGGTCCGTTCGAGGTCAGTGCGGGGCCGGCCGGGGGTGAGGGAGCCCACGGCGATGTCGTCCTGCCCGGACCAGCGGGCCAGCAGCGCCTGGACGGCGGCGACCAGGGCGGTGTGCAGGGTGCTGTGCCGCTCGGCCGCGAGGTCGCGCAGGCGGGCGGTCAGGGGGGCCGGGACGGTGAAGATGTGGACGGCGCCCTCGCCCGCCTCCTCGCCGCGCCGGGGCCGGTCCAGGGGCAGTTCGGGCGCCACCGTCCCGGCCAGCCCGGCCTTCCAGTGGGCGAGTTCGCGGTCGAGGCGGGGGCCGGAGAGCTGGGCGCGCTGCCACACCGCGAAGTCCGGGTACTGCGTCGGCACCGGGGGCAGCCCGGGGGCGGTGCCGCGCGCCAGGGCGTCGTAGGCGGCGCACAGTTCGTCCAGGACCACGCCCATCGACCAGCCGTCGGTGACGATGTGGTGGGCCGTCAGCAGCAGTACGTGCGCGGTCGGCGACTCGCGCAGCAGCAGGGCGCGCAGCAGCGGGCCGTGGCGCAGGTCGAAGGGGCGGGAGTACTCGGCCAACAGGTCCGCGTCCAGGTCGCTCGTGTCCCGGACCGGCAGCGTGACCGGGCCCGCCGGGTGGACGCGCTGCGCCGGACGGCCGTCGGTCTCCTCGAAGGTGGTGCGCAGGGCGTCGTGCCGGGCCACGACGGCGGCGAGGGCCGCGCGCAGCGCCTCGTGGTCCAGCGCGCCGGTGAAGCGGACCGCGACCGCGCTGTTGTAGCGGGCGTCGCCGGGCCGCAGCCGGTCCAGGAACCACAGGCGCTGCTGCGCGAACGACAGCGGCAGCGGCCGGTCGCGGTCGGCGCGCGGGATGCCCGGCCGGGCGGCCGGTGCGGTGCCGCCGGCGGCCCGGCCGGCGAGGCGGCGCCGCAGCGCCTCCCGCATCTCCTCGGGCAGCGCCTCGGCACGGTTCTGCCGGGCGGCACCGGAGGCGGCGGCGGACGGCGAGGAGCCGGCGGGCCGGGCCGGGCGGGCGGCGCCGGAGGAGCCGGTGGGGCCGGTGGAGCCGGAGGAGCCGGAGGGGGAAGGGGTCGAAGACGTCATGGTCGTCGGATCCTCACCGTTCGTCGTGGTCGGGGCCGCCGTACGCGGCGTCTTCGTGGCTGTGCCCGCCGTACGCGGGGTCTTCGTCGGGTGCGCCGTACGCGGCCCCTTCCTCGGGGTCGCCGTACGCGGCCGCCTCCAGTTCGCTCAGCACCTGTTCCTCCACGAGTTCCGCGAGGGCGGCGACGGTGCGGGAGGCCAGGACGTCGCGGGGGGTGAGCGTGACGCCGAACGCGTCGTTGGCGCGGGAGGCGATGAGCAGGGCGCGCAGGGAGTCGCCGCCGAGCAGGAAGTAGTCGTCCTCGGCGCCCGCGGGCGTCTGGAGGATCTCCTCCCAGATGGCGGCCAGCGCCTCCTCGGTGGGGGTGCGGGGCGCCACGTACTCCGCCGCCTCCCGCTCCCCGGCCGGGGCCGGGGCCGGGGCGGGCAGGGCGGCCCGGTCGGTCTTGCCGTTCTCGGTGAGCGGGAAGCGGTCCAGCACCACGAACGCCGACGGCACCATGTATCCCGGCAGCGAGCGGGCGACCAGCTCGCGCAGGCGGGCGGCGGTGGGCGGCTGGGCGCCGGGGGCCGTGAGCAGGTGGGCGACCAGGCGCGGCAGGCCCGGTTCGTCCTCGCGTACGGTCACCACCGCGTCCAGCACGCCCGGGTGGCGGGTGAGGACCGCCTCGACCTCGCCCGCCTCGACGCGGTGGCCGCGCAGTTTGAGCTGGTGGTCGGTGCGGCCCAGGTAGTGCAGTTCGCCCGCGCCGTCGCGGCGCACCAGATCGCCGGTGCGGTACATGCGGGTGCCGGGCGGCCCGAACGGGTCGGCGCGGAACCGGGCGGCCGTCAGCCCGGGCCGGCCGAGGTAGCCGCGGGCCAGCGCCGGCCCGGTCAGCCACAGTTCGCCGGGGACGCCGTCGGGGACCGGCCGCAGCCGGGCGTCGAGGACGTAGGCGCCGGTGGCGGGCAGCGGGCGGCCGATGGGCGGCGCGGTGCCGTCCGGCTCCAGCGGGGCGGACCAGGTGGCGACGACGGTGGCCTCGGTGGGGCCGTAGGAATTGACCATGCGGTGGTGCGGGGCCCAGCGGGCGACCAGTTCGGCACCGCACGCGTCGGCGCCCACGATCAGGGTCTTCAGGTCCGGCAGGGTGCCGGGGGTGTCGGCGGGCAGGGTGGCGAGGGCGGCCGGCGGCAGCAGGGTGTGCGTGACGCGTTCGGCGCGCAGCACGTCGGCGAGTTCGGCGCCGAGCAGCGGTCCGGGCCGGGGTACGACGAGCCGGGCGCCGTGCGGCAGGGACATGCACAGCTCCAGCACGGAGGCGTCGAAGCTGGGCGTGGCGAAGGCCAGCACCCGGTCACCGGGGGCGACCTGGTAGTGGGCGGCCTCCGCCGCACTGAACGCGGCGATGCCCCGGTGGGTGACGACGACGCCCTTGGGCGTGCCGGTGGAGCCGGAGGTGTAGATGACGTAGGCCGGGTCGTCCAGGTCGAGCGGGCGGGTCCGGTCGGCGTCGGTGGGCCGGTGTCCCGGGGTGCCGTCCGGGGGCGCGTCGAGCAGGGCGGCGATCTCCTTGGCGTCCAGGGTGAGGGCGGGGGCGGCGTCGCGCAGCATTTGGGCGATCCGCTCCTCGGGGTAGGCGGGGTCCACCGGCAGGAACGCGGCGCCGGTCTTCGCCACCGCGAGCTGGGCCAGCACCATGTCCGCCGAGCGGGGCAGCAGCAGCGCGACGAGGTCGCCGGGTCCGGCGCCCCGGGCGATGAGCCGGTGCGCCAGCCGGTTGGCCCGGGCCTCGGCCTCGGCGAAGGTGAGCTGGGTGCCGGGTGCCTGGAGGGCGGGGTCGGCGGGCCGGCGGTCGACGGCGGCCTCGACGAGGGCGGGCAGGGGGGCGGCGGCCACGGGTGCGGGCGCGGGCCGGGACGGGCCGCGCAGCAGCCGTTCCCGGTGGGCGGGCGGGAGCACGTCGAGGTCGTCGAGGCGGGCGGTGCCGTCCGTGGCGGCCAGCGCGTGCAGGGTGTGCAGCAGCTGCCCGGCCATCGAGCCGGCGGTGGCCTCATCGAAGTACCGCGGGTCGTAGCCGAGTTCGACGGTGAGCCGGTCGCCGGGCGAGACGACCACGGTGAGCGGGTAGTTGGTGGCCTCCCGGGCGTCCAGGTCGCGCAGCGCGAGCCCGTGCGCGCCCGCGGTGGCGTCGCCGACCGGGTAGTTCTCGAAGACCACCAGGCTGTCGAACAGGGAGGTGCCGGACGGGAGTTCGGTGTAGGCGTGCAGGTGGGACAGGGGCAGGTGGTCGTGGCGGCGGTCCTCGGCCCGCGCCTCCTGGAAGGCGCGCAGCCAGGTGTCGCAGCGGGCGGTGCCGTCGACCTCGGCGCGGGCGGGCAGCGTGGTGATGAACAGGCCGGTGATGGTGTCGGCGCCGGGCAGTCCGGCGGGCCGTCCGGAGACGGTGGTGCCGAAGCAGACCTCCCGCTGCCCGCTCCACCGGGCCAGCAGCAGCGCCCAGGCGCCCTGCACCAGGGTGTTGAGGGTGAGGCGGTGGCGGCGGGCGAACTCCGTCAGGCTCCGGGACCGTCCGGGATCGAGCCGCCGGGACAGCCAGGTGCCGGAGCGGGCGGTGGTGTCGGGGGCGGGCCGCCGGTCGTACGGCAGCGGGGTCGGGGCGCCGAGGCCGGCCAGGGCGCCGCGCCAGTGGTCCTCGGCGGCGGCGGTGTCGCGCGCGGCGAGCCAGGCGGCGTAGTCCGCGAACGGCCTGCGCCCGGGCAGCAGGGGCCGCTCGCCCCGGGTGAGGGCGGCGTGCGCGGCCATGACGTCGGACAGGACGTGGAAGACGCTCCAGCCGTCCAGCAGGACGTGGTGGAAGGTCCACACCACCCGGACCGCGTCCGGGCCGAGCCGGACCAGGGCGAGCCGCAGCAGCGGGGCCCGGTCCAGGGCGAGGCCCCGGGCCCGCTCGTCGGCGAGCAGCCGCTCCAGTTCCGCCGCGTGCCGCCCGGCCGGCAGGGCGCTCCAGTCGTGCTCGGTGACCGGCAGGGTCACGTGCCGGTGGACGATCTGGAGCGGCACCGGTACGCCGTGCAGGGCGATCGAGGTGCGCAGCACGGGGGTGTCGTCGACCACGTGCCGCCAGGCGGCGGCCAGGGTCGCGACGTCGTGGGCGCCGTCGGCCACGAAGGTGATCTGCTCGACGTACAGCCCGTGTCCGGCCTCGTCCAGGCCGTGCATCACCATGCCGGCCTGGGTGGGGGTGAGCGGGTAGACGTCCTGGACGTCCGCTCCGTCGCCGACGAGCCGGTCCACGGCCGCCTGGTCCAGCGGGGCGAGCGGGAAGTCGGAGGGGGTGCGGCCGCCCGCGCCGGGTTCGGCGCAGTGCCGGACGATCGCGCGGAGTTCGTCGGTCAGCTCGGCCGCCAGCCGGGCGACGGTCTCCCGCCGGTGCAGCCCGTTCGAGTACGACCAGGTGAACTCCAGCCGGTCGTCGGTGACCCGGCCGAGGACGTCGAGGAGGTGCGGCCGGTGCGCCGAGCGGTCCATGCCGCCGGTCAGGCCGCCGTGCGGTGCGTGCAGCAGGCCGTCCGGGACGGGGGCCGCGTCCGGGCGGCCCAGGTAGTTGAAGCAGACCGGCGGCAGGGCGGGCAGTGCGGGGCCGGCGGTGGGGTGCAGGTGGCGCAGGGCGCCGTAGCCGAGTCCGCCGTGCGGTACGGCCCGCAGGGTCTCCTTGACCGACTTCAGCACGGCGCCGGTGCCGGCGTTCCGGGGCACGTCCAGGGCGACCGGGTACATCGCGGTGAACCAGCCGGTGGTCCGGGCGAGGTCGGTGTCCTCGAACAGGTCCTCGCGGCCGTGGCCCTCCAGGGTGACCGCCACCCGGTCCCGGCCGGTCCAGCGGGCCAGGACCCGGCCGAGCGCGGTGAGCAGCACGTCGTTGACGCGGGTGCGGTACGCCTCCGGCACGTCCTGGAGCAGCCGGCGGGTCTCCTCGGCGTCGAGGCCGGCGGTCACGGTGTCCTCGTCGGCGACGGTGTTCGCGCCGCCGGGACGGTCGACGGGCAGCCCGGTGCCGGCGTCGAGCCCCTGCCAGTACGGGAGTTCGCCGTCGAAGCCGCCCGCCTCGGTGTGCGCGGCGAGCCGCCGTGCCCAGTCGCGGAACGAGGTGCTCTTCGGGGCGAGGGCGGGGCGTGCGCCGTCCCGCAGGGCGCGGTAGGCGGTGTCCAGGTCCTCCAGGAGCAGCCGCCAGGACACGGCGTCCACGACGAGGTGGTGGGCGGACAGCAGCAGCACCGGGCGGGCCCCGCCGGCGGGCCGGCACAGCGCGGCCCGCAGCAGCGGCCCGCGGGCCAGGTCGAAGCCGGCGCCGAGGGCACCGGCCACCGTGTCCGGGTCCGCGCCGTGGTGCACCTCCAGGTACGCCTCTTGGCCGCCGGGGGCGGTGCCGTACTGCCGCCACTTCCCTTCCGGGGTGCGCTCGTAGCGCATGCGGAGCGCGTCGTGGTGTTCCAGTACGGCGGCCAGGGCGGCCCGCAGCAGTGTCTCGTCGGGGTCCGTGGCCAGCTCGTGGGCGACCGTCTGGCTGAAGTGGGCCGCGTCGCCGGTGAGGGTGGACAGCAGCCAGTGCTGGACGGGGGTGAGTGGGGCGTCGCCGGTCACCGGGCCCTGCTCGGCGGTGACGGCCGAGGCCGGCAGCCGTTCGGCCGCGGCGGCCAGCTCGGCCAGGGTCTGGTGGGTGAACAGGTGCCGGGGGGTCAGCGCGAGACCGGCCCGGCGGGCGGCGGAGACGATCCGGATACCGAGGACGGAGTCGCCGCCGAGCGTGAAGTAGTTGTCGTCCGCGCCGACTTCGGGCACGCCCAGCACCTCGGTCCAGATCGCGGCGAGGATCCGCTCGGCCTCGGTGCGCGGCGGCCGGCCGGACGTCCCGGCGGCCGGTGCCCCCCGTTCGGGCACGGGCAGCGCCCGCCGGTCGAGCTTGCCGGTGGCCCCCAGCGGCAGCCGCTCCAGCGGCACGACGAGCGCGGGGACGAGGTGGCCGGGCAGACTCCGGGCGAGGAAGGCACGCAGCTCGGCGGGGTCGGGCAGACCGGCCGGACGGGCATCGGAGGGGCCGTCCGGGTCCGGCGAAGTGGTCGTCCCCGGTGTCCCGGGGCCGTCCGCCGGGGTCGGTGTACGAGGCACCACGTATCCCACGAGACGGCGGTGGCCGTCGTGTTCGAGGACGCGGGCCGCCGCCGCGGCCACGGCGGGGTGGCGGGCCAGGGCGGCCTCGACCTCGCCGAGTTCGATGCGGAAGCCGCGCACCTTCACCTGGTCGTCGCCGCGGCCGAGGTAGACGAGGTCGCCGTCGGCCGTCCAGCGGACCAGGTCGCCGGTGCGGTACATGCGGCCGCCCGGCGGGCCGAACGGGTCGGGCAGGAAGCGGGCGGCGGTCAGGCCGGGGCGGCCGAGGTAGCCGCGGGCGACACCGGTCCCGGCGAGGAACAGCTCGCCGGGCACACCGGCCGGCACCGGCCGCATCCGCTCGTCCAGGACATGGGCGCGGGCGCCGCCGAGCGGCCGGCCGATCGGCGGGTCGCGGTCGGGGTCGGCCGGGTCGCAGGTGAAGGCGGTGGCGTAGACGGTGGCCTCGGTGGGGCCGTAGATGTTGCGCACCTCGCTGCCCGGGATGGCGTCGCGGACCCGGCGTACGGTCCGGGCGGGCAGCCCCTCCCCCGCGAGGACGACGGTGTCGGCGGTGATCCGTACGGCGTCCTCGGCGAGCAGCCGGTCCAGCGCCGAGGGCACCGCGCTGAGCAGTCCGGCCCGCCAGGGCCCGGGGCGCTCGGCGAGGGCCAGCAGGTCGCGGACGATCTCCACGCAGCCGCCGGACAGCAGCGGCGCGAAGATCTCGAAGACCGACACGTCGAAGTTGAGCGAGGTGGAGGCCACCACGTGGTGCAGTCCCCGGCCGGCGAACTCGGCCGCCGCCCAGTCGGTGAGGGCGAGGACGGAGGCGTGGCTGACGACGACGCCCTTGGGGCGGCCGGTGGAGCCGGAGGTGTGGATGACGTAGGCCGGGTGGCCGGGCAGCAGGGTGCCGTGCCGTTCGCCGTCGCCGACCGGGGTGTCCGGCGCGCCGGGGCCCGCGTCGTCCCACAGGATCCGGGTGAAGGGTCCTTCGGGCAGCCGGCCGGCGGTCTCGGCGGCGGTGATCACGGCGTCGGGCCGTACGTCCTCGAAGAGGAACGCGACGCGCTCGGCCGGGTACTGGGGGTCGACGGGCAGATAGCCGGCGCCGCTCTTGAGCACCGCGAGGAGCGCCGTGACCAGGTCGGCGGTGCGGGGCAGGCAGAGCGCGACGAAGCGTTCGGGGCCGGCGCCGGCGGCGATGAGCCGCCGGGCCAGCCGGCTGGAGCGGGCGTCGAGTTCGCGGTAGGTGAGCAGGTGGTCGCCGTGGCGGACGGCCGGGGCGTCGGGGGTGCGTTCGGCCTGCCGCCGGAACGCGTCGGGCAGGGTGCCCCGGGGTGCCTCGGCGGTCCGCCCGCCGAACCGGGCCACCAGCGCCCGCTCCTCGGCCGGGTCCAGCAGCGGCAGTTCGGCCAGGCGTCGGTCGAGGCCGGCGGCCATGCCGGTCAGCAGGGCGCGCAGGGACGTGCCGAGCGCGGTGACCGTCGTGGCGTCGAAGGCGGCCGGGTCGTAGTCCAGGTTCACGGTGAGGGTGTCGCCCGGCGCGACGACCACGCTGAGCGGGTAGTTGGTGGGCTCCAGGTCCCGTTCCTGCTCCATGGCGAGGCCGTGCCGGGCCAGCGCGCCCGCGTCGAAGGGGTAGTTCTCGAACACCACGAGGGAGTCGAACAGCGCGGTGCCGCCCGGCACTTCGCTCCAGGACTGCACCTGGGCCAGCGAGACGAAGTCGTGGCGGCGGGCCTCGGACTGGGCGGCCTGGAGCTCTCCCAGCCACTCGGGCAGCCGGCGGGATCCGTCGACGCGGACCCGGGTGGGCAGGGTGTTGATGAACAGGCCCACCATCGAGGTGACGCCGGGCAGTTCGGCGGGCCGGCCGGAGACGGTGGTGCCGAACACCACGTCGGTGCCGCCGCCGTAGCGGGACAGCAGCAGTGCCCACGCGCCCTGCAGCACGGTGTTGAGGGTGAGCCCGGCGCGCTGGGCCGTCTCCCGCAGCCGCGCGGAGACGTCCGGGCCGAGGGTCATGCGCACGGATCCGGAGGAGGAGGCGCGGTGGGCCCCGTCGGGGCGCCGGTCGCGGGGCAGTCCGGTGGGGGCCTGGAAGCCGGCCAGGGTGGTGCGCCAGTACCGCTCGGCAAGGCCGGTGTCGCGCCCGGCGAGCCAGCGCAGGTAGTCGGCGAAGGGCCTGCGTTCGGGGATGTGCGGGCGGCGCCCGGAGGCGAGGGCGGCGTACCGCTCGCAGACCTCGTCGAAGACCTGGGCGGCGCTCCAGCCGTCGAGCAGGACGTGGTGGAAGGTCCACACCAGGCGGACCCGGTCCGGGGACAGCCGGATCAGGGCCAGCCGCATCAGGGGCGCGGCGGCGAGGTCGATGCCCCGCTCGCGGTCCTCGGCGAGCAGCCGGTCCAGTTCGCGTGCGCGGCGTTCCCCGGGCCAGGCGGACCAGTCGTGGTGGGTGACGGGCACGGTGGCCCGGTGCCGGACGACCTGGAGCGGTTCGGGGGTCTCCTGCCAGACCAGGCGGGTGCGCAGCACCGGGTTGGCGTCGGCGGTGTGCTGCCAGGCCGCGGCGAGCGCGTGCGGGTCGGTGACGCCGGCCAGCACGAGCTGGACCTGGTTGACGTAGGTGCGGCCGGCCGGTTCGAGCAGGCTGTGGAAGAGCATGCCCTCCTGCATCGGCGTGAGCGGGTAGACGTCCTGGACGTCCCGGCCGTCGCCGACGACGCGGTCCACGGCGGTCTGGTCGAGGCGGGCCAGCGGGAAGTCCGACGGGGTGCGGCCGCCCGCGCCGGGGCGGGCGCAGTGGGCGACGATGTCGCCGAGCGCGGTCAGCATGCCCTCGGCGAGGGCGGTGACGGTCTCCTCGCGGTGCCGTCCGCTGCCGTAGTACCAGGTGATCTCCAGCCGGTCGTCCTCGACGCGGGCCACGACGTCCAGCAGGTGCGGCCGTTCGGCGTCCGGTGCCTCCGCGCCGCCCAGGCCGCCGGGCACCGCCCGGACCAGGGCGGCGTCCTCGGCGGACCAGTCGAAGCGGCCCAGGTAGTTGAAGCTGATGCCGGGTTCGGGGGCGTCGCTGAGCCGTGGGTCGCCGAGGAGGTGGCGCAGCACGCCGTAGCCGAGTCCCCGGCCGGGCACGGCCCGCAGCTGTTCCTTGACCGCCTTCAGGGCGGTGCCCCAGTCCCCCGCCGGGACGGTCAGGGCGACCGGGTACAGCGCGGTGAACCAGCCGACCGTGCGGGACAGGTCGACGTCCTCGGCCGACCGGTCCTCGCGGCCGTGTCCCTCCAGGCCGACGGCGACGGTGGCGCGTCCGGTCCAGTCGGCGAGGACCCGGCCCAGCGCGGTGAGCAGGACGTCGTCCACGCCGGTGCGGTAGACACCGGGCACGCGGCGCAGCAGGGCGTCGGTGCGCTCGCGGTCGAGCCGTACGGTCACCTCCCGGACATCGGCCATGGTGTTGCCGCCCGTGCCGTCCACGGGCAGCGGATCGGCCGAGGCCCGGGCGGCCCGCTCCCAGTGGGCGAGCTGGCCGCCGACGTCGAGGCCGCGCAGTCTGCGGACCCACTCGGCCGCGGAGGTGGTGCGGGCGGGCAGCCGTACGGGCTCGCCGGCGGCGGCCTGCCGGTAGGCGGTCTCCAGGTCCTCCAGCAGGATCCGCCAGGAGACGCCGTCGACCACCAGGTGGTGGGCGACGAGCAGCAGCCGGGCGGGCCGGCCGTCGTCGGCGGTGAACAGGCGGGCGAGGAACAACGGACCGTTTTCCAGGTCGAGTCGGGCGTGGGCCGCCGCCGTGACGGCTTCCTCGGACCGCCGGTCGTGGCGTCCGAGCAGTTCGGGGACCGGGCCGTCGTGGGCGGCGATGTCCTGCTGCCAGGCGCCGTCGCCGGCGCGGCGGAACCGGGCGCGCAGGGCGTCGTGGTGGGTCCACAGGGCGGTGAGGGCGCGGCGCAGGGCGTCCTCGTCCACCGGTCCGGGCGTCTCCACGACGACGGACTGGTTGAAGAAGGCGGGGTGCGCGGGTCCCGCGTCCAGGAACCAGTGCTGGATCGGGGTGAGGCCGGCCGGTCCGGCGACCGGGGCGGTGCCGGCGACGGCGGGGGCCGCGCCCCCGCCGGCGGTGGCCAGTTCGGCCACCGTGGGGTGCCGGAACAGGTCGCGGGGGGTGAGGGCGAGTCCGGCGGCGCGGGCCCGGGAGACCACCTGGATGCTGAGGATGGAGTCGCCGCCGAGCATGAAGAAGTTGTCGTCGACGCCGACGCGTTCGACGCCGAGCAGCTCGGCCCAGATCCCGGCGAGGATCCGCTCGGTGCCGGTGCGCGGCTCGCGGTGGGCGCGCTCGCCGCCCGCCGACCAGTCGGGGGCGGGCAGCCGCCGCCGGTCGACCTTGCCGTTGGCCGTCAGCGGCAGCCCGGGGACGGTGACGAACGCGGCGGGCAGCATATAGTCGGGCAGTCCGGCCGCCAGGTGGGCCCGCAGATCGGCGGCGGAGGGCACCTCGGCGCCCTCGGCCGGTACGAGGTGGGCGGCGAGCCGCTTGCGTCCGGCGTCCTCGTACAGGGAGACGACGGCCTCGGCGACGGCGGGGTGAGCGGTGAGCAGGGCCTCGATCTCGGCGGGTTCGACGCGGAAGCCGCGGATCTTGATCTGGTCGTCGGCGCGGCCGACGAAGTGCAGTTCGCCGTCGGCGCTCCAGCGCACCAGGTCGCCGGTGCGGTACATCCGGGTACCGGGCGGGCCGTAGGGGTCGGCGACGTAGCGGGCGGCGGTCGCGCCCGGCCGGCCCGCGTAGCCCCGGGCCAGGCCCGCGCCCGCGATGTACAGCTCGCCGGGGATGCCGGGCGGCTGGGGCTGGAGGGCGGTGTCCAGGACGTAGACGCGCGTGTTGTCCAGGGGGCGGCCGATGGGCAGGACGGCGGGCAGCGGGTCGCCGGAGCGGAAGACGCGGCGGGTGGCGAAGGTGGTGGTCTCGGTGGGGCCGTAGCCGTCCACGACGGTCAGGCCGGGGCAGGCGTCCAGGACCCGGCGGACCACCGCGCCGGGCACGGCCTCGCCGCCCGTCCACACCTCGCGGGCGCCGCGCAGGCAGCCGGGATCCTCCTGGGCCAGCAGCCGGAACAGGCCGGCGGTCAGCCACAGGCATCTCACGCCCCGCTCGGTGACGGCGCGGCGGACCTGGGCGGCGTCGAGCCCGGTGGGCGGGGCGAGGACGGCCGTGCCGCCGCGCAGCAGCGGCACCCACACCTCGTAGGTGGCGGCGTCGAAGGCGTGCGGCGAGTGCACCAGGACCCGGTCGTGCCCGGCGAAGGCGCGGTCCAGGGCGAGCGCGACGACGTCCCGCTGGCGCACCGCGACACCCTTGGGGGTGCCGGTGGAGCCCGAGGTGAACATCAGGTACTGGACGTTGTCGGGGTGGACGGCGGACGCCCGCGCACCGGGCGCGACGGAGGTGTCGTCCACCCGCAGGACGCCGTCGCCGGGCAGCAGTTCCCGGGCCGTCCGCTCCCGGCCGGCGTCGGTGAGCAGCAGGTCCGCGCCGGCCTCGGCCAGCATCCGGCGCAGCCGTTCGGCCGGGGCCCTGCCGTCCAGCGGCACGTAGATCCCGCCGGTGCGGACGAGCGCGAGCTGGGTGACGATCAGGTCCGCGGACCGGTCCATGAGCACGCCGACCGGGCGTTCCGGCCGCACACCCAGGCCGGCCAGCCGGTCCGCCAACGCCTCGGCCCGGGTGTCGAGTTCGCGGTAGGTGAGGCGGTCGTCGCCGGCTTCCAGGGCCACGGCGTCGGGGGTGCGGCGCACCTGCGCGGCGAAGAGGGCGGCGACGGTGGTGTCGGGCAGGTCGGTGGCGGTGTCGTTCCAGGCACGCAGCACCTGCGCACGGCGGTCCGGGGTGAGCAGCGGCAGCCGGGCGGGCGGGCGGAGGGAGCCGGCGGGCAGGTGGGTGAGCAGCACGGTCAGGTACTCGGCCATGCGCTCGGCGGTGCCGGTGTCGAACAGGGCGGGGTCGTAGCCGAGCCGCAGGGCGAGCTCCGGGCCGGGGTAGGCGGTCAGGCTGAGCGGGTAGTTGGTGGTCTCGACGCCCTCCAGGCCGCTGAGGCGCAGCCCGTGGGCGGCGGCGAGGTCGTCGTCCACCGGGTAGTTCTCGAAGACGACGATGCTGTCGAACAGCCCGGTCCGTTCGGGGAGTTCGGTGAACGTCTTCAGCCGGGTGAGGGGCAAGTGGTCGAAGCGGCGGTCCTCGCTCTGGTCGTGCTGGAGGGCGCGCAGCCAGTCCAGCAGGGTGCCGTGGCCGGGGACGGTGACCCGGGTGGGCAGGGTGGTGATGAACAGGCCGGTCATGGTGTCGGCGCCGGGCAGCTCGGGCGGCCGGCCGGCGACGGTGGTGCCGAACACCACGTCGTCCCGGCCCGCCTGCCGGGCGAGCAGCAGCGCCCAGGCGCCCTGCACCAGGGTGTTGAGGGTGAGTCCCGAGGTCCGGGCCAGCTCCTGGAGCGCCCGGGTGGCGGCCGGGGGCAGTGCCCGGCGCACGGCGTGGGTGGACTCGGCGCGGTGGGCCTCGCGCGGCTCGCGGTCGTAGGGCAGCCGGGTGGCCTCGGTCAGACCGGACAGGCGGCGCCGCCAGTGCCGTTCGGCCTCGGCGGGGTCGCGCTGCGCGAGCCAGGCCACGTACTCCCGGTGCGGCGCGCGGTGCGGGAGGGCGTCGGGGCCGCTTCCGGCGTGGTGGGCGAAGACGTCCGAGAGGACCTGGAACATGCTCCAGCCGTCCAGCAGCAGATGGTGGAAGGACCACACCACGCGCACGGCGGTGCCGGACAGGCGGATCAGGAGCAGGCGTTGCAGCGGGGCCCGCCCGAGGTCGATGCCCCGCGCGCGGTCCCGGGCGAGTACGTCGTCCAGCCGGGTGCGGCGCTCGTCCTCGGTCAGGTCGCGCCAGTCCAGGTGGGTGACCGGCAGGCGGGGGTGGGCCTCCACCACCAGCAGCGGTTCGGGCACGTCCTGCCAGACGACCCGGGCGCGCAGCGTCTCGGTGCGGTCGGTCACGTGCTGCCAGGCGGCGGCGAGGGCGCCGGGGTCGGGCACGCCGTCCAGGACGAACGTCAGCTGCTGGAGGTAGACCCCCCGGTCGTCCTGGGACAGGCCGTGGAAGAGCATGCCCGCCTGGGTGGGGGTGAGCGGGTACACGTCCGCCACCGTCGCCGGGCCCGGGCCGGTGATCCGGTCGACGGCGGCCTGGTCGAGCCGGGCCAGCGGGAAGTCGGACGGGGTGCGGCCGGCGGCCTCCGGCCGGGCGGCGTACCGGGCGAGGTCGGCGAGCGCGTCGGCGAACCGCCGGGCGAGGCCGGCGACCTCCTCCCCGCGGTGCGGTCCGTCCGCGTAGAACCAGGTGAACTCCAGCCGTTCGTCCGTGAGCCGCCCGACGACCTCCAGGGCGTGCGGGCGGGCGGCCGCCGGGTCGGCGTCCAGCTCCAGGGGGCGTACGGTGCCCCGGTAGAGGCCGTCGGGGTCCTGCGGCAGTTCCATCCGGCCCAGGTAGTTGAAGCTGATCCGCGCCCGCGGGGCGGGCGGCGCCGCCTCCCGGCCGGCGAGCCGGCGCAGGGCGTCGTACCCGAGGCCGTGGCGGGGTACGGCGCGCAGCTGCTCCTTGACCCGCTTCAGCACGGTGTCCCAGCCGGCGTCCTCGGGGACGGCGAGCGCGACGGGGTACCGGGTGGTGAACCAGCCGGCCGTGCGGCTGATGTCGAGGTCGGGGAAGAGTTCCTCGCGGCCGTGCCCCTCGACGTCGACCAGCACCCGCTCCAGGCCGCTCCAGCCGCACAGGACCCGGCCGAGGGCGCCGAGCAGGACGTCGTTGGCCTGGGTGCGGTAGGTGTCGGGCAGGGTGCACAGCAGCGCCGAGGTGTCCTCGGGGCTCAGCCGCACGGTGACCGCGCGCTGTTCGGCGTAGGTGCCGGCGGGGCCCGTCGGCGGCGGGGGTGCGGTCGCGGGCAGGGCCCGGGCCCAGTACGCGCGTTCGTCGTCGAAGCCGCCGTCCGCCGCGTGGGCGGCGAGCCGGCGGGCCCACTGGCGCAGCGGCGAGGACTTGGCGGGCAGCGCGGCGGCGCCGTCGCGGCCGGCCCGGCGGGCCCGGTAGGCGCGGTCCAGGTCCTCCAGCAGCAGCCGCCAGGAGACGCCGTCGACCACCAGGTGGTGGACGGCGAGGTGCAGCACCGGGGACGGGCCGGTGCCGGTGTCGTGCAGGACGGCCCGCAGCAGCGGCCCCCGGGCGAGGTCGAAGGGGCCGAAGTGGGGGGTGTCGGTCTCCGGTCCGGTGTGCCGGTCCAGGCGCAGGCGGGGCACCCGCTCCTCGACGCTCCAGACGGGGGCGCCGTCCGGGCCGTCGGCGGTGAAGCGGGAGCGCAGGGCGTCGTGGTGGGCGACCAGGTCGTTGAGCGCGTCCTGGAGCGCCACGGGATCCAGGTCGCCGGGCAGCCGGAGGGACAGCGCCTGGGCGTAGTGGCCGGCGCGTCCGGCGGCGGCGTCGAACAGCCAGTGCTGGATGGGGGTCAGGGGGGCGGTGCCGGTGGCGGCCTCCGGTGCGGGGGCGGCCTCGCGCGGGCCGCCGGCGGCGTCCGCGCGGCGGGCCAGGGCGGCGACGGTCTGGTGCTGGTAGACGTCCCGCGAGGTCAGCGGCAGGCCCTCCTGCCGGGCGCGGGCCACCACCTGGATGCTGAGGATCGAGTCGCCGCCGAGTTCGAAGAAGTTGTCGTCGACGCCGATCCGCTCCACCCGCAGCACCTCGGCCCAGATCGTGGCGAGGGCGCGCTCGGTGGGGGTGCGGGGCGCGACGTGCCGTACGGCGCGCACGGCGGGCCCGGGGTCGGGGAGCCGGCCGCGGTCGACCTTGCCGTTGGGGCTGAGCGGCAGGGCGTCCAGCACGACGACGACCGACGGGACCATGTAGTCGGGCAGGGTGCGGCCGAGTTCCCGGCGTACGGCCTCGGGGTCCGTCCGCCGGCCGGGGGCCGGGACGGCGTAGCCGACCAGGCGCCGGTGGCCGTCGCCGTCGGTGGCGGCGACGGCCGCGGCCTCGGCCACGCCGGCGCAGCCGCGCAGCGCCTCCTCCACCTCGCCCAGCTCGATGCGGAAGCCGCGCACCTTGACCTGCTGGTCGGTCCGGCCGACGTACTCCAGCGCGCCGTCGGCGCGGCGGCGCACCAGGTCGCCGGTGCGGTACATCCGCTCCCCCGGCGCCCCGAACGGGTCGGCGACGAACCGGGCGGCGGTCAGCCCGGGCCGGTTCAGGTAGCCGCGGGCCAGGCCGGCTCCGCCGAGGTACAGCTCGCCGGTGACGCCGACGGGCTGCGGCCGCAGGGCGCCGTCCAGGACGTAGGCCCGGGTGAGTGCCACCGGGGCGCCGATGGGCGGGGCCTGCTCCGGCAGCCGCTCCCCGGCGAACCAGGCGGTGGCGTACACGGTGGCCTCGGTGGGGCCGTAGATGTTGGCGATGCGGCAGCCGGGCAGGGCGGCGCGCAGCTCGTGGAGCGTCTGGGCGGGCAGTGCCTCGCCGGCGAGGACGACGGTGCCGGCGGTCACGGGCGCCGTGCCGCCCGCGAGCAGCCGCGAGACGACGGAGGGCACGCCGCTGAGCAGCCCGGCCCGCCGGGGTCCGGTGCCGTCGGCGAGGGCCGGCAGGCCGGCGACGACCTCGACGGTGCCGCCGGCCGTGAGCGGGCAGAGCAGTTCGAAGACGGAGACGTCGAAGTTGAGGGAGGTCGCGGCGATCACATGGGTCAGTTCCTGGGCGCCGAACCGCTCCCCCGCCCACCGGGCCAGCGCGGCGACCGTGCGGTGGGTGACCACGACGCCCTTGGGGCGGCCGGTGGAACCGGAGGTGTAGATGACGTAGGCGGGATGGTCCGGCAGCAGCGGGCGGAGCCGGTCGGCGTCGGTGAGGTCCGTGCCGGGCACCGCCGGGTCGGCGCAGTCCTCCAGGTACAGCGGGTCGCAGTCCGGGGGCAGGGCGGCGGCGGTCTCCCGGGTGGCGACGACGAGGGCGGGCCGGGCGTCGGCGAGCATGAACCCGACCCGCTCGGCGGGATAGCCGGGGTCGACGGGGAGGTAGGCGGCGCCCGAGCCGAGCACCGCCCACAGCACGGGCACGAGGTCGGCGGTGCGCGGCAGGCACAGCGCGACCAGGGTCTCCGGGCCCGCGCCGCGCGCGACGAGCTGCCGGGCCAGCCGGCTCGCGCGCCGGGCGGCCTCGGCGTAGTCCAGCCGGTCCGGGCCGCAGATCACGGCCGTACGGTCCGGGGTGCGGGCCGCCTGGGCGTGCAGCAGGTCGGGCAGCGTGGCGTGGCCGGTGTCCCGGAGCCGGCGGGCGGGCGGGTTCCAGCTGTCCACCAGGGTGCGCTGTTCCCCGGCGGAGAGCATGGGCAGTTCGGCCAGGGTGCGGCCCGGGCCGTCCGCCATGCCCTCCAGCAGGCGGTGCAGATGGGAGGTCATCCGGGCCACGGTCGCCGCGTCGAACAGGTCCGTGTTGAACTCGGCGGTCAGGACCGAGCCGCCGTCCGCGGCCGGGGTGAACTCCAGGACCAGGTCGAAGCGGGCGGCCGGGCGGGGCAGCGGATGCTCGGCAAGGCGCAGCCCCCCGGCGAGCGGCGGCACGGGCAGCGCGCTCTGCTGGACGACGAGTGCCTGGATCAGCGGGGTGCGGCTGGGGTCGCGGGGCGGGGCGAGTTCCTCCACCACCCGGTCGAACGGCACGCCGTCATGGGCGAAGGCGTCCAGCACGGTCGTCCGCATGCTCTCCACGAACCGGTCCACGGTGGCCCGCTCGTCCACCTCGCCGCGCAGCACCACGGTGTTGGCGAAGAACCCGGGCACCTCCTCCAGGTCCCGTCGGCCGCGGCCGGTGGTGACGGTGCCGAACGCGATGTCCCGCTGTCCCGAGTAGCGCGAGAAAAGCAGGGCGGCCGCGCCCGCGAACAGGGTGAACACCGTGGTGCCGCGCCCGGCGGCCAGGTGCCGCAGCCGGGTGACCAACGCGGCGGGCAGGACGTGGCGGTGGGCCGCGCCGGCGGTGGTGCGCACGGCGGGGCGCGGCCGGTCCGTGGGCAGCTCCAGCTGCTGAAGGTCCGTCAGGTGCCGCTTCCAGTAGGCCAGGTCGGCACCGTCCGCGTCGCCGGCCCGCTGCCGCCGCTCCCACACCGCGAAGTCCGGGTACTGCACGGCGGGTTCGGGCAGGCCGTCGGGGGTTCCGGTGGTCTCGGCCTGGTAGAGGGCGGCGAGTTCGCGGGTGAGGACGCCGACGGACCAGCCGTCGGTGACGATGTGGTGCTGGGCGAGGAGGAGCACGTGCTCCCCGGTGCCCAGCCGGACGAGCAGGGCCCGGGTGAGCGGGCCGGCCGCCAGGTCGAAGGGGCGGTTCAGCTCCTCGGTGAGCAGCGCCTCGACGGCCTCCTCCGCGTCGGGGGCGCCGGCGAGGTCGGCCGTCCGCAGCGGCAGTTCCGGTTCCGGCGCGATCCGCTGGACGCCCTGGCCGTCGACGGTGGCGAACGTGGTGCGCAGGGAGGCGTGACGGGCCGCGAGCCGGCGCAGGGAGCGGCGCAGCGCATCCGCGTCCAGGGCGCCGCGCAGCCGCAGGGCCACGCCGGTGTTGTACTCGGTGCCGCCGTCGGAGAGGTCGTCCAGGTACCACAGCCGTCGCTGGGCGCTGGACAGCGGCAGGCCGTCCTCGGCCGGGACGGGCGGGATCGGCTCCGGGGCGGCGGCGGCCGACGGGTCGGCGAGCAGGGGGGCGAGGGCGGCGACGGTCCGCGCGGTGAAGACGTCCCGTACGGTCAGCCGGACGCCCAGCTCGTCCCGGACGCGGGCGAGGAGCCGGGCGGCGAGGAGGGAATCACCGCCCAGGTCGAAGAAGTCGTCGGTCACCCCGACCGTGTCGACGCCCAGCACTCGGCCCCAGATCGCGGCGAGCGCCCGCTCCCGCTCCGACCGGGGCGCCACCTGGCCGCCCGTGACCGTACGTCCCGGCGCGGGCAGCGCCCGCCGGTCGATCTTGTGCTGCGGGGTGAGCGGCATCCGCTCCAGCACCACGACGGCGGCGGGCACCATGTGCGCGGGCAACAGGGCTGCCACCGCGCTGCGCAGGGCGGCGGGGTCGAGCGGGTCGGCGGGGTCCGCGGGGTCGAGCGGGTCGGCCGTGTCGGCCGGTACGGCGGCATCGTGGGGCCTGGCAGCGTCGCGGCGCCCGACGGCGTCGCGGGGGCCCGCGGAACCGGCCGAGGCGGCGGGAACCGGCGGTTCGGCGAAACCGGTCGACGCGGCGGAGGCACGCGGTCCGGCGGGGCCGGCGGAGCCGAGCGGCTCGGCCGCCTCGGCCGCATCGGCGGGGTCACGCGACTCGTCGGCGCCGGCCGGAAAGGTGGTGCGAGGCGGCTCGGCGGAGGCCGGGACGGTGGCGTTTCGCGGCCCGGCGACAGCAGGCGGGGCGGCGGCGCGCGGCGCGGCGGCATCGGCCGGTACGGCGGGGATGCTCCGGTCCGCCGGGGTGACGTACGCGACGAGGCGCTGGTGGCCCGGTTCGTCCTCGCGGACCACGACCACCGCCTCGCCGACCGACCCGCCCCCGGCGCGGCGCAGGGCCGCCTCGATCTCGCCGGGCTCGATGCGGAAGCCGCGGATCTTCACCTGCCGGTCCAGCCGCCCCAGGAACTCCAGTTCCCCGTCGGCGGTCCAGCGCGCCCGGTCCCCGGTGCGGTACAGGCGGGCGCCGGGCACGCCGAAGGGGTCGGCGACGAACCGGGCGGCGGTCAGGCCCGGACGGCCCAGGTACCCGCGGGCCACCGCGTCGCCGCCGACGTACAACTCCCCGTCCGCGCCGGGCGGTACGGGCCGCATCCCGGCGTCGAGGACGTACACCCGGGTGTGCGGCAGGGCGCCGCCGATCGTCGGGGTGCCCCGGCCGGCGCCGAGCGGCCCGGTCCAGGTGGCGACGATGGTGGCCTCGGTCGGCCCATAGGAGTTGATCATGCGGCGGCCGGGCGCCCAGCGGTCCACCAGCCCCGCCGGGCAGGCCTCGGCGCCCACGATCAGCGTGCGCAGACCATGCCCCGTACCCCGCGCCGGATCGGGCAGCGTGGCCAGCGCGGCGGGCGGGATGAGGGCGTGGGTGATGCCGAACTCGTCCAGGACGGACGCGAGTTCGTCGCCCAGCCAGGGTCCGTGCGGCGGTACGACGAGCGTGGCGCCGCACAGGACGGAGACGCAGAGTTCCAGCACGGAGGCGTCGAAGCTCGGCGAGGAGAACTGGAGCACCCGGTCGCCGGGACCCACCGCGTACCGCTCGGCGGCGGCCGAGGTGAAGCCGCCGAGGCCGCGATGGGTGACCGTGACGCCCTTGGGGGTGCCGGTGGAGCCCGAGGTGTAGATGACGTACGCCGCGTGGTCCGCGCCGGTTTCCGGCCGCGGAGCCGTGCCGTCCCCGGCGGCCGGCGGCTCGCCCGTGTCCAGCAGCTCGCCGACCGCGCGCGGATCGTCCAGGGTGACGGCCGGGCCGGCGTCGGCGAGCATCAGCTCCCGGCGCTCGGCGGGATAGGCGGGGTCCACGGGCAGGAAGGCGGCACCCGCCCGCGCGACGGCCAGCTCGGCCGCGATCAGCTCCATGGAGCGCGGCAGGACCAGGGCCACGACCCGGTCCGGACCGGCTCCCCGCCGCATCAGGTGCGCGGCCAGCCGGTCGGCGCGGGCGGCCAGTTCGCGGTAGGTCCAGGTCCGCCGCCCGTCGGTGAGGGCCGGTGCGTCCGGGGTGCGGGTCACCCAGGCGGTGAACAGCTCGCCGAGCGTCGGGTACGCCGTCGCCGCGTCGCTCTCCGGCGTGCCGGCGGCGGGGCCGGACTGCGGCAGGGGGGACACCGGAGCGGGCTTGTCGTGCAGGTCCGTCATGGGTCAAGTCCTTTGGAGAGCGGGACGATACGGCGCGGGGCGACCCCGGTGGGCCTCGGGGCAGGGGAGCGGGAGCGGGTCACCGGGGGTGCGTGACGGGGTGGCGGTGCGGGGCGGCGGGGCCTGGCGCCGGGGAGCGGTGACCGGTGCCGGGGCGCAACGGCCGGTCACGGAGGCGCCGGGCGAGGCCCGGCCCGCCGGATCCGGGGACCGGCCGGCACCCGGGGCCGCAGCGGCACCGGCCGGACCGGCACCGGTCTTCGGCGCCGGCCGGGCCCGTCGCACGGACCGCACCGGTGCCGCTACCGACCCGGACCCCGGGTCCACGACGGCCACCGGCTCCTGGCGGCCGCACCCACGAAACCGGCCACACCAGGACACCGGGACCGGAACCGAAGCGGGACGCGAACCCGAACCGGAACCGGACCGCACCGGCACCCGAACCGAAACCGGCACCGGCACCGGGCCCCCGGGAAGGGGACCCGAACCGGCACGGCACGGCGGCACAGCACCTACCGGTACCGGCATCGATACCGGTACCGGCGGCGCCCCGCCTCAGCCGTCGTCGGTGCGGCGGGCCGTACGCCCGGAGATCTGTACCCGGTCGACCCGGCCGGTGGCCGGATCGCGGTGGAACCGCCCGCCGGGTTCGAGGCGCCCGGTGTCCGGATCGCGCAGATCGCAGGACAGGTCGGCGTAGCAGACCAGCGGCAGCGGCAGGTCCCCGTCCACGGACAGCGCCGGCGTGCCGTCGGGGCCGGGCGCGACGCGGTAGGTCGTGGTGCCGTTGCGGTACGTGCCCTCGCAGCCGGGCAGGGCGACGGGCCGGCCCCGGTCCGGCGTGGGCGCACCGGCCGGTACCGGGATGCCGGTGAGCCGGGTCACCTCCTCGGCGAGGTCGCGCCAGAGGGCGGTCGCGGCGCCGGCGTTGCCGGTGAAGGCCACGACGGTGCCGCCGGCCGCGTCGGCCCGCAGATGGCAGGACGTGCCCTGGGCGTTGCCGTCGTGGCCGCACCAGATCCGGTCGTCCCGCCGGTACAGGGCCAGGCCGGGGCCCCAGCCGTCGGCCAGCGTGCCGGGGCGGGCGGCGCGCTCGGGCCGGCGCATCTCCTTGGCGACGGCGGGCGGCAGCAGGTCGGAGCGGCCGGTGAGCGCGTTGCCGAACGCGATCAGATCCAAGGCGCTCGCGAGCAGCGCGCCGGCCGGTGCCTCCAGCGGTGCCAGGTTCTGCCGGGCCGGACGGGCCTGTCCGGTCGCGGTGTTGACGGCGTGTCCGGCCGCCACGGGGCGGGCGGGCGCGGTGTCGTCGGTGAACGCGGGCCGGATGCCGAGGGGTTCGAGGAGCAGCGCCCGGACCGCCTCGGGCCACGGCATGCCGGTGACCGTCTCCACCAGCCGTCCGGCGGCGACGTAGCCGGCGTTGGAGTAGGAGAAGTCGGTCCCCGGTTCGAAGAGCAGATCGCGGTCGGTGCAGACGGTGGCGAGATAGCGCGAGGCGGTGGTCGCGGCGGCGGTGTCCGAATCCGGGCCGGTGGGTAACCCGCCGGTGTGCGACAGAAGGTGACGTATCGTCACCTCGGGTATTCCGGCCAGCTCCGGGAGCTGTCCGGCGGCGGGCTCGTCCAGGTCGAGGTCGCCGTCGTCGGCCAGGAGCAGGACGAGCGCGGCGGTGAAGGGCTTGGTGAGCGAGCCCAGCGGGACGGCGGTGTCCGCGGTGAGGGGGCTGCCGGTCGCGACGTCGGCGGTGCCGGTGTGCACGGCGATCACGTCCGTGCCGGTGGCCAGGGCCAGTTGGGCGCCGGGCACCCGGTGGGCCCGGGCCAGCGTGTCGAGCCGGTCCTGCAGCTCCCGGTGCAGGTCCTGCGGCTCCCGGGGGGACGGGGACGGTGTCCGGGAGGCGGCCGGGGCGGCGGGGATGGTGTACGGCATGAGAGGGGGACTCCGTTGGATGGGTCTCAGGTGCGGGTGTGCCGGTCCGGCCCTGACGAGCGGTGCGGGGGCCGGCCGGGGGGCGCTGCGGCGCGCCGGGGCTACGGTCTGCCCACCTCGACGGGCAGGTGTCGTACGCCGACGATGACGGCCGGGTTCTGGTAGGCGATGTCCTCGTAGGAGGGGACCGTCAGCATGCGGAATCGTTCATGCAATGTACGCAGGGCGATCCGCGCCTCCAGCCGGGCCAGGGGTGCGCCGAAACAGAAGTGGATGCCGTGCCCGAAGGTGAGGTGGGGATTGGGGCTCCGGGTCACGTCGAAGACGTCGGGTGCGGCGAACCGGGCGGGGTCCCGGTTGGCGGCGCCCAGGTGGGCCATCAGCAGGGCGTCCGCCGGGATGTCGTGGCCGCCGAGGACCACCGGCCGGGTGACCCGGCGGCCCAGCTCGGGGAAGGGCGGCAGCCATCGCAGCACCTCCTCGACGGCGGCCGGGATGCGCGCGGGGTCGGCGCGCAGCGCGGCATCCGTGCCGGGGTGCCGGTCGAAGGCGACGACGGCGTTGCCGAGCAGCGCGGTCGTGGTGATGTGCCCGGCGACCAGCAGCAGCGCCACGAAGCCGACCATCTCCTGGTCCCGCAGGCGCACCCCGTCCACCTCGGCGGCGATGAGCCTGCTGGTGAGGTCGTCGCCGGGGTCGGCGCGCCGGGCACGGATGTACTCCAGCATGTAGCCGTTCATCTCGCGCACCGTGGGGGCGATGGCCTCCAGGGCCCGCTCCAGGTCGGCCATGTCGGGCGCCTCGCCGAGCTGGTCGCCGCCGAACAGGACGCCCGCCCATTCCTGGAAGAGGCGGTGCTCCTCGGCAGGGATGCCGAGGAGTTCGGCGATGACGATGATCGGCAGCGGGTAGGCCAGCGCGTCCACCAGGTCGAACCGGTCGCGGTCGGCGACGGCGTCCAGCAGCCGGGCGCAGACGGCCTCGATCCGGGGCCCGAGTCCCTGAACGACCCGGGGGGTGAAGGCCTGGCTGACCAGGGCGCGGAGCTTGCGGTGTTCCGGCGGGTCCATGCCGACGAAGTTGCCCTGCCGGAAGGTCTCGAAGTCGGGCTGGGTGGGGGTGAGGGCGGAGAGGTCCGAGGAGTAGGTCGCCGGATCGGCGAGCACGGCGGCGACGGTCTCGTGGTCCACCACCTGCCAGACGCCCTGTGCCTCGTCGTGGCGCACCGGCCCGCCCTCGCGTAAGCCCCGCCAGCGGTCGGGCAACTCCTCCAGCAGGAGGCGTTCGCCCGTCGGTTGCTTGCTGATCACCTTGTCTCCTTGCTAGCGGCTGGCACGTGCGGGCACAGGGGGTCATGCGTGCGGAGGCCGTCGGGCACCGGGCCGGCCGGGACCGCGGCCGGTTCCGGACACGGCCGGGCCGACGCTTTCGGGACATCGGACGGGAACGGCGGCGCGTGGCCCGCGCGGCCTCCGGGTCTCCGGGTGCGTGGCGGGACATCAGCCGGCGGCCCGTCACCGGGACGGGCCCGCGGCCCTCAACAGGTGCGATGCAGGACGCGGCGACCGCGCGGCCGGCCACGGCCCCGCGGCGAGCCCGGTTGCATGGCGCGCCCAACCGACATATCCCATCCCCTCGGCGATACCTCCCGCGCAGCGGTCACACGGGCCCCTCCCGGCTCCTGTACGGACAGCGGGGCCCCCAGCCCCGGCCGTTCGAAACGAGGTGCGAGATGACGCGTTCTCGGCGTCCGCCACCCCGTGATGTGCATGGTGCGCACCCCGGGACACCTTCGTTTCGAGGGAACTCGGCCACAGTCTTCACGGTGCGTCACCCGCAAGCAACCCCCTGAAGTTGAACGGAGAGTACTGTGCCGCTGATTTTGCGTCATCGTTCGGCCATTCCGCCGGTCCCCTCACCGGCCTGAAAGGCGGCGTCCGGATAGCCGCCCCGCGTGTGCCCCGGCGTCTCGTCCGCAAACCGGCTCGCGGGAGAAAAGATGCCGAAGTGACGCGTGGGGGGCCGCTGTTCGCCCCTCGGACACCCGGACCGGTGCCTACCGCCCAGTACAACGGGTTGGCCGAACCTCGCCTGATCTGGAGTGACGATTCGGCCAGGGAACACGCCCGGCAGATCGCCGGGAGGACAGCGCGACACGCCGTGGGCGGACCCGGCCCGCCGTCGGTACACCCCGGCCGCCCCGCGCTTCCCCGCCCCGGCAGCGGACCGCGCCGGGAAGCGGAACGTCCCGGTCGTTTTCCCGACGTATGTTTTTGGCCATCGTGGCGTGACCAGGGGGCGCACAGATGGCACACGTTCACCACCCGCGCCCCGCGTGCCCGGCCACGCGCCCCGCTCCGCCGCGCCCGCCGCATCGGGCCACGCCCCGCCGAGCCGTGCCGCTCGGCACCGGCCGGCCGCGCGCCCTCTCCCCCGGCACCACCGCACGGGGAAGCGGACGGACGGCAAGCGGGAGGTGCCGGTCCCGGGGCCGCTCGCCGTGCGCGGGGCGCCGCCCCGAGGGAGTCTTGTGCCCTGACGCGGCGCGACCGGAGGAGGTGGTCGGCGTGTCCGACGGGCCGGGGCCGGAACCGGCGGCCGAGGGTGCGGCGGCCGCCCAGCCGGTGCTGTCGCTCGCGCTGGTGTCGATGATGCACGAGGTCCACGCGCACTCCGGCGCGGTGTACCTGCTCCCGTCCGACGAGCCGGTCCTGCGGATGGCGGTGCACGCGGGCATGCCCCGGGCCTTCGCGGCACCGTGGGAGCGGGTGGGGCTGAGCGCCCCGCTGCCGGTGGCGGACGCGGTGCGCGAACGGCGCCTGGTGTGGGTGGGCGGCGAGGAGGAGATGGCCCGCTGCTATCCCCGGATCGCGGTCGTGCTGCCGTACCCGTTCGCGCTCGCCGCGCTGCCCGTGGCGACGGAGCGGCGCGTGTACGGCGCGGTGTTCGTGACCTGGCCCGGCGGGCACCCGCCGGAGCTGTCCGACGCCGAGCGCGGCCATCTGTGGGCGGCCTGCGAGCGGCTGGCGCTGCGGCTGGAGCGGTCGGCGGCGCGGGACGGGCCGCTCGGCCGGGAGGAGGACGTGACGGCGTCGGCGGTGGCCGGGGCCGCGACGGTGGCGGAGACGCTGGGCTCGGTCGAGGCGGCCCGGCTGGTGTCCCGGCTGCCGTACGGGCTGATCTCGCTGGACCTGCACGGCCGGATCGGCTTCGTGAACCCGGCCGCCGCCGAGCTGCTCGGCCGGCCGGCCGGGGAGCTGCTGGGCACGCCCCTGTGGGCGTCGGTGCCCTGGCTGAACGACCCCATGTACGAGGACCGGTACCGGGCGGCGCTGCTCAGCCAGCAGATGGCGTCGTTCGTGGCGCTGCGCCCGCCCGGGGACTGGTTGTGGTTCCGGCTGTACCCCGGCACCACCGGGCTGAGCGTACGCGTCGGCCGGGCCCGCTCGGCGACGAAGACCCCGCACGGGGCCCGGCGGGCGGGCCCGGGTCCGTCCCGGCTGGTGACGATCTCCCAGGTGCTGAGCCTGGCGGGCGCGCTGACCGAGGCGGTCGGGGTGCGGGACGTGGTGCGGCTGGTCTGGGACGAGGTGGCCCCGGCCGTCGGCAGCCAGGCGATGGCGATCCTCGGCTCCCAGGGCGGGCGGATGCACGTGCTCGGGCACCACGGCTACCGGGACCCGCACATCGTGGAGCGGTTCGAGGGGCTGCCGCTGGCCGAGCGGACCCCGGGCACCCAGGCGCTCAGCACCGGGGTGCCGGCGTTCTTCGGCTCCCGGGCGCACCTGGAGCGGCTGTATCCGAGCCGGCACGAGACCCCGGACGGCTTCGCGGCCTGGGCGTACCTGCCGCTGATCGCGTCCGGCCGGCCGGTCGGCACCTGCGTGCTGGCGTACGCCGAGCCGCGTGTGTTCCCCGCCGACGAGCGGGCGGTGCTCACCTCGATCGGCGGGCTGATCGCCCAGGCCCTGGACCGGGCCCGGCTCTACGACGCGAAGCACAGCCTGGCGCACGGCCTCCAGCAGGCGCTGCTGCCCCACTCGCTGGCACCGCTGCCCGGCATCGAGGCGGCGGCCCGCTATCTGCCGGCCACGCACGGCATGGAGATCGGCGGCGACTTCTACGACCTGGTGCCGGCCCGGCCGCTGGCGGCGGCGGTGATCGGGGACGTCCAGGGGCACAACGTGACGGCGGCGGGCCTGATGGGGCAGATCCGCACCGGCGTCCGGGCGTACACCGCGGTGGGGCAGGCGCCGCACGAGGTGATCGGCAGCACCAACCGGCTGCTGACCGATCTCGGGGCCGAGCTGTTCGCCAGCTGTCTGTACCTGCGGCTGGACCCGGCGCGCGGACGGGCCGTGATGGCGCGGGCGGGCCATCCGTCGCCGCTGCTGCGCCGGCCGGACGGGAAGGTGCGGGTGCTGGACCTCGCCGGAGGGCCGCTGCTCGGCATCGACGCCTCGGCCGTCTACCCCACGACCGAGGTGTCCCTGGCCCCCGGCTCGGTGCTCGTCCTGTACACCGACGGGCTGGTGGAGTCCCCCGGTGTCGACATCGAGGACGCGCTGGCGGACCTCGGCGCGCTGCTGGCCGACGTCGGCGACGGGCCGCTGGAGAGCCTGGCCGACGAGGTGATCCGGCACAGCACGGCGGCCCGCGAGCGGGTGGACGACGTGGCGGTGCTCCTGCTCCGCGCACGCGCCGGCGACTGAAACCCCCGCCCAAAACCCGCCGCGCCACCGGGACCCGCCTCGCCACCCGGGGCCCGCCCCACCACCCGGGGCCCGTCCCACCGCCGGGTACCGACCGTACGGACGCTCCCGCCGGTGACTCGACCTTCTCGACCTCCTGGGACGGGGAGCCCGCCGCTCGCGGGCGGTGCGGACCGGGGTGGGTGCCGCGCCGCCTGGACGGCCGTACGCACGCACCGCGGGCGCGGTGCGTTCAGTTCCGGTTGCGTACGGCCGCGGCGGCGCGGCGAACCGGCCGCGTTCCGCGTGTCGCGGCGGACGGGCGGGAACAATCACCCATATGACGATGACCACCGCCGAAGCCGACAAGATCCTCTCCTCCCGTTTCGCCCCCTGGGTGCTGGAACTCGGGCTGACGGTCAAGGCGTTGGGCGAGGACCGGGCCGTGCTGCGGCTGCCCTGGTCGGACCGGCTGGCCCGGGAGGGCGGCGGGCTGTCGGGACAGGCGCTGATGGCCGCGGCCGACACGGCGACGGTGATCGCGGTCTCGGCCGCCCGGGGCTCGTTCGTGCCGATGACGACCGTGCAGCAGTCGACTTCTTTCCAGCGGGCGGTGTCCGGCGCTGACGTCCTGATCGAAGCGGTCCTGACCAAGCTCGGCCGCCGGATGGCCTTCGCGGACGTGACGCTGGCCGACGCCGGTTCGGGCGCCCTCGCGGCCCGCGCGAGCACGGTCTACGCCCTGCTGGGCTGATGCTCCAAGGAAACGGCCGACCGCGATCAATCACCGTCAGCCATCGAAAGGTGACGGTCAGTTGCCGACGTGAAGCGGAATCCCCCCTTCAGGGAATCTGCACATCGGTTACCCAGGCACCTCACCGGCCCCCGGGGATCTGCACATCCGCGCGGGCCCCGGGCACGCCTTTGGCGAGGAGTGCCGGATTCGCGGCCCGGCGGGCGGGACGCCCGTCGCGACGATGCCGTGCGGCATGTGAAGGAGTCGCCGACACGACGTGCGCACGCCTGCACGGATGAGGCCGTTCCTGAGCCAAGTTCCCAGGTGAGAGCCCTGGTTGATTGGAAGCGCCCCCTGCGTGCGTGCTTTGATCCATCGCACCGCAGAGGTCCGGCGGGCTCCCTGACCGGGAGCCCGGCGCCCGCGGTCGCGGCGGCCGTCCGTCTGTCCCCAGAGGAGGCCGCTCTCCCCCTTGTGAAGTCATCCATACGAAGGGAAGTTCCCTCATGAACTCCACCCCCCGAGTCGAGACCGTCGAGATCTCGGACGCCGAGCTGGACAACGTCTCCGGCGGTCTGTCCGTGAACACCCTCAACAGCACCCTCGGCACCGTGAACGAGATCGCCCCCGGCGTGACCGGTCTGGTCAACACGGTCGTCGGCACCGTCGAGGGTGTCACCGGCCTGAACACCGCCCCGGTCAACGGCCTGGTCGCCGGTCTCTGATCGCACCCCGGTGCCACCGAAGTCCCGGAGCCGTTCCCTCGGCTCCGGGACTCTCGGACGTTGTGCACCGGACGAGTCACCCCATGCGTCACCTCATGCGTCTGACCCACAGGTGAGGGAAGTTCCGTGCAGTTCCGCCAACAGGCCCTCGCCCGGCTCCAGTCGCCGCAGGAGCTGGACCTTCCGGTGCGGCTGGCCCGTCCGCAGGGCTGGCTCGCGCTCGGCGTCACCGTCGTCGTGCTGGCCGCCGCCTCCGTGTGGGCGGTGACCGGCTCGGTGGCCTCCACGGTGAGCGCGCCCGCCATCCTCACCCACGGGCAGGGCAGCTATGTGCTCCAGAGCCCGGTGGCCGGACAGGTGACCGCCGTCCTCGCCCGGCAGGGCGAACGGCTGCCCGCGCACGCGCCCGTCGTGAAGGTCCGCACGGAACACGGCGACACGGTCGTCCGGACCGTCGCCGCCGGCCGCGTCACCGCACTCGCCGCGTCCCTCGGGCAGATCATCCGGACCGGCGGCGACGTCGCCGCCGTGGAGAAGGTCGCCCACGCCTCCGACCCGCTGTACGCGACCGTGTACGTGCCCGCCGAGAACGCCGCCGCCATCCCGGCGCACGCCGCCGTCGACCTGACCGTGTCCTCGGTCCCGGCCCAGCGGTACGGGGTGCTGCGCGGCACGGTGAAGTCGGTGGACCGCGGCGCGCAGTCCGACCGGTCGATCGCCGCGTTCCTCGGCGACCGCCAGCTCGGCGAGCAGTTCACCCGCGAGGGCCGCCCGGTCGCCGTGCTGGTGGAACTCGCCGAGTCGCCGTCCACGAAGAGCGGCTACCGCTGGTCCAGCACCGACGGGCCGCCGTTCCGGCTCGACTCCATGACCCTCGCCACCGGCTCCGTCCGGCTCGCCGACCAGCACCCCGTCGATTGGCTGCTCCCGTGACCGCCACCCAGGAAACCCGCGGCCGCAGACGGGCGGCCCCCGCCGGGCGACAGGCCCCCAAGTCCCGCACCGGCAGGGCCCGCACGCCCACCGTGCTGCAGATGGAGGCCGTCGAGTGCGGCGCCGCCTCCCTCGCGATGGTCCTCGCCCACTACGGCCGGCACGTCCCGCTGGAGGAACTGCGCATCGCCTGCGGTGTCTCCCGCGACGGCTCACGCGCCTCCAACCTGCTGAAGGCGGCCCGCGGTTACGGCCTGACCGCCAAGGGCATGCAGATGGACCTGGCCGCCCTCGCCGAGGTGCGGGCCCCGGCCATCCTGTTCTGGGAGTTCAACCACTACGTCGTCTACGACGGCATGGGCCGCCGACTCGGCCGGCGCGGGGTGTACGTCAACGACCCCGCCAAGGGCCGCCGTTTCGTGTCCCTGGAGGAGTTCGACGGCAGTTTCACCGGTGTGGTGCTGGTGCTGGAGCCCGGCGAGGACTTCACCCGGGGCGGGCGCCGCCCCGGGGTGCTCGGCGCGATGCCGGCCCGGCTGCGCGGCACCGCCGGCACCCTCCCGGCGGCGGTGCTGGCCAGCCTGCTGCTGGTCGCGGTCGGCGCGGCCGTGCCCGCGCTCAGCCGCACCTACATCGACATGTTCCTCATCGGCGGGCAGACCTCCCTGCTGGGGGTGCTGTTCACCTCGATGGCCGCCTGTGTGCTGCTGACACTGGTGCTGACCTGGCTCCAGCAGGCCAATCTGCTGCACGGCCGGATCATCTCCTCCACCCTCTCCAGCGCCCGCTTCCTGCGCCATCTGCTGCGGCTGCCGGTGACGTTCTTCGCCCAGCGCTCCCCCGCCGACCTGGTCCAGCGCCTGCAGTCCAACGACCAGGTCGCCGAGACCCTGGCCCGCGACCTCGCGGCGGCCGGCGTGGACGCGATCGTGGTCGTGCTGTACGCGGTCCTGCTCTACACCTACGACCCGCAGCTGACGTTCGTCGGCATCGCCGTGGCCCTGCTGAACGTGGTGGCCATGCGGCTGGTCGTACGGCTGCGCGCGACCCGCACGGCGAAGCTGCGCGCGGACACCGCACGGCTCACCAACACCTCGTACACCGGCCTCCAGTTGATCGAGACGCTGAAGGCGACCGGTGGCGAGGACGGCTACTTCCGCAAGTGGGCCGGGCAGCACGCCACCACGCTGGAGGAGCAGCAGCGGCTCGGGGTGCCGAGCGCCTGGCTGGGCGTGGTCGCGCCGACGCTCGCCACCTTCAACAGCGCGCTCATCCTGTGGATCGGCGGGCTGCGCGCGGTCGAGGGACACCTCTCGGTCGGCCTGCTGGTGGCCTTCCAGGCGCTGGTCGCCCGGTTCACGGCGCCGCTGACCCGGCTGAACGGCGTCGCGGGCCGCATCCAGGACTTCGCGGCCGACGTGGCCCGGCTGAAGGACGTGGAAAACTTCCGCACCGACCCGCTCTACGCCCGGCCCGGCGGCGACTCGGCCCGGCGGCTGCACGGCCATGTCGAGCTGGAGAACGTCACCTTCGGCTACAGCCCGCTGGACCGGCCGCTGCTGACCGGTTTCGACCTGAGCGTCGGCCCCGGACAGCAGGTGGCGCTGGTCGGCGGCTCGGGGAGCGGCAAGTCCACGGTCTCCCGGCTGATCTCCGGCCTGTACACGCCGTGGGAGGGGGTGATCCGCATCGACGGCCGCCGGCTGGAGGACATCCCGCGCGGCGCGCTCGCCGCCTCCGTCTCCTTCGTCGACCAGGACGTCTTCCTGTTCGAGGGCTCGGTCCGCGACAACGTGGCCCTGTGGGACCCGTCCATCCCCGACGAGGCGGTGGTCCAGGCGCTGAGGGACGCGGCGCTGTACGACGTGGTGGCCCGCCGGCCCGGCGGCATCCACAGCAAGGTCGAGCAGGACGGCCGGAACTTCTCCGGCGGGCAGCGCCAGCGCCTGGAGATCGCGCGGGCCCTGGTGCGCCGGCCGAGCATCCTGGTGCTGGACGAGGTGACCAGCGCCCTGGACGCGGAGACCGAGCTGGTGGTGATGGACAACCTGCGCCGGCGCGGCTGCGCCTGTGTGGTGATCGCGCACCGGCTGAGCACGGTCCGCGACAGCGACGAGATCGTCGTCCTGGAGCACGGCACGGTCGTCGAGCGCGGGCGGCACGAGGAACTGGTGGCGCGCGGCGGCGCGTACGCGGCGCTGGTCAGGGAGCGGTGAGATGACATCCGTGCGGGAAGGCGACCTCGTCCTCGAAGCGCTCGGCTCGCTGGGCACCCGGCTGGACTGCGCCGGGCTCGGCCGCCTGGAGCTGGAGGGCCCGCAGGTACTGTGGCTGGTCGCGGCCGGCGCGCTGGACCTGTTCGCGGTGGACGCCGCCCGGCAGGGCCACTGGCACCACCTGGGCCGGCTGGAGGCGGGCACGCTGTTGCTCGGCCCGGTCACCGGGCCGCGGCACACGCTGGTGGCCCGCCCGGTCCGCGACTGCGTGGTGCACCGCGTCGGCCTGCGCGAGCTGTACCAGCCGGCCGCCGCCCAGACCTGGTCCTACGACGAGTACGGCACCCCCCAGTACGTGCCGCCGGCCTCCAGCCCGCTGGAGTACGCGGTCGCGCTCGGTGTCGGCCGGGGCCTGTCCGTCCTCTTCCAGGCGCCGATGGCGGGCGAGCGCGCCGCGGCGCCCGCCGACGACGACGTGTTCTGGATGCAGGTCCCGCCGGGCGGTGTGCAGTACGGCTCGCTGTACGGCGCCGAGGCCGCGGCCGATCTGCTGATGGACCCGGCGGTGTGGCAGGGCATGGTGGACCGGCAGTACCGGCTGCTGACCGCGCTGGACCGGTGGATCGAGCAGCTGGAGCAGGCGCACGAGACGCGTACGGCCGCCGGGATCAGGGCCGGTGAGGCGGTGCGCACGCAGGCCGACCAGACCCTGCTGGCCGCCATCGGCAAGCGCTCGGCCCGCCGGACGACGGCCGCCGACGCGGACGCCACCTACGCGGCCTGCGAGCTGGTCGCCGAGGCGGCCGGGATCACGCTCGCCGAGCCCGCGCACGGCGGCACCGCGAGCGAGCGGCTGGACCCGGTGGAGCGGGTGGCGCTGGCCTCCCGGGTGCGCACCCGGGCGGTCCGCCTCCAGGGGCGCTGGTGGCGGGAGAACACGGGCCCGCTGGTCGGCCGGCGGGCGCTGTCCGGGGCGCCGGTGGCGCTGCTGTGGCGGCGCGGCGGCTATGTCGCCGTCCACCCGGGCACCGGCCGCCGGACCCCGGTCGGCAAGGCGAACGCCGGCGAGTTCGAGCCGCGCGCGGTGATGTTCTACCGGCCGCTGCCCGACAAGCCGCTCTCCCCGCTAGGGCTGCTCCGGTTCAGCCTCCGCGGCACCCGCGGCGATCTGCTGAGCCTGCTGCTCGCGGGCCTGGTGACGGTGGCCATCGGCGCGCTGGTGCCGATCGCGACCGGCAAGGTGCTCGGCGAGTACGTGCCGCGGGCCCAGGAGGGCCTGATCGCCCGGGTGTGCCTGGCGGTCATGGTGAGCGGGGTGGTCGCGGCGGCGTTCACGCTGCTGGAGAATCTGTCCATCCTGCGCCTGGAGGGCCGGATCGAGGCGGCGCTGCAACCGGCCGTGTGGGACAGGCTGCTGCGGCTGCCCACCCGGTTCTTCACCCGGCGCTCGACCGGTGAGCTGGCCGGCGCGGCGATGGGCGTCAGCGCGATCCGCCGGCTGCTGGCGGGCGTCGGCCCGGTCGTCGCCCAGTCGGTGACCGTCGGCGCGATGAACCTGGGGCTGCTGCTGTGGTACAGCGTGCCGATGGCGCTCGCGGCGATCGGGATGCTGCTCGTCGTCGCGGTGGTGTTCGCGGGGCTCGGGCTGTGGCAGGTGCGCTGGCAGCGGCGTCTGGTGGTGCTCGGCAACAAGCTGAACAACCAGGCGTTCCAGACCCTGCGCGGGCTGCCCAAGCTGCGGGTGGCGGCGGCCGAGAACTACGCCTACGCCGCCTGGGCCCGCGAGTTCGCGCGCGGCCGGGAGCTCCAGCAGCGGGTGGGCCGGATCAAGAACCTGACCACCGTCCTGGGCGCGGTCTACCTGCCCGTGTGCACCCTGCTGATGTTCATGCTGCTGGCGGGCCCGGCCAGGGGCGCGATGTCGGCGGCGGACTTCCTGGCCTTCAACACGTCGGTGACCATGCTGCTGACCTCGGTCACCCAGCTGACCGGCGCGTTCGTGTCGGCGGTGGCAGCGCTGCCGCTGTTCGAGGAGATCAAGCCGGTGCTGGAGGCCAGGCCCGAGGTCCGGGCGGCGAGCACCCGCCCGGGGCCGCTGTCGGGCGCGCTGGAGGCCCGCCGGCTGTCCTTCCGGTACGCCGACGACGGCCCGCTGGTCCTGGACGACGTGTCCTTCGCCGTACGGCCCGGCGAGTTCGTGGCGGTCGTCGGCCCGAGCGGCTGCGGCAAGTCCACGCTGCTGCGCCTGCTCATCGGCTTCGACCGGCCGGTCTCCGGCAGCGTCCTGTACGACGGCCAGGACCTGGCGGCGCTGGACCAGTCCGCGGTGCGCCGCCAGTGCGGGGTCGTCCTCCAGCACGCGCAGCCGTTCTCCGGCTCGATCATGGACGTCATCTGCGGCGCGGAGCCGTACACGCCGGAGGAGGTGATGGCGGCGGCCGAGCTGGCGGGCCTCGCGGAGGACATCCGGCGGATGCCGATGGGGCTGCACACCATCGTCGCCGGCAACGGCGCGATCTCCGGCGGCCAGCGGCAGCGCCTGATGATCGCCCAGGCCCTGATCCGGCGGCCGCGGCTCCTCTTCCTCGACGAGGCGACCAGCGCCCTGGACAACGACACCCAGCGCGTCGTCATCGACAGCACCCGCAAGCTGAACGCCACCCGGATCGTGATCGCCCACCGGCTGTCCACCGTCCTGGACGCCGACCGGGTGATCGTGATGGAGGACGGCAGGATCGTCCAGCAGGGCACCCCGGCCGCACTCCTCGCGGACACCGGGGGCCGGCTCCACGAACTGGTGCGCCGGCAGCTCGCCTAGGGTGCGTCCCGCTCGTCGGTGCCGTCCGTCCACTCCGGCCGGTGGTGGGAGGGCATCCAGTGGTGCTCGGTGAACCAGCGGCCGAACAGGGCGCCGCCGTAGATGACGAAGCCGACGCCGATCAGCCAGGACTCCACGACGAGGACGGTGCCGACGGCGCCGTAGCTGAGGGCGTTGGTGACGATGAGGGGGGTGAAGACGAGGTAGGAGAAGGCCCGCAGCCCGATCAGGCCGACGACGGTGGCCACCGCGCCCGGCAGCAGCGCGCGCCAGCGGACCTGGCCGCCCAGCAGGAACCGCTGGCCCCACCAGAAGAACAGCACACCGCTCAGCGTGGACAGGGTGATCCGCTGCCCGCCGTGCAGGGTCGTCTTCGTCGCCGCCTCCTGGTACAGGTACGCGGTCAGCACCACCAGCCAGGTCGCCTGCCGCCACACCCGGTGCCAGGGGCCGGACGCCAGGCCCCAGATCCTTTCGTAGGCGTTCTGCACGCTGCCGCCGAAGGCCACGCCGAAGACGGCGAGCAGGACACCGCTCCAGACGCTGGTGGTGCCGATGACCTTGCGCGGCGGGCTGATGACGTCGGTGACCGCGTGCGCGGACCGGCCGGACAGGCCCATGCCGTCGGTGAGCCAGGAGGCGAAGCCGCCCCGCACCAGGGGGTCGGCCGCGGCGACCACGATCAGCAGCGGCGCCAGCGTCACCAGCGACAGGGTGGCGAACCCCATGGCCCGGTGCATCAGTTCCAGTTCCCGCCCGTGCTCGAACAGGGCCCGCACCCGCAGCCACTGCCACGCGCGGTGCAGGCCGCGCCGCAACCGTCTCACGGCTCCTCCCGTGCTCGCCGCCCACCCGCCGCCGTACCCGTGCGTCCGCCCTGGCACGTGCCGGGCGGCCCGCAGCCGCGGGACGGGCGCGGGCCCGGTGGTGTGGGGCGCCCGGGTGACCCGGGCGGCCGGGGGGCGGTTTGGGCGCCGCGACGGCGGAGAATCGTCAATCCGTGCGGAGCACCGACCACGAGACGCCGGACGGCCGGCGGCGGACCCTGATCCTCAGCGCGAGCATGGGCGCCGGTCACGACACCGTGGCCGCCGAACTCGCCCGCCGGGCCGAGGCCCGGGGCGGGCGGGCCGAGGTGGCCGACGTGCTGCGGCTGCTGCCGTACGGCCTGGGCACGGGCCTGCGCCGCGGCTACCAGGCATCGGTGCGCCACCTGCCCTGGCTGTACGCCGGGATCTACGGCGCGTTCCTGCGCGAGGGGCGCGGCCCGCGGCCCAGCGGGGTGCCCCTGGCCCGGCTGGCCGGGGACCGGGTGACGGACCTGGTGGACCGGGTGCGCGCCGACGTGGTGGTGTCCGTCTTCCATCTGGCCGCGCAGCTCACCGGGCATCTGCGGGCCCGGGGGGCGCTGCGGGTGCCGAGCGCCGTCTTCCTGCTGGACTTCGCGGTGCACCGGCAGTGGCTGCACCCGGGCAACGACCGGTATCTGTGCCTGACGGACACGGCGGCGGCGCGGGTGCGCCGGGCGCTCGGCACGCCCGTGGCGACCACCGGGCCGGTGGTCGCGCCCGCCTTCCGCGCACCGGCGCCCGGCGCGGCCCGGTGGCGGGAGCGGTTCGCCGCGCGGGCGCCCGGCCGGCCCCCGGTGCTGCTGTCCGCCGGCGCCTGGGGGGCGGCGTCGCGGCCCGCCGCCACGGCCCGGCTGCTGGCCGCGGCCGGCTGGCTGCCGGTGGTGCTGTGCGGCCGCAACGAGCGGCTGTACGCGCGCATGTCCCGGGAGCCGGCCGCGCTGGCCCTGGGGTGGGTCGACGACATGCCCGGGCTGCTGGGCGCGGGGCACGCTCTGGTGGACAACGCGGCCGGCCAGACGGCCGTACAGGCGCTCGCGGCGGGCCTGCCGGTGGTCGCCCACCGCCCGCTGCCCGGCCACGGCGCGGAGGGCGTCCGCCGGATGGCCGACCTCGGGCTGTGCGCCCTCGCCCCGGACGGCCCCGCGCTCCTGAAGACCCTGGACGGCCTCCGCGCGGGCACCCCGGAACGCGCGGCCCGGGTCGCCCGGGGTCACGCGCTGTTCCGCGGGGACGCACTGGACCGGCTGACGGACCTGTGAGCCGGCGGGCCCGCGCACCCCCCCCGCCACCCCGGCGGACGCGCCGCCCCCACACCGGCCCCGGGGCGCCCCGGCCGCACCGGCGCCACCCACTCCCCCGCCCCCGGCGGGCCACGCACCACCGCACACCCGCACGCGCTCCGGCACGGCACGACCGGCACCACCGCCCACCCGCGGTCACCCGCCGCGCACCCGAACCCGCACGGCGGGTCCCGCGCCGCCGCACGTCCGCGGCCGCCCGCCGGGAACGTGCTCCGGGGCGGCGGAGCCGGTGGCGCCGGCTCATCGGTGCGGTCGTCCCCCGGCCACGCGCTCCGGTGCGGCGGGCCGGGGGGAGGTCGGTGCCGGTGGCGCGTCGTGTTCGTGGAGCGGGCCCACCGTCATCCCCGCCTCGCGGCAGTCCTGGACGATGGCCGGGAGGGCGCCGAGCGCGGCGTGCCAGCAGCCGGGGGCCGAGTACCGGTCGGCGTCGTGCAGCAGCACGGTGCCGCCGCCGCGCAGGTCGGCGGCGACCCGGGCCCGTACCGACGCCGGTGTGGCGCCGGTCGTCCAGTCCCTGCCCCACGCCGACCACAGCACCGTGCGCAGTCCGGCCCGCCGGGCGGCCCGGAGGCGGCCGGTGGTGAGGATGCCGTAGGGCGGGCGGTACCAGCGCGGGCGCCGTCCGGTGAGGTCGTGGACGACGCGGACGGTCCGGGCCACCTCCTCGGCGTCGCGGGCGGGCGCGGGCCGCCAGGGCCGGTCGTGGCGCCAGCCGTGCACCCCCAGCTCGTGCCCGCGCCGCACCGTCTCGCGCACCACCCCCGGGTGGCGCACCGCGTGCTCGCCGACCACGAAGAAGGTGGCCCGCGCCCCGAGCCGGTCCAGCGCGTCGAGGAAGCGCGGGGTCGACTCCGGGTCGGGTCCGTCGTCGAAGGTGAGCGCGATGTGCCGGACGTGGCCGGTGCCGGCGAGGCCGGGGAAGAGCAGCGGCCGTAGGCCCGGCAGCCAGCTGGCCGCCGGGACGATGTGCGCCGCGGCGGCGCCGGCCGGCAGCAGCACGGCGGCCGTCCGCCGGGAGCGGCCGGAGACGGGGGACATCGGTGACCTACCTCCTCGGTGTGCGCGGAAGAGCGGCGGCGGAACCGGGCGACGGCGCCGGACCGTCCTCGTCCCACTGGCCGCCGACGGACGGGGCGCGGGCGAGACCGATGCTGCCCGCGCCGATCAGGGCCACGCCGGCCGCCTCCGGCAGCACGCGCAGCCCCAGCTGGATCGTCTCGGCGAACAGCACCCAGCCGAGGACGACGCTGCCGAGCGCGTCGCCGAGGGTGAGCGCGGGCTGGGAGGCCGTCAGCGGTCCGGCGGCGAGCGCGCCCTGCAGCAGCACGAAGGCGACGAGTCCGGCGGCCCCCGTGGCGTACGGCGACCAGTGCCCGAACATCGCCCCGGGCCCGTGCTCCAGCCGGCCCACGGCCTCCTTCAGCAGCGCGGCCGTGGTGGCGAAGCACAGCGCCGAGGCGAGGCCGAGCAGCGTGGCCCGGGACGCGCCGCGGACCGGGCGCGCGGCCAGCCAGAGCAGGACGACCGCGCCGAGCGCCCCGCCGCCGCCCAGCAGCCAGGCGCCGGGGCGCGCGGTCTCCTGCCCGGCGGTCGGGGCGGCGGCCAGGAGGAACAGGGCCAGCCCGCCGGCCAGGGCCGCGAACGCCAGCCAGGTCCGGGCGTCGGGCCGGCGCCGGAAGACGACGCTGCCCACGGCCAGGGTGAACAGCAGCTCGGCGGCGAGCAGGGGCTGCACCAGGGACAGGCTGCCCGTGGCCAGCGCCCCGGCCTGGAGCAGGCCGGACAGCAGCAGCAGCGCGGCACCGGCCAGCCAGACGCGGCGCCGCAGCAGCTGGGGGATCCGGCGCAGGATGGACTCCTGCTCGTCGCCCTGGTCCGTCTCCTCGACGGCGGCCCGCCGCTGGAGCACCGAGGCGGAGGCGTTGGCCAGGGCCGCGAGCAGGGCGAGCAGCACCGTGACCGCGGTCATGGCCGCTCACCCGAAGCGGGCGGCGAGCCGCCGGTAGAGTCCGGGCGCGGCACCGCGCACCAGGGCGGGCAGTCGTAGCCAGCCGGGGACGTACACCTCGTCCCTGCCGTGCCGTACGGCGGCGCAGACCGCGTCCGCGACCCGCTCGGCGGGCACGGGCCGGGGCCAGGTCCGGGTGTAGGGGTTGCCCCGCCGGTCGAAGAACGGGGTGTCGACCACGCCGGGGATGACGTGGCTGACGCCCACCCCGGTGCCGCGCAGTTCGTAGCGCAGGGAGTCGGCGAAGGTGCCGAGGGCGGCCTTGGCGGCGGAGTAGACGGCCTCGCCGCGCACGCCCACGCTGCCGGCCATGGACCCGATGAGCACGACGCGGCCCGTTCCGGCGGTGACCATGTGGGGCAGCAGGGCGCGCACCAGGCGGACGGTGGCCAGCAGGTCGACGCCCACGATCTCGTCGATGCGCGCGGCGGGCATGCGGGTGAAGTCCCCGGCCCAGCCGACGCCCGCGCCCGCCACCAGCAGGTCGACCCGTCCGAGGTGGTCCAGGGCGAGGCCGGTGAGGTGGCGGCCGGCGCCGGGCCGGGCGAGGTCGCCGGGCAGCGCGACCGCGCCGGACTGGACGGCCACCTGCTCCAGTCGGGTGATGTCGCGGCCGTTGAGCGCCAGCCGCCAGCCGCCCTCGGCGGCCAGCCGGCGGGCCACGGCCGCGCCGATGCCCGAGGACGCGCCGGTCACCAGGGCGGTGCCGCCCCGGCCGCCGGGCGGGGGGGCGGCGCGCTCCTGGGGGGCCGGGGCCGGGGCGGGCCGGGTGCCGTTCGACGGTCCTGCGGGAGACGGGGCATGGGACATGTGACGACCTCACTGCGACGGCGTGCGGGCTCGCGAACTGCCGGGGCCGAACCCTCGGGGTGTATCCAGGGCGCCACACACTGAAACACCGCGCACGGCGGGGGCCCGTCCCCCGCGTCCCGGCGGGGGCCGTCCGGGGGCGCGGCAGGGTGCGTCCGGCCGGCAGGGTGCGGCCGGACGCTTGGGACGGCGCCGCCGGGTAACCCGCAGGGGAGATCACCCCATCGGTGGAAGGAGAGGTCATGTCGGGTGGGAACGGCCACGGCGACCACGAGGACCGGCCGGAGACGGCCGTGGAGGAAGTGCTCCGGGAGGTCGAGGAGGCCGGGAAGCGCGACGAGGACAAGGCCTCGGGCGAGGCCGGGGACGCCATCACCCCGAACACCGGGGCGCAGGAGCAGGCGGAGGGCGACTGAGCCGGGCGGCCCGGCCAAGCGGGGAACCCGCCCGGGCCGCCCGGGCGGCTCGTCCCCGCGGCCGGGCCCCGAGGCGCTCGAACCGGTGCGCCGGGCGCGCCCTCTCAGGGCGGCGGGACGGTGCGCGGGCCCCGCGGCCGGCTGGTGCCCGGCCGGCACAGTTGATCGACGGCGGCGCGGGTACCCGTATCCCATGAGTCACCACCAGCGAGAACCCCGGCTGCCCAGCCCCCGAGGCCCGCTCTCCGCCGCGCTGACCGCGTACCTGCGCGGCACGGGCCCGCTCCCCCGCCCCGCCGACGCCGGGACCGGGGACCCGTACGGCGACGACCTCCAGCTCGCCTTGTACGTGTGCTACGAGCTGCACTACCGCGGCTTCGCCGGGGTGCCGGCGGAGCGGGAGTGGGACCCGGAGCTGCTGGCCGTGCGAGCCGCGCTGGAGCGGCGGTTCCTGGCCGCGCTGCGCGCCGACACCCCGGTCCACGACAGCCTGGACGACGCGCTCGGCGCCCTCCTGGCCGAGCCGGCCGAGGGCGCGGGGATCTCCGGCTTCCTGGAGCGGGAGGGCGAGCTGTGGCACCTGCGGGAGTACGCGGCGCTGCGCTCGCTGTACCACCTGAAGGAGGCCGACCCGCACGCCTGGGTGCTGCCGCGGCTGTGGGGCCGGGCGAAGGCGGCGATGGCCGCGGTGGAGTTCGACGAGTTCGGCGGCGGCCGGGCCGACCGGGTGCACGCGCGGCTGTTCGCCGACCTGATGACGGACCTGGACCTGGACACCGCCTACGGCCGCCACCTGGACGCGGCCCCCGCCGAGATGCTGGCCGTGGTCAACCTGATGTCGCTGTTCGGCCTGCACCGCGCGCTGCGCGGCGCGCTGGTGGGCCATTTCGCCGAGGTGGAGATCACCTCCTCGCCCGGCTCGCGCCGGCTCGCCGGGGCGATGCGCCGCACGGGGGCCGGTCCGGCCGCGGAGTTCTTCTACGACGAGCACGTGGAGGCGGACGCGGTGCACGAGCAGGTGGTCCGGCACGAGGTGATCGGCGGGCTGCTCGCCGAGGAGCCGGAGCTGGCGCCCGACATCACCTTCGGGATCGACGCGACCGAGTACCTGGAGGACCGGCTGGCCCGGCGGGTGCTGGCCGACTGGCGGGCGGGGCGGTCGTGCCTGCGGGTGCCCCTGGGGACGACGGAGCAGCGGAAGGCGGAGCGACAGGCGGCCCATATATCATGATTCACGGGGAATTCTAGTGAGGTGAACCTTTTGCTGCTTCCGGGTGTGTACGCCCCACAGGACGACACGGAATTGCTGGTGGAGGCCCTGCGCGAGGAGGCCCCGCCCCCGGGTACGCGCGTGCTGGACGTAGGGACCGGAAGCGGGGCGCTGGCACTGGCGGCGGCCCGGCAGGGCGCCCGGGTGACCGCGGTGGACGTGTCCCGGCAGGCGGTGTGGACGGCCCGGCTGAACGCCTGGCTGAGCCGGCTGCCGGTGCGCATCCGGCGCGGCAACCTCTTCGCGCCGGTCCGGGGCCGCACCTTCGACCTCATCCTGGCGAACCCGCCCTACGTACCGGCGCCCGAGACGGGGCGCGGGCCGCGCGGCCGGTCCCGGGCCTGGGACGCGGGGCACGACGGCCGGCTGCTGCTGGACCGGATCTGCCGGGACGCCCCGGCGCTGCTGCGGCCGGGAGGGGTGCTGCTCATCGTGCACTCGGCGCTGAGCGGCCCCGAGCGCACCCTGGAGCTGCTGGGGGCGGCGGGCCTGACGGCCGAGGTGGTCCGGCGCCGCCGCGTCCCCTTCGGCCCGGTGCTGCGCGCCCGGGAGGACTGGCTGCGCCGGCGCGGGCTGCTCGCGCCGGCCGAGGACAAGGAAGAGCTGGTGGTCATCCGTGCCGAACGACTCCGCTGACAGCGCGCCGCGCGGACCGGCGGACGACACGCCGTACGAAGCGGCGGGTGATCCGCCGCGCGACCCGGCCGGGGCGGCCCGGCGGATCACCCTGCAACGGCGCGGGCCCCTCCTGGTGGAAGGGCCCGTGGAAGTCGAACTGGAGGACGGGACCACGGTCCGCTCGGACCGGTTCCGCGTCGCTCTGTGTACCTGCCGGCGCAGCCGCCGCTACCCCTGGTGCGACACGAGTCACCGGCGCAGGGCGCACAGCCCTGGTTGAAACCGTATGTTTTTCGCCGCTCCCCGGACGGCCCCCCACGGACCGGCCGGGGAGCGGCTGTGTGCCCGGAGCCGGCGGGCGGCCCCACTCCGCCCGCCTGCCCCGGTGCGAGATCGCTGGTTCCCCGCTCCAGGGGCCGCACTCCCCAGTTGCGGGCCTGATCCGGCGTTCCACGGGGTACCGTGCGATCCCGGTCTAGAACGCGAAGAGGCTGCCGCCGACGGCATCCCTCGCGCACGCGTTGCCGAAAGTGCGCTCGTAGGAGACGCGCTGGCCCTGCCAGACGCCCTGGACCGTGACCACGACGGGGTCGTACACCTTGGTGCACATCACGCCGTCGGCGTCCTTGAGGGCGTCGAGGTAGCCGTTCAGGCCGCGCAGTTCGGCGCAGGCCTCGGCGGGGGCCGGATGGGTCCCGGTGGGCGTCGGGGCGCAGCTCAGGGTGACGGCGCGCTCCGGAGTGGCCGTGGCCACGTCGTTGCCGTGGCCGGTGGTGAGCACCAGCGCCGAGGGGGCGTAGAGCGACGACGGGGCGGCGCCCGGTGCAGCGACGGCGGCCCCGGTCAGGGGTCCGCAAACGGCGGCGGCCGTGAGGCCGAAGGCCGCTGCCCAGCGCGCGGTGTTCCGCATTGTGTGCATCCTTCCGCTCGAACAGACGGGGTGCCGGCTCCAGCCCGGTCGGGTGCCGGAGCGGCGTGCGCCACTCTGCCGAGTCCACCGCCGAAATTCACATCGACCCCACGGGTTTCGGTAACCTTTCGTGTTGAATCAGTGGCGTGAAGTCACGGAAATCGAACGACGGGACCCCGTAACAGAGCGGTTCCCCTGTTCGAGAAGCGGCCGGATGGCCGAAAATCAGCGCGTCGTTAATCGTCCTGAAACATTCCGGCTCCGCCTGCCCGGAGCCCCTTCATGACTCCCTGTGTTCACGAAGTGATCACGACAGGGACGGTTCGGGTCCAGCGCTGTCCGGCGGAGGGCGAGGAATCGACGGGAAGCGGTTCCTCTCTCCCCCCGGCCCCCGCGCCCCGTGTGAAGCGTGCGCACGCACCGGCCGGCCGCGCACGCTCCCGAAGGGCGCGGTCCGGTAGTGGACCGACGTCCCGGTCCTGCCCGCGAGGCCCGTCCCGGCCGGTGGCTCCGGCGGCTTCCTCCGCCGGCCGGAACGGGTCAGATCTGCCAGGCGCGGAGCCGGTCGGCGGCGCCGTAGACGTCCGTCTTGCCGGAGATCAGGTCCCGGGCGAGGTCGACGAGGGCGCCGTAGGGCGGATCGATGCCGGCGCCGCTGACGAACATGTAGGCCACGGCGGTGGCGCAGGCGAAGCGGGCGTTGGCGGCGGGCAGCGGCTTGAGCACGGCGAGGGTGTGCAGCAGCGCGGCGGCCCGCCAGGCGGCGTCGGAGTCGACGCCGAGCCGGGGCGGGTCCACCCGGTGCCGGGCGACGGCCGCGACCAGCGCCGAGAAGTCGTCCACGGCGGGCTGGTCGGGCAGGACCTCCTCGTGCCGCTGGAGCAGCCAGGGAACGTCGATGTGGATGACGGAGGGCATCGCTCAGGCGGCCTCGCCCCTGCCGGGGCGCTCGTCGTCGGGGAAGGCCGCCGCGAACTCCTCGGCGTGGCCGGCGAAGAAGCGGCGGAAGGCCTCCGCGCCCTCCTGAAGGGCCCGGTGCCGGGCGATGTCGGCGGCGGCGGCCTCCCGGACCAGGGCCTTCATCGACGTACCGCGCTCCTTGGCGATCTGGCGCAGGTCCTCTAGTTCCCGTTCGCTGAACTCCACGTTGAGAGCTGGCATGCCCTCACGGTACCGCGCGGGTACTCACGCGTAAATATGCCCAGGTGGGGCGGCCTGCGTCACGGTACCGTCCGGTCCGCCCCACCCCCTCACGTCTCCCATCTGCTGATGCGCACCGCGCCCTCGGGGCGGCCCGGGCGGGCACTGGTGAGGGTCAGGCGCAGGCGGGAGCCCCGGACCGGGCCGAAGGTGATGACGGTGGGGGTGTCGGAGACGGTGGCCCACTCCACCCTCGCCCCGGTCACCGGGACCCAGGCGTGCCCGTCCCACACCGCGGCCTCGGCCCGCGCGGGCAGGCTGTGGACCGCGTCGACCGTGAAGGACACGGCCACCCGGTCGAAGGTGCGGGTGCGCCCGTGGTCGACCGACACCCAGTCCTTCTCCCGGGCCCCGTCGAACGCGGGCAGCAGCGCGGTGGCCTGCTTGGCGAAGGCGTTGGACCAGCCGGTGGCCGGGTCGCCGTCCAGCATCGCGGCGGGCGGGGTGTCCGGGCGGCCGGAGTAGCTCGCGTCCGCGTGCGGGTAGCCGGGCGGCGCGGGGTGGTCGGGGCGGAGGACGGCGGGTGCGGTGGTCACGGCGGGGCGGGCCGGGGTGGTGCGGAGGCGGACGGTGGACGGGCGCAGACCGTCCGCGCGGGCGGTGACTTTCAGGCTGCCGTCCCCGGTGCCGGACCGGACGATGGCGAGCGCCTTGCCGTGGAAGGCGGTGCGGGTGCTCGCCTGGTAGCGCTCGGCGCTCTCCTGGCGGCCGTTGTCGACGCCGGCCAGGGAGCCGCCCAGGACGTCGAAGGCGATGAGGTGCGCGGCGTCGGGCACGACGACCCCGTGCGCGTCGACGACCTCGGCGGTGACGAAGGCGAGCGCACGGCCGTCGGCGGGCAGGGACCTTCGGTCGGCGGTGAGGCGCACGGCGTGCGGGGCGCCGGCCGTGCGCAGGACGTCACCGGCGACGACCTTGCCGTCCCGCCGGGCCACGGCCCTCAGCTCGCCCGGCCGGTAGGGCACCTTCCAGGTCAGGTGCAGCTTGCCGGCGCTGCCGTTGGGACTGGTGTAACTGCCCGGGTAGGGGCCGTCGGTGAAGGTCTTGTCGTCGCCGGTGGCCTCGGTGGTCTCCAGATAGGCGCGGCCGTCGGTGGTCCTCTTGACGTCGAACTCCCGCACGCCGAGGGACTTTCCGTTGAGGAACAGCTCGACGGTGGGCACGTTGGCGTACGCCCACACCTCGACGGTGTCGCCCTCCTCGTGGTTCCAGGTCATCGGCAGCAGATGCACCATCGGCTCGGCCGTCCACTGGCTCCTGAAGAGGTGGTACATGTCCTTGGGGAAGCCGGCCGTGTCGACGGCGCCGAAGAAGGACGCCTTCACCGGGAACACGTCGTACGGGGTCGGTTCGCCGATGTAGTCGATGCCGGACCACAGGAACTGGCCCGCGAACCACTTCCGGTCCCGGTCCTTCTTGTGCCCGTACTCGCCGCTCATCGTCCAGGAGGCGAGGTTGTTGTCGTAGGAGGAGACCTCCCGCCGGCCGGGGGTGTGGTTCTCGCCGGTGTTCAGGTGCTCGGGCTCCTGGTAGGTGCCCCGGGTGGAGGTCTCCGAGGAGGACTCGGACTCGAAGAGGAACAGGTGCGGATACGCGGCGTGCAGGGCGTCCACGGACTTGGCCGTGTTGTAGTTGAGGCCGAGGCCGTCGAGCTTGGCGAGCATCAGGTCGGCCGCCGAGCCCTTGGCGGGCGGCCGCCGGTATTTGTCGGAGCCGATGACGAGCGGCCGGGTGTCGTCGGCGGCCTTGATCGCGCCGATGATCCGGTCCGCCATGGCCAGGCCCGCGGTGGAGGTGGAGTCGGGGATCTCGTTGCCGATGGACCACAGCACCACGGCCGGTGAGTTGCGGGCGGCCAGCACCATCTCCGTGGCGTCCCGCTCGCACCACTCGTCGAAGAACCGGCCGTAGTCGTACGCCGTCTTGCCGGTGCGCCAGCAGTCGAAGGCCTCCACCAGCATGACGATGCCCAGTTCCTCGCAGACCCGGATCAGCTCCGGCGCGGGCGGGTTGTGCGAGGTGCGCAGCGCGTTGACGCCCATCGACTTCATGATCCGCAGCTGCCGGCGGACGGCGTCGGCGCTGATCGCGGCGCCGAGGGCGCCCTGGTCGTGGTGGAGGTCGACACCCTTGATCTTGGCGGGGACGCCGTTGAGGGAGAAGCCCTCGTCGGGGTCGAAGCGGAAGGTGCGGATGCCGAAGGGCGTGCGGTGGGTGTCGGTGGTGCGGCCGGCCACGCGCAGCTCGGTGTGCAGGGTGTAGCGGTGTCCGGGGGTCGCGAAGTCCCACAGCAGGGGGTCGGCGACGGTCAGTTCGTGGGTCTCGGCGGCCTCCCCGGCGACGGCGACGGCGACCGTACTGGCCGTACGGGCCACGGTCCGGCCGTCGGGGGCCGTGATCCGGGACCGGATCTCCACGTCGGCGGCGCCGCCGGAGTCGTTGCGCACGGTGGTGGCCACCCGGACCAGCGCCCGGCCGGCGGAGACCTCCGGCGTGGTGACACGGGTTCCCCAGCGGGCCACGTGCACCGGCTCGGTGATCACCAGGCGGGCCTCGCGGTAGATGCCGCTGCCGGAGTACCAGCGGCTGCTGGGCAGCCGGTTGCGCACGCCGACCGCGAGCACGTTGGGCGTGCTGCCGTCGGTGTGCGCCAGGCCGGTGAGGTCGAGGGCGAAGCCGGTGTAGCCGTAGGGGTGGCGGCCGGCTTCCGTGCCGTTGCAGTAGACGTGGGCGTCCATGTAGACGCCGTCGAACTCGACCGAGATCCGCCGTCCGGTGTACGCGCGCGGCAGGGTGAAGGCGAGCCGGTACCAGCCGAGGCCGCCCGGGAGGAAGCCGGTGCCGCCGGTGGTGTGGTGCTCGGTGGTGGGAGTCTGCTCGATGCTCCAGTCGTGCGGGACGGAAACCTCGCGCCAGGCCGAGTCGTCGTGGCCCGGGTCGGTGGGCCCCGCCGGGTCGGCGAACGGGTCGGTGGCGCCGACCGGGTCGGCGAGCAGGAACCGCCAGCCGTCCCGCAGCGGCACCGTGCGGCGTCCGCCGGTACCGGACGCCTCGGCGGCGAGGGCGGCCGGGGCCGGGAGCGTTCCGGCCGCGGGTGCCGCCGCGGCTGCGGCCAGAACCGATCTGCGCGTGACCGTCATGGGCGGCTCTCCCCTATCGGGACTCGTCGAAGCTCGAAGGACTCAGAAGTACTCACAACTGATCGTGAACAAACAGATTCTGACGGCCTGCTCCACACGATCGTCAAGGGTCCGGACGCGTACGGCTGCGTCCGGCCGTGATCGGGCCGGTTTTCCCCGGCGACCGGACCCCGACCGTGTTCGACCGGTCGGCCCTGTGGCCCCGGCGCCGCCGCTCACGGAAGGGCATCACGCACTACGCTGGTACACGGGTGGTGCCATCTGTTCACCGAGAGTGTGCGCTTGGAGCGGCGACGATGAGCCGGGTCTATCCGTTCGACGACACGGGCACGGCACGGGCTGTCGTCGGCGACGACGGCACGCTGCGGGAGTGGAACGAGGGCGCCGTCCGCCTGCTCGGCCACCCCGCGGACGCCGTCCTGGGCCGCCCCGCCGCCGAACTGCTGGCCGGCGCCCCCGCCCCGGCCGCCCCCGACGGCCCGCGCTGGGAGGGCACCGTCGCGCTGCGCCACCACGACGGCCGTACCGTCTCCGTGTGGCTGCTCGCCCACCGCCGCCCGCCGCACGACGGGCACCCGGGCGACTGGCTCGTGGTCACCCCGCTCGCCGGCGCCCAGCCGCCCCTCGACGAGGACCCGCTCGCCGAGGCGGGCCTGATCCAGTCGCCCTGCGCGATCGCCGTGTACGACGACCGGCTGCGGCTGCGCCGGATGAACGAGGCCATGGCCGCCGTCGTCGGGCTGCCCGAGGAGCGGGTACGGGGGCTGCGGCTCGCGGAGATAGGCGGCAAGCCGCAGAGCGAGGAGCTGGAGCGCGACCTGCTCAGGGTGCTGACCTCGGGCCGGCCGCTGGACGTGCAGACCTTCCTGCGCACCGGCGGGGAGGAGCGGGCGCACGCCTGGCTGGCCCGGATGGCGCCGGTGCGCGACCGCGCGGGCCGGGTGCGGGGGGTGTCCATGGCCGCGCACGACATCACCGACAACCAGCGCGCCCGGCAGCGGCTCCAGCTCGTCAACGAGGCCAGCGTGCGCGTCGGGACCACCCTGGACGTCACCTGTACCGCCCAGGAGCTGGCGGACGTGTGCGTGCCGGCGCTCGCCGACTTCGTCACCATCGACCTGCTCGACCCGCAGGAGAGCCACGGCGAGCCGCCGGCCCGCGTCACCGCGCCGGTGCGGCTGCGCCGCGTCGCCCACCAGTCGGTGCTGCCCGGCGTCCCGGAGGCGGTGGTCGGCCGCGGGCAGACGGAGCGGTTCCCGGTGTCGTCCCCGCAGGCGGACGCGCTGGCCGCCGGCCGCACCATCGTCGCCTCGCGGCCGGGCGCCGCCATGGACCGGTGGCTGACCTGGCACGGTGAGCGCGGCGAACGGGCGCGGGAGTTCGGCGTCCACTCCTCGATGGCGGTGCCGATCCAGGCCCGCGGGCTGACGCTCGGGGTCGCGGTGCTGTGCCGGCACCGGCGCCCGGACGCGTTCACCCCGGACGACGTGCTGCTGGCCGAGGAGATCACCGCGCGGGCCGCCGTCTGCATCGACAACGCGCGCCGCTACTCGCGCGAGCGGGAGACGGCGCTCGCCCTCCAGCGCAGCCTGCTGCCCCGCTCGCTGCCGCGCACGGCCGCGCTGGAGGCCTGCTCCCGGTATCTGCCGGCCGCCCGCGCCGGGGTGGGCGGGGACTGGTTCGACGTGATCCCGCTCTCCGGGATGCGGGTCGCGATGGTCGTCGGGGACGTGGTCGGGCACGGCATCCAGGCCTCGGCCACCATGGGGCGGCTGCGCACCGCCGTGCGCACCCTGGCGGACATCGACCTGACCCCGGACGAGTTGCTGACCCACCTGGACGACCTGGTGCTGCGGCTCTCGGACGAGTCCGGGACCGCGAGCGCCGGCGAGGCGGGCAGCCCCGGCGAACTCGGCGCGACCTGCCTGTACGCCGTCTACGACCCGGTGTCCCGGCGCTGCTCCCTGGCCCGCGCCGGGCACCCGCCGCCCGTGGTCGTGGAGCCGGGCGGCACCCCCCGGGCACTGGAGCTGCCCGCCGGTCCCCCGCTGGGCCTGGGCGGGCTGCCCTTCGAGTCCGCCGAGGTGGAGCTGCCCGAGGGCACGGTCCTCGCGCTGTACACGGACGGGCTGGTGTGGTCCCGGGAGCGGGACCCGGAGGCCAGCCGGGAACTGCTGCACGCGGCGCTCGGGGCGTACGCCGGCTCGCTGGACGAGGCCTGCGACCGCGTGCTGCACGCCCTGCTCCCCTACGGCGGCGCCCCCGACGACGTGGCGCTGCTGCTCGCCCGCACCCAGGGTCTGCCCGCCTCGCAGGTGGCGACCTGGGACATCCCGGCCGACCCGGCGCTGGTCGCGCCGATCCGCAAGCAGGTCGTGGAGCAGATGGCCGACTGGTCGCTGAGCGAGGCGTCGTTCACGACCGAGCTGGTGGTCAGCGAGCTGGTGACCAACGCCATCCGGTACGGCTCCCACCCGATCCGGCTCCGGCTGATCCACGACGCGAACACGCTGACCTGCGAGGTCTTCGACGCCAGCCACACCGCCCCGCACCTGCGCCGGGCCAAGGTCTTCGACGAGGGCGGCCGGGGCCTGCTGCTGGTGGCCCAGCTCACCCAGCGCTGGGGCAGCCGCCACACGGCGGAGGGCAAGACGATCTGGGCCGAACTGCCGCTGTTCGAACAGGACCGGTAGCGGGCCCGGGCCGGACCGGACCCGTACGGCGTACGCGCCCGGACGGGACGGCGGGAGCGCCGGGTTCAGGAGGCCGTCAGCCAGGGGCGTACTCGTCTGCGGGCCTCGTGCAGGCGGGACTTGAGGGTGCCGAGCGGGATGCCGGCGCGTTCGGCGGCCTCGGCGTAGTCCAGTTGGCAGATGTCCCGGTAGACCAGCGGCGCGACCAGCTGCGGATGCTCCCGCTCCAGCCGGTCCAGGGCCTCCAGCAGGTCCACCCGGGAGCCGGCGATGACACTGGTGGTGCGCGGGTCGACGGCGTGGGCGGGTTCGATCGCCGCGGGCTGTTCGGCGGCCCGCCGCCTCAGCTCGCGGTACTTCTGCCGGCAGCAGTTGGCGACGACGGTGTACAGCCAGGTGCCGAAGCGGCTGCGGCCCTCGAAGCCCGTGATGTGCCGGGCCACCTGGAGCAGCACGTCCTGGGCGGCCTCCTCGGCGTCCTCCCGGCACGGCAGGAACCGCCCGCAGCGGCGCACGGTCTCGGGCCGGATCTCGCTCAGCAGCAGCTCCAGCGCCGCGCCGTCACCGGCGGCGGCGCGCCGGGCCAGTTCCTCGGTCGGCGTCCGGTCCGGCACGGCGGGCCCCCTTCACGTCTTCTCCGGGCCAGGCATGATAGCCGTATGCAGCCCCCGGAGCGGATCGGCCGGTACCGTCTCGAACGGCCGCTGGGCAGCGGCGCGTTCGCCCTGGTGTGGCTCGGCCACGACCCCGAGCTGCGGGCTCCGGTCGCGGTGAAGGTCCTCGCGGAGAACTGGGCGCACCGGCTCGACATCAGGGAACGCTTCCTGGCCGAGGCCCGGTTGCTGCGCCGGGCCGGTTCCGGTCGGGTGGTGCAGGTCTACGACATCGGCGAACTCCCGGACGGACGGCCCTACTTCGTGATGGAGTACGCCGGTGGCGGGACCCTCGCCGAGCTGGCGGCGGGCGGTGCGCTGCCGGTGCCCGAGGCGCTGGAGCTGACCGCCGAGGCCGCGCGCGCCGCCGCCGAGCTGCACGAGGCGGGCATCGTGCACCGCGACATCAAACCGGCCAATGTGCTGCTGCACACCGCCCCGGACGGCTCCCGGCGGGTACTGCTGGCCGACCTGGGCCTGGCCAAGAGCCTCGCGCAGGCGTCGGTGCTGACGCTCGCGGCGGGTTCGGCGGGGTACCGGCCCCCCGAACAGGCCGAGCCCGGCGCGGGCATCGACGAGCGGGCGGACGTCTACAGCCTGGGCGCGGTCGGCTACGAACTGCTCACCGGCACCGTGCCGGGCCCGCCGGGCAAGGTGGTGCCGCCCCGGCGGCTGCGGCCGGAGCTGGGCGAGGACGTGGCGCGGGCGCTGCTGCGCGCGCTGGAACCGGACCGGGCGCGGCGCTGGCCGGGCGCGCTGGCGTTCGCGCGGGAGCTGGACCGGCTGGCCGCGCGGCCCCCGGCGCCGTCCGCCCGACGGCCGGCCGGGCCGCGCGCCCGGCTCGGCCCGGTGACCCTGGCCGTGGCCGCGGTGCTCGCCGCCGGCGCCGTCGCGGCCACGGTGACCGTGGCGCCGCACCGGGACGGCGGCGGGCCGGAGCGGGTGCGGATCACGGACGCCGGCGGGCGGGTGACGCTCACGGTGCCCGCCGGCTGGGGCGGCGAGCTGCGCGACTCCGGCTGGGACCCGCGGGTGCTCGGGCTGGCGGCGGGGCACGAGCCGGGCCTGGTGGTCGCCGACGACCTGTCCCGCTGGACCGACCTGACCGCGCCCGTGGACGGGGTGTTCGTCGGCGTCGGCACCCGCGGCCGCCTCGCCGCCGCGGTGGGGGCGCTCACCCATCCCGGCTGCCGCTCCACGGGGACGCGCACCTTCGCCGACGCCCACTGGCGCGGCCTGGTCCGGTCCTTCGGCCGCTGCCCGGACGGCGGCTCGGTCACCGAGTGCGCGCTTTCCCCGGCGGACGGCGCCGCCCGGCCACAGGTGTACGTGCAGATACGCCGACGGGGTGACGCCGATGCGACCGACGGCGTACTGCGTTCGCTGCGGGTGGCCTGAACGGCGCCTGCCGAGGGGCGAAACGGGGAAAAGAACCCGCGTGCCCCGAACTTTTCCGGCCGTCCGCGCATCGGACGGGGAGAACGGCGCACCCGGCGCCCCAGGCACGCGCCACGGCCGCGTGCCACGATCCTTCAGGAGTGTGAGCGACATGGTGCACACCCCCCGGCCCGCGCGGCACGGGGCCCTGCTCGTGGGCACGGCCGCCGTACTCGGCCTGCTGGCCGGCTGCGGCGACGGCGAGACCGTCCGCAGCGACCCCCCGGCGAGGTCCTCCGGTACGGCCGCCCCCGCGCGGGAGACGCCCACCCCCTCGGCGTCCGCCCCGGCCACCTCCTCCGCCCCCGTCTCCTCCGCCCCGCCGGCCCCGCCGAAAACGACGGCGTCCTCGGGCGGCCGTACGACGGCCGCGCCCGCGACGGCCGCGGGCGGCTCCCGCTGCCACACCTCCGAGCTGCGGGCCTCGGTGGGCCGGGGCGACCCGGGCGCCGGTCAGGAGAACTTCCCGGTGGTCCTCACGAACAGGTCCGGCCGCACCTGCACCCTGCGCGGTTATCCGGGCACGGCCTTCCTGAACGGCTCGGGCGGCCCGCTCGGCGCGGACCCCAGGCGGGCTCCGGGCACCCCGGTCACCGTCACGGTCCGGCCCGGACAGAGCGCCTGGGCCGGGCTGAGCTTCTCCAACCCGCAGGTCAGCGGCGCGAAGGCGGCCACCCCGGCCACGCTGCTGGTCACCCCGCCGGACGAACGCGATCCGCTGCGGGTGTCCTGGCCGGGCGGCCCGGTGCCGGTTTCCGGCACCGCCTCGGCCGCTCGTCTGACGGTCCTCGGCCCGGGCACGGGGCCCTGACCGGCCCCCCGCCGAGCCCTTGACCGGTCCTCCGCCGAGCCCCTGACCGGTCCCGGACCGGCGGTCTGTTTTCATGGGCGGGCAACCCCGTGATCACTTCCGGAAGGACCCGCCCTGAACACCCCGCTCGCCGCGGCCCTGTCCGCCGCCTTGCTGGTCGCCGTGCTGGCCTGGGCCGTCGTACGGCCCTTCGGATGGCCGGAGGCGGTCATGGCCGTGCCCGCCGCCGGGATCGCGGTGGCCACCGGCGCCCTCCCCCTCGCGCATGCCCGGGCCGAGGCCGAACGGCTCGGCCCGGTGGTCGGCTTCCTCGCGGCGGTGCTGGTGATCGCCCATTTCTGCGATGTGGACGGGCTGTTCCAGGCGTGCGGCGCGTGGACGGCCCGCTGGGCGGCCGGCCGGCCGGTGCGGCTGCTGACCGCCGTGTTCGCGCTGGCCTCGGCCATCACCGCCGTGCTCAGCCTGGACGCGACGATCGTGCTGCTCACCCCGGTGGTGTTCGCCACGGCCGCGCGCACCGGCGTACGGCCCAAACCCCATGTGTACGCCTGCACCCACCTGTCGAACACCGCGTCGCTGCTGCTGCCGGTGTCCAATCTGACGAACCTGCTGGCGTTCGCGGCGAGCGGGCTGAGCTTCACCCGGTTCGCGGCGCTGATGGCGCTGCCCTGGCTGGCCGCGATCGGCGTCGAGTACCTGGTGTTCCGCCGGTTCTTCGCCCGCGACCTCGCCGCGGCGGCCCCGGCGGACCAGGACGCCGGCGCCCCGCCGCGGCTGCCGCTGTTCGCGCTGGTGACGGTCGGCTGCACGCTGGCCGGATTCCTGGTGGCGTCGGTGTTCGGCGTGGAACCGGCCTGGGTGGCGGCCGGGGGTGCGCTGGTGCTGGCCGGGCGGGCGCTGGCGCGGCGCCGGGCGACCCCGCTGACGGTCGTACGGGCGGCGACCCCCGCCTTCCTGGCGTTCGTGCTGGCGCTGGGCGTGGTGGTGCGGGCGGTGGTCGACAACGGGCTCGCGGACGTGCTGGGGCAGGTGCTGCCGGGCGGCACCGGGCTCGCCGCGCTGCTCGGCACCGCCGCGCTGGCCGCGCTGCTGGCCAATCTGATCAACAACCTGCCCGCGGTGCTGGTCCTGCTGCCGCTGGCGGCCCCGGCCGGGCCGGGCGCGGTCCTCGCGGTGCTGCTCGGGGTGAACATCGGCCCGAACCTCACCTACGCCGGGTCGCTGGCCACGCTGCTGTGGCGGCGGATCGTGCACCAGCACGAGCACGAGGTGGACCTCGGGGAGTTCACCCGGCTGGGTCTGCTCGCCGTGCCGTCGTCCCTCGCGGTCGCGGTGGTGGCACTGTGGGGATCGTTGCGGATTCTGTAGGGTGCGCGGGCTCCGCCGCGAAGGCGCGCGGCGACGGGAGGTGCGGCGGATGCGGGTGATCGCCTGGCTGGTGGAGGGCACCTGGCCGGCCTGCGTGGACGCGGTGCGCGCCCACGCGCCGGGGGCCGCCGAGGTGGTACTGCTCCATGTGAGCGAACCCGAGGTGCCCGTGGTGGCGCACGGGGCCTTCGACGGGCTGCTCGGCCGCGCTCACCGGGCGGGGCACCGGCCGGCCGAGGGCTGGGCGCGGGATCCCGGGGACCGGCTGGAGGCGCTGGGCGGCCCGTCGGCGTCGGCGCTGCTGGACGCGGCGGCCCGGCGGCTGGGCCGGCCGTGCGTGCGCGAGGAGCGGTCCGGCCGGGCCGAGCGGGAGGTGGTGGCCGCCGCCGAGGGGGCGGGGCTGCTGGTGCTGGCCCGGGACGGGGACCGGTCCCGGCTCGGTCCGAGGAGCCTCGGCCCCGCGGCCCGGTTCACCGTCGACCACGCCCCCTGCCCGGTCCTGCTGGTGTGGCCGCGGCCGGCCCCGTCCCTGTCCACGCTCCCGCCACCGCCCCACCACCCGTGACCCGCCGCCCGGGCCCGGGCGGCGGCCGGCGCGTGCCCCACGCGACGGGGGGGGCCGCCGGCCGCACGCGCACACCCCGCGCCGCGCCTCGCGTCACCGGGCCTGCGGCGATCAGTGGCCGCTGACCGCGCGCGGGGTGTACGGCTGCCGGAGTTCCTCGATCTCCTGGCCGGTCAGCCGCAGTTCGACCGCGGCCACCGCGTCCTCCAGGTGCCGCGGCTTGGCGGCGCCCACGATCGGCGCCGTCACGGTGTCCTGGTGCAGCAGCCAGGCGAGGGCCACCTGGGCGCGCGGGACGCCCCGCCCGGCCGCGATCCGGGTGACCGCCTCGACGATCGCGCGGTCGCTCTCCAGGTACAGCCGGCTGCCGAAGTCGTCGGTGGCGCTGCGTCCGGTGACCGTGCCCCAGTCGCGGGTGAGCCGGCCCCGGGCGAGCGGGCTCCACGGCAGCACGCCGACGCCCTGGTCCGCGCACAGGGGCAGCATCTCCCGCTCCTCCTCGCGGTAGAGCAGGTTGTAGTGGTTCTGCATGGACACGAACTTCGTCCAGCCGTGCCGCTCGGCGGTGTACTGCGCCTTGGCGAACTCCCAGGCGTACATCGAACTGGCCCCGATGTACCGGACCTTGCCCGCCTTGACCAGGTCGTGCAGCGCCTCCATCGTCTCCTCGACGGGGGTGGCGTGGTCGTAGCGGTGGATCTGGTAGAGGTCGACGTAGTCGGTGCCGAGGCGGCGCAGGCTGTGGTCGATCTCGGTCATGACGGCCTTGCGGGACAGACCGGCGCCGTTGGGGCCGGGCCGCATCCGGCCGTGCACCTTCGTGGCCAGCACGATCTCGTCGCGCCGAGCGAAGTCCCGCAGCGCCTTGCCGACGATCTCCTCGCTGGTGCCGTCGGAGTAGACGTTGGCGGTGTCGAAGAAATTGACGCCCGCCTCCAGCGCCTGCCGGATCAGCGGACGGGACGCCTCCTCGTCGAGGGTCCACTCGTGCGTACCGCGGTCCGGCACGCCGTACGTCATACAGCCCAGACAGATCCGCGACACGTCCAGGCCCGTCGAACCGAGCTTCACGTACTGCATCGTTGCTGCTCCTGCCGTCGAGACGATGATCTCCGGCGAGCCTACGACGTGGTCCGGGAGCCGACTTGACGCCGGGAGCGCACGGGCGATTTGATCCTGGGACGTGCCGCGCCGCCCGGCGTGGGCAGGATGGAGCGGACGTGTCCCCCACGGGTGTTCCCCGCGCCCCGAGGTCGGGTACGGCCCTGGGCGCCTTGGCGGCGGCCCTGGCCGTCACGGTGTCGGCGCTGGCCGGCTGCGCGTCCGGCGACCGGGACGAGGACGGTTCCGGCAAGCCCGCCGCGGTGCGGCTGCCCCCGAGGGGCGCCGGCTTCGACTACCAGATCGGCGGCGCCTATCCCCCGCCCGAGGGCGTGCGCGTGGTCAGCCGCGACCGGTCCGATGCCCCCGCCCGGGGCCTGTACAACATCTGCTACGTCAACGCCTTCCAGGCCCAGCCCGCCGAGCGTTCCTCCTGGCCGGCCGATCTGCTGCTGCGCGACGCGCGCGGCAAGCCGGTCATCGACGAGGACTGGGACGAGCCGTTGCTGGACATCCGCACCCCGGCCAAGCGGGACCGGGTGGCGAAACGGGTGAACGGCTGGATCGACGGCTGCGCGGACAAGGGCTTCGACGCCGTCGAACCCGACAACTACGACAGCTACACCCGCTCCGACGGGCTGCTCGACACGGCCGACGCGACCGCGTTCATGGCCCTGCTGTCCCGGCACGCGCACGCCCGGCACCTGGCCATCGCGCAGAAGAACACCGCGGAACTGGCCGGGCAGCGCCGACGGGCCGGGCTGGACTTCGCGGTGGCGGAGGAGTGCGGTCAGTACGACGAGTGCGGGGTGTACGCCAAGGCGTTCGACGACCGGGTGGTGGACATCGAGTACACCGACCACGGCCTGGAGGCGGCCCGGGCCCGCTGGGGCGGACGCCTCAGCATCGTCCGCCGGGACCGGGACGTGTCCACCCCGGGCAGCGCGGCCTATGTCCGCGCCGTGCGGTAGCGGCGCCGCCACGGGGGGGGGGGGGGGGTGGGGGGGGGGCGGGGGGGGGGGGCGGGGGGGGGGGGGGGGGCAAACCGCTCCCCCGCAGACGAATAGCCAGAGAAGA
>NZ_JBVHXT010000001.1:75921-86203 GCF_055569255.1 Streptomyces sp. NPDC029296
CCTCCTCCCCCCCCCCCCTCCCCCCCCCCCCCCCCCCCCCCCCCCCCCCCCCCCCCCCCCCCCCCCCCCCCCCCCCCCCCCCCCGGCCCGTCAGGCGGTGCGCTCGCGCACGGTGATCGCGCTGACCGGGCAGGCGCGGGCGGCCTCCCGGACCATCGGGTCGTTGACGCCGTCCTCCTGGCCGGGCAGCAGGGTGCTGTAGCCGTCGTCGTCCTGGGTGAAGACGCCCGGCGCCGCCAGCGCGCACTGCCCGGCGCCGATACAGACGTCCTTGTCGATGTCGATGTCGATGTGCATGAGCGAAGCCTCTTACCAGGTCACGGGGAGTTCCAGCATCCCCTGGATCGTGTCGCCCGGTTTGAAGGGAATCTCCTCCGCCGGGACGGCGAGCCGCAGCCCGGGCAGCCGGGTGAAGAGGCTGCCGAGGGCGATCTCCAGTTCCGCGCGGGCCAGGTTCTGGCCCAGGCACTGGTGGATGCCGAAGCCGAACGCCACGTGGTGGCGGTCGGCGCGGTGGAAGTCCAGGCCGTCGGGGTCGTCGAAGACGGCCGTGTCCCGGTTGATGACGGAGGTCGCGAACAGCACGCCGTCGCCGGCCCGGATGGTGGTGCCGTCGATCTCGATGTCCTCCAGCGCGATCCGCTGCAGCCCCTCGGCGATGGACAGCATCCGCAGCAGCTCCTCCACGACGGCGGGCAGCAGCGCGGGATCGGCGCGCAGCTCGGCCAGCCGGTCGGGGTGCCGGAGCAGGGTGTAGGTGCCCAGGGAGATCATGTTGGCGGTCGTCTCGTGCCCCGCGACCAGCAGGATGACGGCGAGCGACACCACGTCCTCCCGCTCCAGCTCGCCCTGGAGCAGCCGGTGGTGGACGAGGTCGTCGAGAATGCCCTCGCCGGGCTCGGCCTGCTTGGCCTTGGCGTCGATCAGCTCGCCGAGGTAGCCCTCCAGCCGGTCCCGGGCGTCCGTGGTGTCGTCGCCGGTCGGGCCGCGCAGCAGCCGGCGGGACTGCTCCTCGAAGAACTCGTGGTCGGCGTAGGGCACGCCGAGCAGTTCGCAGATGACCATGGACGGCACGGGCAGCGCGAAGGCGGAGACCAGGTCGGCGGTCGGACCCCGCTCGATCATCGCGTCCAGCAGTCCGTCCACGATCCGCTGGATCCAGGGGCGCTGCGCGGTGGCGCGTTTGACGGTGAACGACGGGATCAGCATCCGGCGCTGCTGGTGGTGCTCGGGGTCGTCCAGCCCGAGCAGGGCCAGCTTGCGGTAGCGGCCGGCCTCGAAGCGGGGCGTGGGCACGGGGAAGCCGTCGCGGCGGCGGTCGGTGGACAGCCGGGGGTCGGCGAGCAGGGCGCGGGCGGTGGCCTGTGCGGTGACCATCCAGACCTCGCGGCCGTCGTAGAGGGTGACGCGGGACAGGGGTCGCCCGTCGCGCAGCGGGTCGTATCCGGTGGGGGGGTGGTAGGGACAGGTGCGGTCCTGGGGGAATGCGACGGGTTCGGCCGGGGCAGCCGGGCCGGTGGTGTCCGTCAGTTCCGTCATGGAAAGACCTCGCAGACGAATGAGTGCGTCGTGCCGATCTTCATTAGATGCCCCAGGCATCTATGGGTCGACGGGAAGTTCGGCCACATCGGTGGCCTTCGCGATCTGGCCGAAGTACCCCGCCTCGACGGCCGGGAACCGGCCACCGTCCCGGACATCCTGTGAGGTAATGGCCGTGCGCGGTACGGATGTTTCCGGTGGCCGCGGGTGTTGTCGACCGCGACGATGTTCGTCGGACGGATGAAGGGAAGCGCGAGATCATGCCTCTTGAGGGCGAGTACGAGCCCAGCCCGGAACAGTGGGTACGCGAGCAGGTCGAGTTGTACGAGAGCTCGGGCGGGACGCAGGGCACGACCCTGCTCGACACCGGGCTGCCGGTGATCGTGCTGACCACCCGGGGCGCGAAGAGCGGCAAGCTCCGCAAGACGCCGTTGATGCGGGTGGAGCACGAGGGCCGGTACGCGGTGGTCGCCTCCGTCGGCGGTGCCCCCAAGCACCCGGTCTGGTACTTCAACGTCAAGGCCGACCCGCACGTCGAGTTGCAGGACGGCCCGGTGAAGCGGGACATGCGGGCCCGTGAGGTCACCGGGGCGGAGAAGGCCGAGTGGTGGGAGCGGGCGGTGGCCGCGTTCCCGCCGTACGCCGAGTACCAGGAGAAGACCTCCCGGGAGATCCCCGTCTTCGTGCTGGAAGCGTCCGACGGGGACTCCTCCGGCGAGGGCTGATTTCCGGCCGGGAACCGCTGTATTTCAGAAAAATCTGTTTCTGGAACGTGTGAAGCGGTTCGGCGTCGGGCACTGGTCGGTCAGGCCCCGCCGCGTTCCCCCGTCGCGGCGGGGCTTTCCTGTGCCCCGTCCGCGAGCCGGTCGGTGACGTCGAGAAAGATCTGGCCGGCGTCGGGGAACGTCCGGGCGAGGGACCGCTTGATACGGTCGGCGACCTCCTCCACGCGTTCGCTGTCCAGCCCCGGCACGAGGTCGACGCGGGCCGCGACGAGCGTGGAGTCAAGACCCAGCTTCATGGTGAACAGCGCCTCCACGCTGTCGATCTCCGGCTGGGCCCGCAGCAGCGCCCGGATCCTGCCGCTCAGCTCCGGTTCGGCGGCCTCCCCGATGAGCTGGTCGCGGGCGTCGCGGCCGAGCCGGTAGGCGACGTAGACCAGCAGTACCCCGATCGCCAGGGAGGCGGACGCCTCCCAGACGACCTGCCCGGTCACCATGTGCAGGGCCATGCCGATCAGGGCGAGGGTCACACCGAGGACCGCGGTGCCGTCCTCGGCGACCACCGTGCGCAGCGCGGGGTCGCGCAGCCCGCCGAGGCCGCCGCCCTGCCGGCGCACCTGGTGCAGGGCCCGCAGCAGCGAGCCGGCCTCGGCGGCCAGCGCCACGCCCAGCACGATCAGGCCCGCCACATAGCCGCTCAGCTCCTCCTCGGCGCCGCCGCGCAACGCCTCGAAGCCCTGGAAGAAGGAGAAGCAGCCGCCCATGACGAAGATGCCCACTGCGGCGAGCAGGGACCAGAAGAAGCGTTCCTTGCCGTAGCCGAACGGGTGCCGGCTGTCGGCCGGGCGGCGGCTGCGGCGCAGGGCGGCCAGCAGGAAGACCTCGTTGAGGCTGTCGGCGACCGAGTGCGCGGCCTCCGACAGCAGCGCGGGCGAGCCGGCGAGCACCCCGCCGGCCCCCTTCGCGACGGCGATCACCAGATTGGCCGCGAGCGCCACGAGGACGGTGATCCTGGTGGACCGGTCGTCCTTGGCCCCGGGGCCGGCATCGGGGGCGGTGCCGCCGTCGGTGTCCGGGCCGGTGGGCCGAACGGTGCCGTGGTCCGTGTGCGCGTCGGCGCCGGTGCCGGCGTGGCCGCCGGGGGACGCGGCGTGGTGGGGTTCCGGATGGCCGCCGCGGGGCTCGGGGTGATGGGGTTCCGGGTGGCCGCCCGCCCTGTCGCGGCGATCCGGCGGACCGCCGTGGCCGGAGGAAGGCCGTGACGCGTCCGGCGGGGCGCCGGGGGTCGGGCGGTGGGCGTTGCTCCCGGCCGTACGGGCGGCCGTCTCCCGGTTCGAGGATGTTCCGCTCACCCTTCGCCGACTGCCCCCGACCGGGCCGCTCACACCGTGCGGGCCGCGCGAAACGGGGAACACGGGGCCGGAACGGGGAACGCGGGGGTCAGGAGCATCCGGCCGGCGAGGAGGAGACATGGGCGGCCACGGCAACAGCGCGTACGGACACCGGACGTTCACCAGGTCCCGGAGCCACTTCGCCGACCGGATCACCGCCGACGGCCGGGACGGCTGGCCGGTGGCGTCGGACCGCTACCGGCTGGTGGTCTCCCGCGCCTGTCCGTGGGCGAGCCGGGCGGTCGTCTCGCGCCGGCTGCTGGGCCTGGAGGACGCGCTCTCGCTGGCGGTGGCCGATCCGGTCCAGGACGACCGCAGCTGGCGGTTCACCCTGGATCCGGACGGCCGCGACCCGGTGCTCGGCATCCGCTACCTGAGCGAGGCCTACGACCGGAGGGAGCCCGGCCACCCGGGCGGGGTCAGCGTGCCCGCGATCGTGGACGTCCCCAGCGGGCGGCTGGTCACCAACGACTACCAGCGCATCACCCTGGACCTGGCCACCGAGTGGACCGCCCTGCACCGCCCCGGCGCGCCGGACCTGTACCCGGCCGCCCGGCGCGAGGAGATCGACCAGGTGATGGCCGAGGTGTACGAGGACGTGAACAACGGGGTGTACCGGGCCGGGTTCGCCACGCACCAGCGGCAGTACGAGGAGGCGTGCGCGGGTGTCTTCCGGCGGCTGGAAATGCTCGGTGAGCGGCTGTCAGGGCAGCGTTATCTGGTCGGCGACACGCTCACGGAAGCGGACATCCGCTTGTTCACCACCCTCGTCCGGTTCGACGCCGTCTACCACGGCCACTTCAAGTGCAACCGCTGGAAGCTGGCGGAGCATCCGGTGCTGTGGGCGTATGCCCGGGACCTGTTCCAGACGCCCGGCTTCGGGGACACGGTCGACTTCGACCACATCAAGCGGCACTACTACCAAGTCCACACCGGCATCAACCCCACCGGGATCGTGCCGCTCGGGCCGGATCTCGGCGGCTGGCTGACCGGACACCGCCGGGAGGAGCTGGGCGGCCGGCCGTTCGGTGACGGCACGCCGCCGGGACCGGTGCCCCCGGGCGAACGGGTGGCCCCCCGGGGACGGCCCGCATGAGGGGCGTCCGACGAGGAAGGAGTCACACATGGCCAAGAAAGACAAGCACAAGAAGAACAAGCTCCCGCTCGTCTACCAGCCGTTCGGCTTCGCGCTCAGCTGGGCGGGCGGCGCGCTGGCCGGGGTGGCGTTCCGCAAGGCGTGGAAGACGATCCGGCACGAGGACGACGCGCCCGACGCGCTGGACCAGGACCGCGGCTGGGGCGAGATCCTGCTGGCCGCGGCGGTACAGGGGGCGATCTTCGCGGTGGTCCGCAGCGCCGTGGACCGCACCGGCGCGAAGGCCATCGCCCGCTCGACGGGAGTATGGCCGTCGACGGACAAGAACGGCCGTGACTGACCGCCGACCGGGGTTGACCGACGCCCGACGAGAGACGACCGGGACCGGCCCACGGCCGAAGAGAGCCGGCCGAAGCCGCCCCGGACCGCCGACGGACGGCGGCCCGGGCCACCGGCAGCCCACAACGGAGAGTCCGGATCATCGGCAGCCCACGGCGGTCGGCCCGGGCCACCGGTGGCCGACGGCGGACGGCCGCCGGGAACGGCGGCTGGCGTCGGCGGCCGGGGCCGGTCCACCCGACGGGGCGGCCGGGTCCGGGCCTGTGGGCCGGCCCGGTCGCCCGGCCGGCCCCGTGAGAGAGCCGGACGCGGGCCGCCCCGCCGCCTCCCCGGCCCCTACCCCGCCCCACCGCTCAGACCGCGTCCAGCCACCGGCCGTCGCGCATCAGGTCGCGGTCGCGCAGTTCGTTCTCCTCCCGCCAGGCCTGGACGCGCTGGGGGATCACCCTGAAGTACAGGTAGGGGGCGGCCAGCCGACGGGGATCGAAGCCCGTCTTGCCGGCGAAGACCTCGGCGTCCTCCTCGGGCAGGTCCTCCGGGGTCACCGCCCGCGCGGTCCCCTCGATCAGGACGACGTCCCGCGTGGGACCGATGCCGAGCCGGGCCCTCCCGGTGGCCACGAGGTTGCGGCCGGTGGGGCTGTCGGCCGCCGTGGCGATCAGCAGCGAGGTGCCGTCCCACACGAACGACAGCGGCACGAGATACGGGGCCGCGTCCTCGGGACCCGCGGTGGCGACCCAGGCGTCGACGTCGGTGTCCAGCCGGTGGAGGGTGTCCTTCTTGCGCCGCGCGACGGAGCGGGCGGGCGGCGGGGGCGGGATCATGACGTACGGCCTCCTCTTTCCGGTGATCGTTGCGTTCAGTGTGGCCATGCCCGACGAGAAGACCGTGTCGCGCCACGACTTCGGCGACCAGGTCAGTCGCAGCCGAAGTCGTCCTTCACGCGGGGCCAGGCCTCCACGCCGCCGGGCGTACGGACGTAGGCGGTCCGCCGGTCGCCGGTCAGCCACAGCCGGCTGCCGCGGTGGTGGTAGCCGGTGTCGCGGGCGTCGGCGGGCATGCGGACGTGCGCCCGGTACGGGGCGCGGAGCAGGTCGTATCCGGCGAGCACGCCGTCGGGGTCGCGGGCGTACGTCCGGTCGTCCAGGGCGAGCAGGCGGGCGGACTGCCAGCCGCAGTGCTCCGGCCCCGTGGAGCTGTGCAGCCTGGACACCGGGACCCTGCGGCCCGCGCGGTCGGTCCAGATCTCCCAGTCCGTGGTGGCCGTGAAGCTCTCGGGGAGTTCGGCCGGGTCGCAGGAGGCGCTGGTCTCCGGGCCCCAGCCGGGCCGCCCCTCCTGGTCCCTGGCCACCACGACGGCCACCTTGGTCCGGCCGGCCACGTCGTAGGAGTACAGCACCCGGTCGGGTTCCCGGCGCTCCACGCGGTAGCCGTGGCCGGGGAGGTCGGGCCCCGCCATGTCGAAGTAGAGGTCCAGTCCCTCCTCGGGGGTGGTGCCGCCGTCCGCCCTGCTCCATCCGTCGGGGCCGAGGCCGTCGAAGATCTCCCCGTCGCACTCCAGTGCCCGGCCGGCCGCTCCGGCGGCCAGGCGCAGCGCGCGGGGGCCGCTCTCGTCGAGTTCCCTGGTGGGCACGGAGAGCGGGCCGCCGTAGGGGGTGGCCGGCGGGGTGCCTCGGACCACCAGGTCCGGGCGGGGGCCGTCGTCGCAGCCCGCCGCCGTCAGGGCGGTCACCGCCGCCAGCACCACCGCTGTGAGCCCTCTGCGCATTTCCGCCCCTGCTCTCCTGGCCGTCCTTGTGGTTCCGGGTCCTCCGACGCCGGCGGGGGCGGAAACGTTCAGCGGGCGAGCGGACCGTACCGGCGGTACGCCGCAAAGTCGAAGACATATGTCAATCGAACATGCTCAAATTCCTTGCAACGGCGGTAACTTGGCGGTCGGAATCGACCGGCGCACGGGTGGGAGGTGGTGCCGAGGTGCGACACGAACCCGTATCCCTCACCCGGCAGCTGGGCGTGTACGCCTACCGCGGGCACACCGTGCTGGAGTTCCGGGGCGAGATCGACCTCGTCGCCGCGGAGGAGATCGGCCCGTTCCTCGACCGGGTCACCGGCCGGGCAGGCATCCGGGCCGTGCTGGACCTGCGGCCGGTGGAGTTCTTCGACTGCTCGGGACTGCGGCTGCTGTACCGCGCGCGCTCGCGGGTGCTGGAGCGCGGCGGGCAACTGCACCTGGTGTGCACGCACCCGCTGACGCTGCGGGTCATCCGGGCCACCGGCCTGGCCCGCCTGCTGCCCCCACAGCAGGGCCTGGACGCGGCCCTGGACCGCCCGCCGGCCGGCGGACCGGACCGGACGGCGTGAGGAAGCCGGGAACGGCGGCGCGCTCCCGCCGGGCCGGGCCCGCGGGGCGTCAGGAGCCCAGCACACCCCGGGCAGCGCCAGTGCGCCCAGCACGGTCGCGTCCACCAACAGCCAGGCCACGTAGTCGCCGACGTGCCCGGACCGCAGCCGCCTGGGGGGCGCGGTCCGGCCGGGGCGGCCGTCCAGGCCGGGCGGGTGACGGTGAGGCCGGTGAGCGCCACGGCCGCCACGGTGGAGGCCACGCCCGAGGCCACGCCCAGCAGCACGCCGTGCGCGGTCCAGTGCGCGGTCGCGTGCGCTCCGCCCGACCCGGCCGCGGCGGCGGACCGTGCCACCAGGGAGCCGGAACCGGGCACGGCGCCGGCCGCGAGGGCGGCGGCGAGCAGCACGGCGGGCACGGTCGTCATGATGTCCGGGATCCGGCGGAGCGGACCGCCGGTCTCGGGCTCCTCGGCCGAGCCGCCGGTCTCGTACTCGGCGTCCCCGGGGCGCGGCCCGAGACCGAGGAACACCCGGGCGGTGACCCGCAGCACCGCGCCCGCGGTGATCGCGGAGGCGGCCACGTACACCACGGTGAGCGGGCCGCCGACCGCCTCCTCGGTGATCGCCTTGCCGAGCGCCGTGCCGAACGGCGGCAGGCCGGCCGGACCCAGGGCGCCGACGGCGAACATCACCGCGGCGGCGCGCAGCGGCCGGCCCCGGCCGTGCGGGGCGTGTTCGTCGACGCTGCCGAACCGGTCCGGCAGGGCGCCCGCGCAGGCGAACAGCGCGGCCTTCACGCCGGCGTGGCCGAGGAGGCAGAGGGCGACGCCGGCGTCCCCCTCGGGGGTGAGCACGCCGAGCCCGACGAGGAACAGGCCGGTGTGGGAGACGGACCGCGCGGGGGTGGTACGGCGGTTCACGCGGCACCTCCTCGGTCCGTCGCGCGGAAAGTCGGGGCGATGTGTCCGCGCGGGCCGTTGGGGGGCAGCCAAGCACCGCCGGGCCCGCGCGGGAGCGGCGGCACGCGGGCCGGCACCCGGAGTGCCCCGGAGGCGGGAACGAAGGAAGGGGCAACCGGCGTGCGGGGCCGGGAGGTTGCCGCCGGGCCGGTCGCGGGGCCCGTGCCGGGGGGCGCGGCCGGCCGGTCCGTACCAGAGTATTGACGCCCTCTTATCTCACTCCTTAAATCAAGGGGCGCATTCTTGCCGCGCGACGACCCCCACGAGAACGGAGAGCCATGGCCTCCCCCCGCCTGCTCCGCAGATGTCTGCTCGCCGCCCTGTCCGCCGTGCTGATCGGCTCGGCCGCCGCCGGTCCGGCGCGGGCCGAGGGCGCCGCCCCGGCGGCCGCGGCCGTCGCCACCTTCTCCGACACCTTCGACGGGCCCGCGGGCGCGGCGGTCGACGGGTCGAAGTGGACGCTGGAGACCGGCGACAACGTCAACAACCACGAACGGCAGTACTACACCTCGGGCACGAAGAACGCGGCCCTGGACGGCCAGGGCCACCTGGTGATCACGGCCCGCAAGGAGAACCCGGCCGGCTACCAGTGCTGGTACGGCAGTTGCCAGTACACCTCGGCCCGGCTGAACACCGCCGGGAAGTTCACCGCCCAGTACGGCCATGTCGAGGCGCGGATGAAGATCCCGCGCGGGCAGGGCATGTGGCCGGCGTTCTGGATGCTCGGCACCCCCGTCAACTGGCCGGACTCGGGCGAGATCGACGTGATGGAGAACGTCGGTTTCGAACCGTCGGCCGTGCACGGCACCATCCACGGCCCCGGTTACTCCGGCTCGGGCGGCATAGGCGCGGGCTATACCCTGCCGAACGGGCAGGTCTTCGCTGACGCCTTCCACACCTTCGCCGTCGACTGGGCGCCCGACTCGATCACCTGGTCGGTGGACGGCAACGTCTACCAGCGCCGCACCCCCGCCGATCTGGGCGGCAGGACATGGGTGTTCAACAAGCCGTTCTTCCTGATCCTGAACCTGGCGGTCGGCGGCTACTGGCCCGGCGACCCGGACGGTTCGACGCAGTTCCCGCAGACGCTGGTGGTGGACTCGGTGTCGGTGACGACGGGCACCGGCGCCGCCGGGGCGCCGATCCGGGGCCTGGCGGGCAAGTGCGTGGACGTGGCCGGCGCGAACCCCGCGAACGGCACCCCGGTCCAGCTCTACGACTGCAACGGCACGAACGCACAGGCGTGGACCGCCGGCTCGGACGGCACGCTGCGGGCGCTCGGCAAGTGCCTGGACGTCAGCGGCGGCGGCACCGCCGACGGCACCCCCGTCCAGCTGTGGGACTGCAACGGCAGCCCCGCCCAGAAGTGGGCCCTCCCGGCGGCCCGCGACATCGTCAACCCGCAGGCGGACAAGTGCCTCGACGTCACCGGCGGCAACTCGGCCAACGGGACGCGGCTGCAGATCTGGACCTGCACGGGCGGCGCCAACCAGAAGTGGACGGTCGGCTGAGCGGTCCGCTCAGCGCGGCCGCCAGGTGTACTTGTCCCCGCCCACGAACCGGATCACGTCCGGATCGTCGAGATCGTGGATGGTGAGGCCGTAGGAGGCCGCCGTCTCCAGGACGTCGGTGACATTCCGGGCCTCACCGACCACCTGACCGTCGATCTCCATGATCCGGAACGGCGGCTCGCCCGGCTTGCCCGGGCACACACCGAGGACCAGGATCCGCGGGCGGGATATGTGGGGAGCTGCTTGTTCGGTCATGTCATAGAGCCTAGAACGCCCGGCTCGCCGACGGGCGGTCCACCGGGGGGGGGGGGGGGGGGGGGGGGGGGGGGGGAGGGGGGGGGGGGGGGTGGGGGGGGGGGGGAAGAGGGGGGAACTCAACGCC
>NZ_JBVHXT010000001.1:86213-310824 GCF_055569255.1 Streptomyces sp. NPDC029296
CGGGTCGCTTCCCCCCTCCTCCCCCCCCCCCCCCCCCCCCCCCCCCCCTCTCCCCCCCCCCCCCCCCCCCCCCCCCCCCCCCCCCCCCCCCCCCCCCCCCCCCCCCCCCCCGGCCGGACGTTCAGGGGCGGCGCCACTCGTCGCCGGTCAGATGGGACCCGGCCTGCGGGCCCATGCGCAGCATGCCGCCGTCCACGCTCCAGGAGGCACCGGTGACGTACGAGGCGTCGGGGCCCGCCAGGAACGCGATCACGGCGGCGACCTCGCGGGCGTCGCCGGGCCGGCCGAGCGGCACGCCGGGGCGGCGCACGGTGTGCACGTCGACGTCCTCCTGGCCGGTCATCGGGGTGGCGATCTCGCCGGGTGCGACCGCGTTCACCGTGATGCCGTACTCGGCCAGTTCCAGGGCCATCACCTGGGTGAGCAGGCCGAGGCCGCCCTTGGCCGCGCAGTACGGGGCCGCGCCGACCCGGGGCTGGTGCTCGTGCACCGAGGTGACGTTGACGATCCGGCCGCCCTCGCCCTGCTCGATCATCCGGCGGGCGGCCCGCTGGCCGAGCAGGAAGGGGCCGACGAGGTCGACGTCCAGGACCCGGCGGACGTCCGCCAGGGTGAGGTCGAGGTAGGGCGTCATGGTGCCCGTGCCGGCGTTGTTGACCAGGACGTCGAGCCGGCCCAGTTCCCCGGCCAGCTCGTCCACGGTGTCGGCGGCCTCGGGCAGCCGGGTCAGGTCCAGCCGGGTCACGACGGCGCGGCGGCCGTGCGCGCGGACCCGTTCGGCCGTCTCCTCGGCGCCCTTGTCGTCGGTGTGCCAGGTGATCCCGACGTCCAGGCCCGCCTCGGCCAGGCGTACGGCGGTGGCGCGGCCGATGCCGGAGTCCGCGCCGGTGACGATGGCTGCGCTGGGCATGACCAGCCTCCTGCTTCCGTGAGCGTGGGTTCTCGCACTACCCGGGGGCGGGGCGGGCAAACGGATCGCGCCACCGGGGCGGGGGCGCGTGGTGGTGCGCGGCGGGTCCCGTTGGTTCCGCGCGCCCCGGTGGGGCGCCTGGTGTGAACCTGGTGGCATGGAACCCGTCGCCGCTCTCGACCGGATCGCCTTTCTGCTGGAGCGGGCGCTCGCGCCCGCCTACCGGGTACGGGCCTTCCGTACCGCCGCGCGGACGCTGGCCGCGCTGCCCGGGAACGAGGTGGCCGAGCGGGCCGCCGCCGGGACGCTGGAGTCGCTGAAGGGGGTCGGGCCGAAGACCGCGCAGGTGGTGCGGGAGGCGCTGGCCGGGGAGGTGCCCGGGTACCTGAGCCGGCTGGAGGAGGAGGCCGGGGCACCGCCCGAGGGCCCGGGGGCCGGGCTGCGGGCACTGGTCCGCGGGGACTGTCACACCCATTCGGACTGGTCCGACGGGGGCAGCCCGATCGAGGAGATGGGGCGGACGGCGGCCGCGCTGGGGCACGCGTGGGTGGCACTGACCGACCACTCGCCCCGGCTGACCGTGGCCCGCGGCCTGTCGGCCGAACGGCTGCGGGAGCAGCTGGCCGTGGTGGCGGAGCTGAACACCCGCTGGGCGCCGTTCCGGCTGCTCACCGGCATCGAGTGCGACATCCTGGAGGACGGCTCGCTGGACCAGGAGCCGGAGCTGCTGGAGCGGCTGGACGTGGTCGTGGTGTCGGTGCACTCCAAGCTGCGGATGGACGCCCGGTCCATGACCCGGCGCATGGTGGCCGCCGTGCGCGATCCGCACGCCGACGTCCTCGGGCACTGCACCGGGCGCCTGGTGACCGGCCGGGGGCGGCCGGAGTCGCGGTTCGACGCGGACGAGGTGTTCGCCGCGTGCGCCGAGTCGGGGACGGCCGTGGAGATCAACAGCCGCCCGGAGCGGCTGGACCCGCCGCGGCGGCTGCTGCGCCGGGCGGTCGAGGCGGGGGCGCTGTTCGCCGTCGACACCGACGCGCACGCGCCGGGCCAGCTGGACTGGCAGATCCTCGGCTGCGCCCGGGCCGAGGAGTGCGGGGTGCCGCCCGAGCGGGTGGTGACCACCTGGCCGGCCGAGGACCTGCTGGCCTGGACCCGCGAGGGCCGCCTCCCGGCCCGGGTGCCGGGTTCCTGACCCGTCCGGCGTGGTACCCGTCCCGCAGTGAGCACCGGAAAGGAATCCCGCATGGAACGAGCCGCCGTCTTCGACGTGGACGGAACCCTCGTCGACACCAATCATCTGCATGTCGTCACCTGGTGGGAGGCGTTCCGCCAGGCGGGGCACGAGGTGCCCATGCACGCCGTGCACCGGGCCGTCGGCCTGGGCTCCTCGGACCTGATCGCGCACCTGCTCGGCGACGGCCGCGACCGGGAGCGGGACGACGAGCTGAGCGCCGCGCACACGGCGCTGTACGGCCAGTACTTCGACCGGCTGCCCGCCCTGCCGGGCGCCGGGGAGCTGCTGCGGCGGCTGCACCGGGACGGCTGGGCGGTGGTCCTCGCCACCTCGGCGAGCGGCGCGGAGCTGGGCGCGCTGCGCCGGGCGATCGACGCGGACGACGCCATCACGGCAACGGCCAGCTCCGACGACGTCCAGGAGGGCAAGCCGGCCCCCGAGCCGGTGGAGCACGCCCTGGAGCTGGCCGGGGTCCCGGCCTCACGGGCGGTGTTCGTCGGGGACACGGTGTGGGACATGCGGGCGGGCAGCAAGGCGGGGGTGCGCTGCGTCGGGGTCCTGTGCGGCGGGATCCCCCGGGCGGACCTGGAGGAGGCCGGGGCGGAGGCGGTGTACGCCGACCCGGCGGACCTGCTGGCGCGGCTGACGGGGAGCGCGCTGGGGTGAGCGGCGGCACCCCTGCGAGCCGGTGACGCGGGTCACGCGGGGGGACGGAACACCATGGGGCGGCTGCCCGTTGAACAGGCCGTGGGTGCGGACGGGACAGTGTCCCCGGGCCTCACCTTTCGCCCACAGGGAAGATCGTTCGGCTGAAGCCCTGTGGAGCCCTTCGCCGCGAGGCGACCGCCGTCCGCGCCCACCACCGACCGCCCCGGCCGTGAAACCCCCGTCACGGCCGGGGCTTTCGCGTTCCCACGCCCTCGGCGCGCGTCCCCGGGCGGAGCCGGCGAGGCGGTGTCCCGGCCGGCGCGTATCAGCCCGCGGAGCCGGGGCCGGGCGGGAGGTGAACGGTCATGATCAGGTGGCAGGTCCCGGTGCCCGCGCCGCGGTAGGTGTGGGGGGCGTCGCCGTCGAAGGCGGCGGTCTCGCCGGCCGCCACGGGGTGCTCGGCGCCGTCCACGACCAGCGTCATCCGGCCGGAGGTGACACTGACGGTCTCCACGACACCGGCCTGGTGGGGGTGGCTCGGGTACTCCTCGCCCGGTTCCAGCGTCCAGCGCCAGACCTCGACCGGGGCCGGCCCGGGGGTGGTCAGCATCAGCCGGGCCTCGCCGCCCTGCGGCCCGGTCCACAGCGGGGTCAGGCCACCGGCGGCCACGACGCGTACGCGCCCCTCGGTCCGGCCCTCCAGCAGGGCGGAGACGGAGACGCCGAGGGTGTCGGCCAGCCGTACCAGGGTGGCGAAGTTCGGGTTCCCCTGAGCCTTCTCCAGCGCGACGAGGGCCCCCTTGCTGACCTGGGCCCGCCGGCCGAGTTCGTCCAGCGACAGGCCGGCGCGGGTGCGGGCCGCCCGGACGTTCCGCGCAAGGGTCCGTAGCGCCGCCTCGGTCTCTGCCATCCGATCACATCCTCAATGGGCCACCGCACTGCACCGATCGGTCGTTCGATTGACACGCCCCGGTCGGTACGTTGTACGGTTCAGTCGTTCCATTGATAGTAAGGGATCCTCTCGTGCTCACTCCGCCGGCCACCGGCCCGATGAACGTGCCGTCCCCGGTGACCGCCCTGGTCTCCGCCGCGCCGCCCGGCGCCGTGCGCCTGGTGCCGGGCGAGCACCCGGGCCCGCCGCCCGCGCCGGCGGCGGTGGTCCATGCCGGCGCCGGTCACGGGGCCGGCTCCGCACGGCCCTCCCGGACGGTGCCGCCGCCGGCGTTCGGCGCGGGCGCCGCCATCGCCCTGCAACCGGCCTTCCCGCCCGCGGCGTCCGGCAGCGGCGTCGCTCCGCCGGTCGTCGGCCGGGCGGTGTCCTCGGCCGTCACCCCGGCCGCGCCCACGGTGACGTACCACGGGCCGGGCCCCGAGAGGTCCGCCTACGCGATCCCGGGCGCCGCCGGCATGCTCGGCTCGGTGGCGGCTCGCCGCCCTCGGCGGGGACCTCACCGTCGTCGCCGTGATCACCGCCCGTACCCGGCCGGCACGGTCCTGCCCGCCCGCGCCGTGCTCGCCGAACGCGTCCACCGGAGCCGGCTCGCCGGCCTGGGCACCGCCGCCGTCGCCGCCGGCCTGCTCGCCCTCACCTGACCCGCCCCCCTCACCCCCGCAGGGAGCCGCATGTTCATCCATCCCTGGGACGCGAGCCTGGACGACGCCGAATGGCAGACCTGGATCGCCGAGGGCCACGACTTCGGCCAGCTCGCCGTCAACGGCACACCGGGCGGGCCGCCCGTCGTCGTCCCCACCCACTTCGCGCCCGACGAGGACCGCCTGCTGATCCATCTGGCCCGCCCCAACCCGGTCTGGCAGGCGATCGAGCGGGACCCGGACGTCGCCTTCACCGTCATCGGCGACTACGCCTTCGTCCCCGGCCCCTGGCGCGCCGAGCCGGACACCCCGCCCACGGAGGGCGTGCCCACCAGCTACTACGCGGCCGTCCAGTTCACCTGCCGCGCCCACATCGTCGACGACCCCGAGGGCAAGGCCGACCTGCTGCGCCGCCAGCTGGCACACTTCCAGCCCGACGGCGACCACGCCCCCGTCGCCCCCGACCGGCCCCCGTACGGCCGGATGCTCCCCGGTATCCGGGGCCTGCGCCTGGACGTGCTCGGCGTGCGGGCCAAGTTCAAGTACGACGACCACAAGGACGTCGGGCACCGCGCCGCCGTGGCCGACCGCCTCACGCGGCGCGGGCAGGGCCTCGACCTGCCCACCGCCCGCCGGCAACTGCGCCGACTGGACCGCGTCGGCCCCTGGACCCCCTGACCCCGCCACCGGCACCCGCTCAGAACGACAGGACCCCGCCATGACCGCCTTCCGCATCAGCCCCGCCGTCGCCGACGCCTTCCCCGACACGCTCATCGCCCTGGTCACCGCGACCGGCCTGCGCGGCCGCGAGCCCTGGCCCGCCACCGACACCGCCCTGGAGGACCTGGAGGGGCGACTCGCGGCGGGCACCTGGCAGCCGGCCGACGAGAGCGACCCGCGCATCGAGGCGTGGCACGCCGCCTACCGCTCCTTCGGCACCAACCCCCGCCGCGTCCGCCCCAGCGTGGACGCCCTCGGCCGCCGCATGGCCAAGAAGGGCGTCCTGCCGCGCATCAACCCGGCCGTCGACTCCTACAACGCCGTCTCCGTCCGCCACGGCCTGCCCGCCGGCGCCTTCGACCTCGACCACGTCACCGGCGACGTCGACATCCGGCCCGCCGACGGCAGCGAGGAGTTCACCCCGCTCGGCGAGCCCGGCACGGTGGAGAACCCCAAGCCCGGCGAGATCGTCTACGCCGACACCACGGGCGTCCTCACCCGCCACTGGAACCACCGCGACGCCCATCGCACCCGCGTCACCGAGGACTCCGCACGCGTCGCCTTCGTCCTGGAGACCCTGCACGCCGCCCGGGACGGCCACCTCCTCAAGACGGCAGCGGAGGAACTGCGGGCCCTGCTCCTCCCCCACACCGGACACGTCACGGTCCACTGCCTCAGCGCCGCGCATCCGCACATCGCCCTTGCTCCGTGAGGCGGTCGACGCGGCGGACGTCCGGGACGCAGAGGCCGAGGAGGGCCGCGGCGGCGGTCGTCGCGGCGCACACCAGGAGCCCGTCCCGGCTGTCCGGCACGCAGGCACAGGGGGTGGTGACGAGGCGGCCGAGGGGGACGGCGGGGCGGTCCCCCGGCACCGTTGAACGCGCTCGTGCGCTCTCCGGCGGGGTCCGCTCCGGCCGGGGCCGGGGCATGCGGTGGGCGCGCGTGCTCTCCTGGCGTGCCTTCGGCGGGTCCGGTGATGGCGTCCCTCGTGGATCCCGTCCCGGGCTGCTGTGCCGCTGCCCGCTAGCCACTCGCCGGGAACGCGCCGCCGCGGTCGTGCGCCCGGAAAGCTCTCGGTGTAGTCAGCGTACTCCCGGCCGTGGCGGGCGGCAGGAAGTGCCGTCCGGGGCGGCCGGACCGGCCCGCGAAGCGGAGCCGTTCGTCCCGTGGGCAACGGGCGCCCGCGGCGGGCGGCCTCCCCCTTTCGGATCTTCCCGCGCCGCGAGCCCGTGCAAGGCCGCCACGGTGCGCGCGACGACCCTATGCTTCTACATGCTTGTAGAGAACGGCCGGCTTCCCGGCGGTTCTCACGGACATCGCAGACATACGCACATGAAGGAGTGGACGCCGCGATGGTGTTCAAACGGCTGCTCGGCTCGCTCGGCATCGGCGGACCCTCGGTGGACACGGTCCTCGACCCCGGTCCCGCCCTGCCGGGCCACGGCCTGACCGGTCAGGTCCATCTCCAGGGCGGGGACGCGGACTTCGACATCGACCACATCACGCTCGAACTCGTGGCGCGCGTCGAGGCCGAGCACGACGGCGGTGAGAGCGAGGGTGTCGTCGCCTTCGACCGGTTCACGGTCGGCGGCGGCTTCCGGCTCGCGGCGGGCGAGCGGCGCAGCGTCCCGTTCGGCGTGACGCTGCCCTGGGAGACGCCGGTCACCGAGCTGTACGGCCAGCCGCTGGGCATCGTGCTCGGCGTGCGCACCGAACTGGGCGTGGCCGGGGCCAAGGACAAGGGCGACCTCGACCAGCTGACCGTCGGGCCGCTGCCCGCCCAGGAGGCGATCCTGGAGGCCCTGGGACAGCTCGGCTTCGGCTTCAGGTCCGCCGACCTGGAGTACGGTCACATCGGCGGTACGGGCCAGCAGTTGCCCTTCTACCAGGAGATCGAGCTGACCCCGGCCCCGCGCTACGCGCACCAGGTCAGCGAGATCGAACTGACCTTCCTCGCCTCCCCCGCCGGCCTGGAGGTCGTCCTGGAGGCCGACAAGCGCGCCGGTCTCTTCTCCTCCGGCCACGACGCGCTGACCCGGTTCACCGTCGGTCACCACGACTCGCGTGACTGGAGCGCCGAAGTCGACGGCTGGATGCGCCAGTTGGTCGAGCACCGCGCCGGATACGGCTCCCACGCCGGGTACGGGCACGGCGCCCCGTACGCGGGCGACCACGGGTATCACGAGCACCACCACCACGAGCAGCACCGCTCCGGTCCGGGCATCGGCACCGCGGTCGCCGCCGGTGCGGCGGGGCTGGCGGTCGGCGTCGTGGGCGGCATGGTCGCGGCCGAGGCCGTGGACGAGATCGGCGACTTCTTCGAGGACGACGAGGGCGGCGAGGACTGATTCCCGGCGGCCGGCGTCGGGCGCCGGCCGTCTCCGGGAGGCGGCCGGCGTCCTCGCCGCGCGTGGACTCCGCCGGACCCTCGGGCCATCCACGCTTCTTCTACAGTCCTGTAGATTCATTCCGGTAGTCATCGTCTCACCGAGGAGGAGAGCAGTGGGAGTTTCCCTGTCCAAGGGTGGCAACGTCTCACTCAGCAAGGAGGCGCCGGGCCTGACCGCCGTCCTGGTAGGACTGGGCTGGGACGTGCGGACCACCACCGGCGCCGACTACGACCTCGACGCCTCCGCGCTGCTGCTCGACGCGTCCGGCAAGGTCCTGTCGGACCGGCACTTCGTCTTCTACAACAACCTGACCAGCCCGGACGGCTCGGTCGAGCACACCGGCGACAACCTCACCGGCGAGGGCGAGGGCGACGACGAGTCGATCAAGGTGAACCTGGCCGCCGTGCCCGCCGAGGTCGACCGGATCGTCTTCCCGGTGTCCATCCACGACGCCGACGGCCGCGGCCAGAGCTTCGGCCAGGTCCGCAACGCCTTCATCCGCGTCGTGAACCAGGCCGGCGGCGCGGAGATCGCCCGCTACGACCTCTCGGAGGACGCTTCCACCGAGACGGCCATGGTCTTCGGCGAGCTGTACCGGCACGGCACGGAGTGGAAGTTCCGCGCCGTCGGGCAGGGTTACGCCTCCGGGCTCGCCGGTATCGCGTCCGACTTCGGCGTCAACGTCTGACCGGCGGCCCGTGATGTTCGGGTTGAGTGAACTGGCGGTCCTCCTCATCGTCGTCATCGCCGTCCTGGCCGCGAAGAAGCTGCCCGGACTGGCCCGGTCCGCGGGCAAGTCGGCGCGCATCCTCAAGGCGGAGGCCAGGGCGGCGCGGGAGGAACAGCCGTCGGCGGGGCGACGGGTGATCCGGGGAGAGACCGTGCCCCCGGCATCCCCCGGCCCGGACCGGGGGTCACCCCGGCCGCCGGCCGACGAGAGGGCTCGCTGACCGGCCTCCCCCGGTAGTCGGCCCGGGCCGGCCGGTACCGGTACGCGGCGGGGGAGGCGAGGCCGTCGGCCTCGCCCGCCGCGGTTCGCGTGGTCCCGGTGCCGGTGGCGGGTACGGCGCCCAGGCGCCGCGCCCGCGCGAGCGCCGCTCCTCGCCGGCCCCGTGCGGCGCTCGGGCCCCGTCGGCCCGTCAGGCGTGCGGAGCCCGGCCGCTGACCCGGTGGTCGGCGTGGCTGAGCGCCTCCAGGACCAGCCGCCGCAGGTGCCCGTCCCGCAGGCTGTAGTACACGTGCCGCCCCTCGCGCCGCGTCTCCACCAGGCCCGCGAGCCGCAGCTTGGCCAGATGCTGGCTCACCGCCGTCCTCGACGCCTCGCACCGCTCGGTCAGCGAGCCGACGTCCGACTCCCCTTGCGCGATCAGCCACAGCAGATGCAGCCGGGTCGTGTCGGACAGCATCGCGAAGACCTCGGTCGCCTCCGCGAGACGCGCGCTGTCCGGGGGGCGCAGGTGCGCACCGGGCGCAGTGGGCAAGGTCTCGCGTGCAGGCATGCACACAGCCTAGAGGCCGGATCACGGCAGGGTCTGCGCCCGGCGGTTCCCTCCCGTCTCCATATGTGCACGAGTGCGCACCTATGGATACAGTGGGAGTCGGCCGTGCTCGTCTCCGACCTGCCGAGGGACCGCCGCATGCTCTCCGTCCTGCGCGACCGCACCTACCGGCACCTCTTCACCGCCCAGGTGATCGCCCTGGTCGGCACCGGCCTGGCCACGGTCGCGCTGGGCCTGCTCGCGTACGACATCGCGGGCGCCGACGCCGGCGCGGTCCTCGGCACGGCCCTCGCGATCAAGATGGTGGCCTACGTGGTGATCGCCCCGGTGATCGGCGCGGTCGCCGACCGGCTGCCCCGCCGGGCCCTGATGGCCGGCGCGGACCTGGTCCGGGCCGGGGCCGCGCTGGCGCTGCCCTTCGTGGACCAGGTCTGGCAGGTCTACGCCCTGATCTTCCTGCTCCAGTCCGCGTCGGCCGCGTTCACCCCCGCCTTCCAGGCCGTCATCCCCGAGGTGCTGCCCGCCGAGCGCGACTACACGCGGGCACTGTCGCTGTCCCGCCTCGCCTACGACCTGGAGAGCCTGTTCAGCCCGGCTCTCGCCGCCGGCCTGCTGACGCTGGTCACCTACGGCCGGCTGTTCCTCGGCACCGTCGCCGGCTTCCTCGCCTCGGCGGCGCTGGTGGTCTGCGCCGTCCTGCCGAAGCCGCGCACGGCGGCCGGGCGCGGCCGCGCGTACGCCGAGGCCACCGCCGGCGCCCGCCTCTTCCTCGCCGTGCCGCGGCTGCGGGCCCTGTTGTCGCTGAACCTGGCGGTGGCGGCGGCGAGCGCGATGGTCACGGTCAACAGCGTGGTGTACGTCCGTGACCACCTGGGCCGGGGCGCGGCCGACGTGTCCTGGGCGCTCGGTGCCTACGGCGGCGGTTCGATGGCCGTCGCGCTGCTGCTGCCCCGCGTCCTGGACCGGGTGACCGACCGCACGGTGATGCTGCGCGGGGCCCTGCTGATCAGCGTCGTCTTCGCCGCGCTCGGCGCGCTCCTGGCGGCGGGCGGCGGCGGTTGGCGCTGGCCCGCGGTACTGGCGGTCTGGGCGGCCTTCGGGGCTGCCTGTTCCATGGTGCTGACACCGGCGGGGCGGCTGGTCCGCCGCTCGGCCCCGCCGGAGAGGCGCACCTCCGCCTTCGCCGCCCAGTTCTCCCTCTCCCACGGCTGCTGGCTGCTGACGTATCCGCTGGCCGGGTGGCTGGGCACGGCCGCGGGCCTGCGGTCGGTGGTGCTCGTCCTGGGGCTGATCACCCTGGTCGCGGGTCTGCTGGCGGTACGCCTGTGGCCGCCGGAGGAGGCGCCGGTCGTCGAGCACGAGCACCGGGACCTGCGCGACGACCACCCCCACCTCGCGGACGCCGTACGCGTTCCGCACGGCTGGCGGCACAGCCACCCCCGGCCGGCCGACGGACTTCACGCACGGACCTGACGGGCGCGCCGGAGGTGACGAAGCCGCCCTATTGACGGCGTCAATAGGTCACATCGACATCGCGTCTTGGACTCTATACACACACGTCACGCATGGTGGTTGATGTCGGCCAGCGGGCCGGCACCACCCACCGAAGGGAGTGATCCATGCGTGACCTCGCCGAGGGCGTCAGGCGTTTCCAGCGAGACGTCCATCCGCGCAAGGCGGAGCTGTTCGCCCGCCTCGCCGGGAACCACGCCCCGCACACGCTGTTCATCGGCTGTTCGGACGCCCGTGTCGTCCCGGAACTGATCACGCACAGCGAGCCGGGCGAGCTGTTCGTGCTGCGCACGGCCGGGAACCTGGTGCCGGTCCACGGCCCGGGCGCCGAGGCGGTGGCCGCGGGCATCGAGTACGCGGTCGCGGTCCTGGGAGTGTCGGACATCGTCGTGTGCGGGCACTCCGCCTGCGGCGCGATGACCGCGCTGGCCGAGCGCCACGATCTGGGTCCGGTCCCCGCGGTCGCCCGGTGGCTGCGGCACGCCGGTGCCCGGGTTCCCGCACCGACGGACGTCTCCGGCCTGGTGCGGGCGAACGTGCGGACCCAGCTCGACCACCTGACCACCCATCCCTCGGTGGCCCGGGCGCTGGCCGACGGCTCCGTCACCTTGCACGGCTGGGTCTTCGACATCGCCACCGGAGCCGTCGACGTCCTCGACGCGGACGCCCGCGACAGCGCGACCGCGGCCTGACCCCGGCCCGCCCCTTCCCCCTCCCCCTCGGGACGGCGCACGAGTCCGCCTCCCGTTTTCCCCGCCGAAGGAGACATCCATGACGCACGCCCAGCTCGACCCGGCCGCACGTCAGGCCGTGGCCATCGCCGCGGTCGAGGCCAAGACCCGCAAGGACCTCACCTGGCAGCAGATCGCCGACGCCGCCGGCCTGTCGGTCGCGTTCACCACCGCCGCCGTCCTCGGCCAGCAGGCCCTGCCGGAGGCGCCCGCCCGCGCGGTCGGCGAGCTGCTCGGCCTGGACGAGGACGCGGTGCTGCTGCTGCAGACGATCCCGACGCGCGGTTCCCTGGCCGGCGCCGTTCCCACCGACCCGACCATCTACCGCTTCTACGAGATGCTCCAGGTCTACGGCACCACGCTGAAGGCCCTGGTGCACGAGCAGTTCGGGGACGGCATCATCTCCGCCATCAACTTCAAGCTGGACGTCAAGAAGGTCGCCGACCCCGAGGGCGGCGAACGCGCCGTGATCACCCTGGACGGCAAGTACCTGCCGCTCAAGCCCTTCTGATCCCGTCCGTTCGCCCCGAACGGTCTCCCCGGACGGGTCAGGGCCCCACCCCTGGCCCGTCCGGGGCCCCCGCCACCGCACGTCCGCCCGGTGGCATCCGGCACGCACCACCGCCCCCCACAGAGGAGAGCCGACATGGACTTCACGCGACGCACCATCGACCTCGCCCGCCGCAACGTCACCGAGGGCGGCCGGCCGTTCGCGACCGTCATCGTCAAGGACGGCGAGATCCTCGCCGAAAGCCCCAACAAGGTGGCCCAGACCGGCGACCCCACCGCCCACGCCGAGATCCTCGCCATCCGCGAGGCCTGCGTGAAGCTCGGCACCGAACACCTCGTCGGCGCCACGATCTACGTGCTGGCCCACCCCTGCCCGATGTGCCTGGGCGCGCTGTATTACTGCTCGCCCGACGAGGTCGTCTTCCTCACCACCCGGGACGCCTACGAACCGCACTACGTGGACGACCGCAAGTACTTCGAACTGGCCACGTTCTACGACGAGTTCGCCAAGGACTGGACCGAGCGGCGACTGCCCATGCGCCACGAGCCGCGCGACGCCGCGGTGGACGTCTACCGGCTCTGGCAGGAGCACAACGGCGGCGACCGACACGTCGCGGACGCTCCCACCTCCTCCTGAACGGGTGGCGCCGCCGCGCGAGGGTCCGGCGCACCGCTCGTATATTGACGGGGTGTCCGTGGAACTGCGTCACCTGCGCTACCTGCTCGCCGTCGCCGACCAGGGCAGCTTCACCCGGGCGGCGGAGGAGCTGTACATCTCCCAGCCGACCCTGTCCCAGCAGGTCAGACAGCTGGAACGGACGCTCGGGGTGCAGTTGCTGGACCGGACCGGGCGCAGCGTGCGGCTCACCGACGCGGGCGAGACCTATGTCCGGCACGCGCGGCGGGCACTGCGCGACCTGGCGGCCGGCGAACGGGCCCTGCACGACCTGCGGGACCTCTCGCGCGGCCGGCTGCGGCTCGCCGTCACACCGTCCTTCACGGCGTACCTCGTCGGGCCGCTCGCGGCGGAACTCCACGACCGGCACCCGGGGATCACCCTGACCCTCCGGGAAACCACGCAGGACAGCATGGAATCGGCGCTGCTCGCCGACGACATCGACCTCGGGATCGCCTTCGCCGGCCCGCACCAGCAGGGCATCGAGGCCACCGACCTGTACACCGAGACCCTCGGCCTCGTGGTCCGTGCCGATCCCGACGGCGCCCCCGGCCCCTCGGCGCCCATGGACCTGCGGGAGCTGACGGACACGGAACTGGTACTGCTCAGCGGGGACTTCGCGACGCGCGGGCACATCGACGACCATCTCGCCCGGCACGCGGTCACCCCCCGCATCGCGATGGAGGCCAATTCCGTCCAGGCCCTCATCGAGATCGTCCAGCGCACCGCGCTCGCCACCGTCCTGCCCGACGCCGTCACCCACGACCACCCCCGGCTGCGGCCCGTTCCGCTCCGGCCCGCGCTGCCCGCCCGCGAGGTCACCCTCCTCGCACGGGCCCACGCCTACCGGAGCGCCGCCGTGCGCGCCTTCACCCGGATCGTCGACGACGTGGTCGGGCTCCGCGGGTACCGCCCGGGCTGAACGGACGGTGATACGCCCCGGCCCGGCGGTCAGCCGAACGGACACGCCACGGTCTTGGCTGCGCTACCGGGCCGGGACGGGGCCGTACCGTTGGGGCGTTGGTGCCGTCGGCGGGCGGACCGGTGTCGTGCGGAGAGTGAACACAGCGTGAGCGTGCGCGAGTCAGCCAGTGGACGGCCGGTGCGCCGGCGGGTGGGACCGGCCGCGGAGGCGTGCCGCCCATGACCGCCACCGCATGCGGCCCGCGGTGCGTCGGCCGGGACGATGTCGTACGGCACGTCGGCCGGATCCGTTACGTGGGCCGGCTGACCGCGCTGACCGCCGTCCTCCTGCTGACGCCGCTGCTCGGCCGGCTCGCGGTGTTGTGCGGACAGCGCGGCGCGCACCGGCTGCTGCGGCTGTGGACGCGCTCGCTGCTGGCGGCCGCGGGAATCTCCGTCCGGGTCCGGGGGAGCCTGCCCCGGTCGGGACCGGCGCTGCTGGTGTCGAACCATGTCACCTTTTTCGACGGGATGGCCATCACGGCCGGGTTTCCCGGCCTGCTCGTCGTCACCAACGAGAGCGCGGCCCGCAACCCGCTACCCCCGGGGAACGTTCAGTTGCCGGCCGCCCGGCGGCGCGTTCCCGCCGGCGGTACTGCAGGCCGCGCTCGACGCGGAGGCCCCCGTACGGCCGTTGCTGACGCGCTGTGTCGTACGCGGGAGCGGGCCGACGGCGCGGGGCAGTTACTTTCCCGGCGACGAGAGCCTCGTGGCCATGTTCCGCCGCGTGCTGCGGATCAGGGACGTGGAGATCGAGATCAGCGCGCTGGAGGCGGTGGATCCGTCGGGGTGCGCCGACCGGCGCGCACTCGCGCACCTCACCAAGGCGCGGATCGACGAGGCGGCCGGCACGGGACCAGCGTCGTGCGGGACGGCCGGCGGCTGAGCGGCCCCGGGCGGGCGGGAGCGGGGTCAGGTGATCGCGTCCGCCAGGGCCTGCGCGAGGCGCACGTTGGCCCGGTGTCCGCTGCGGTGGGCCGTGACGTCGAGGTGCGCCGGAGGAATCCCGGTCAGGTACAGGTCGCCGATGAGGTCGAGCATCTTGTGCCGGACCGGTTCGTCGGGAAAGCGCACCGGGCCCTCGTAGGTCTGTGCGCCGATGACCACCACGCTGTCGGGGCCGAGACCGCGGCCCAGCCGGTGGGCGCGGGCGGCGGGGATCTCCTCGGCGAGGACGAGGGTGCGGGCGGGCGCGATGTGATCGGGGTGGTCGTCGGGGAGCCGCACCGTGAGGGACTGGGCGCCGAGCGGGTGGCCCTCCAGGTGGTAGACGCACGTCCACCGGCCGGTCCCGGCGCACGCCTCGACGTACGTGGCTCCGTGCGCGTAGCTGACGGGGTGCCGTAGCCGCGGGGCGGGCGCGGCCGCGAGGGGGCGCAGCCCGGTGGCCCGCAGGGCCCGGACGTAGGGCAGGGCGCTGCCGTCCAGGCCGGGCAGTTCGGATGCGGTGACGCTGATCTCCAAGTCGGTGATCTGTACGCAGGCGAGAGCGCTCATGAGGTGCTCGACGGTGGAGACCGGCCCCAGGCGGGTGCAGCGGCTGGTGCCGGTCACGTTGGCCGGGACGGCGGGAACGCGCTCGCCCCGGTAGTGGAAGGCGATGCCGTCGCCGCCGGGGCGCATGGTCACGGTGACGGGCTCTCCGCTGTGCAGGCCGAGACCGCGCAGGGTCAGGGGTGCGCGCAGGGTGTTCCGGTTCACCGCGGCGGGCCGGGTTCGCCGGACGGTCCGTGGGGCCGGGCGTCGCGCGCCGCGACCAGGCGTTCCAGGCGTTCCAGCCGACGCAGGAGGTCGGGCAGCCGGGGCTGGACGGCCTCGACGCGCAGTTGCTGGGCCAGCGGGCGCGCGGGGTAGCCCCGGTAGACGCCGGCGTCGCGGACGTCACGGGTGACACACGCCCCGGCGCCCAGGCTCACGTCGGCGGCGATGTCCACGTGGTCGCCCGCCATGCTTCCTCCGCCCATGACCGAGCGGCGGCCCAGTACCGAGCTGCCGCCGATGCCGGACATGGGCACCATCATCGCGTGCTCGTGGATGCGGACGTTGTGGCCCACCTGGGCCAGGTTGCCGATCTTGGCGCCGCGTCCGATGTCGGTGACGCCGCTGGTGGCACGCTCGACCGAGGCCAGGGCGCGGATCTCGGCGTCGTCGCCGATGTTCACCTCGCCGACGTGGGGCACGCGGCGCCAGCCCTCTTCGCCGCGGCGGAAGCCGAACCCTTCCACGCCGACGACGGCGCCCGGGTGCACCGAGCAGCGTTCCCCGAGCCGTACGTCACGGCACAGCACGGCGTGCGGGTGCAGCACGCTGTCGGCGCCGATCCGGCAGTTCTCGCCGACGTAGCAGAAGGGCAGCACGCGTACGCGCGGGCCGAGGACGGCGCCGGCTTCCACCACGGTGTAGGCGCCGATGTCCGCGGAGGGGTCCACGACGGCCCGGGGGTCGACCACGGCGGTGGGGTGCACACCGTCGGCCAGGGGCATCGGGCGGTCCAGCTCCGCCAGCAGCACGCCGAAGGCCGCCCGTGGATCGTCGACGTGGATGGTGGGCTTGCCGGGACTCGCCAGGCCGGGCGGCAGCAGCAGCGCCCCCACCTTGGTGGCCCGTTTCAGGTAGGACTTCGCCTCGCAGAAGGCGATGCCGTGGGGGTCGTCGGCCTCGGCGGGCACCGGGCGGACGCGCAGGCCGGGGTCACCGGTGAGCCGGCCGTCGAAGCGGTGTGCCAGCTCGGCGAGCGTCCAGGTCGTCACGGCTTCCTCCCGGTGAGCCGCGCACGGCGCGCGAAGTCCGCGATGCCGCGCTGCGAGGCCGTGGCGTGGAAGGCGAGCAGGTGCCGCACCAGCTCGCTGGCGCCTTCCCCGGGCTCCGTCTCGCCGCGCTGCAGGGCCAGGAACACCCGGCGCAGGGCCATCTGCTCGCCGGCGGGGATGCCGCGGCGGCGCAGGCCCACCATGTTGACCTGCCAGTGCACCCCGGGTGATCCGTCGAGCACGGTGAACGGCAGGACGTCCCGGGTGACCTTGGTGAGCGCGCCGATCATCGCGAGCCGTCCGATGCGGCAGAACTGGTGGACGGCCACGGCGCCGCCGATGACGGCCTCGTCCTCCACGGCGACATGTCCGCCGAGCGCCGCGCCCTGGCTGACGGTCACCCGGTCCCCGAGGCGGCAGTCGTGGGCGATGTGCGCACCGCCCATGACGAGGCAGTCGCGCCCCACGCGGGTGGGGGTCGAGCTGGTCGAGCGGTGGATGGTCGCGCCCTCGCGGATCGCGGTGCCCGCCCCGATCTCGACACCGGTGGTCACCCACGGGTTGAACTTCAGATCCTGCGGGTCGCCCCCCACCACCGCGTGCACACCGATCGTGGCTCCCGGGCCCACGGACGCCGAACCGTGGACGACCGCGTGGGACTGGAGGCGGACGCCGTCCCCGAGCCGGGCTCCGGCTTCGACGACCGCGTACGGGCCGACGCAGACCGACGCACCCAATATGGCTTCGGAGGAGACGATCGCCGTAGGGTGGATATCCATCGCTCAGGTTCTCCCCGTCGAAGCAAAAGACCAATTCCGTCAGGCCATGTAGCGTAACCGAAGTTATCCGCGGCATTCGCCGCCCGCTGGGCCGAAGGAGTGAACATGGGGCCGCGCACGCGACCGGTGACGGAAGCCGACCGGAACCGGGCGATGCTGGTGGCGAGTTTCCTCCGGATGCGGCACGAGCCCCGCCCGGCGGATGTCGTCGTCGGCCTGGGAAGCGTCGGTGTGCGCACCGCGGCCACCTGCGCCGGGCTGTACCACGCCGGACTCGCTCCCCTCCTGGTGTTCAGCGGCGCGAACAACCCGTACACCGCGCGCCTGTTCCCCCGGGGAGAAGCGGTTCACTACCGTGACCACGCGGTCTCCCTCGGCGTTCCCGCACGCGACATCCTGGTCGAGCCGCAGGCCGCCAACACGGCGGAGAACATCCGGCTGACCCGGAAACTCCTGCGTGACGCGGAAATCGAGCCGGCCACCGTACTCCTGGTGTCCTGGTTACCGCTACGCCCTTATGCCACGGCCCGCGCATTGTGGCCGGACGCGGAGTTCTTGTGCGTACCCAATCCGTTCACTCTTTCGGAATTCACTCACGCGGGCATCCATGAGGATATTATGATTAATGTGCTCGTAGGTGAGCTGCGGAGAATTCAGGACTACGCGGAACGCGGCCACATCGAACCGCAGCGGATTCCGCCCGGCGTCCGGGCGGCGTTCTCGGAACTGATCGAATCCGGGTACGACGGCCGAGCGCGGATTCCCTCCCCCGCGGGGTGACACCACGGACGGGGCGGGTGGTGGCCGTTTCCGTGCGTGCGGTGGGGGTACGCTGACGCTTCAGGTTTCGCATTCCCGCCGGTACATCGGTCGCAGAGCGATGGCGGCGGGGGCAGGAGGCCAGGCACGATGGCCATGCATCACGGCAACACACAGCCCTCCGGGATCACGGACGCCGTCTCCACGTCCTCCGTGGCCGGTGCGCCGTGCTGGGTCAGTCTGACCAGCCACGATCTCGAGGCGGCCCAGCGCTTCTACGGCGCCGTCCTCGGCTGGCGCTGGCGCCCGGCCGGGGCGGGCGACCACTTCCGTATCGCGCTGGTGGACTCGGTGCCGGTCGCCGGGATCGCCGTGCTGCCCGCGCTGCGCCAGACGGGGGTGGCCTGGACGCCGTACTTCGCCGTCCCCGACGCCGACCAGGCCGCGGCACGGGCCCGGGAGCGCGGCGGCACGGCGGGCGTCGGCCCGCTGCGGCTGCCGCCGGGACGGGTGGCGCTCCTGTCCGACCGGCACGGAGCCACCTTCGCCATCTGGGAGGGGGAGCTGTTCAGCCGCTGGGAGGCCTGGCGGCGGGCGGCCCCGATCTGCCTCACCCTGCACACCCGCGACGCCTTCGACGCCGCCATGTTCTACGGCGGTGTCCTCGACTGGGCCTCGGACCGCCCCGGCACCTGCGAGGTCGAGTACGAGGCCGACGAGGTGCTGCTGCGCGGCCGGGGCCTCGTCGTCGCGCGCATCGAGTCGGGCGAGTCGGACACGGCCCCCGACCCCTCGGTACGGCCGCACTGGCAGGTCTCCTTCCCGGTGGCCGACGTGCCGGCGTGCGCGCGGGCCGCGGAGCGGCACGGCGGCAGCGTCCTGGAGGAGAGCGAGCACGAGGCTGTTCTGCGCGACCCCGACGGCGCCCGGTTCGCCGTGACGTCGAGGCCGGCGGATCGCCCCGGAAACCACCCGTAAAGTCTGTATTTCTTGACAAGTCGGGCCGGGGACCTTATCCAGGCTCTGACGAGAGGTGTCTGCTCCGGGTCTGGGACTCAGATGGAGGAGAAGGCCATGGCACGCGCAGTGGGAATCGACCTGGGCACGACGAACTCGGTGGTCTCGGTCCTGGAGGGTGGCGAGCCCACGGTCGTCACCAACACGGAGGGGGCGCGGACCACCCCGTCGGTGGTGGCCTTCGCCAAGAACGGCGAGGTGCTGGTCGGCGAGGTCGCCAAGCGCCAGGCCGTCACCAACGTGGAGCGCACCGTGCGCTCGGTCAAGCGGCACATGGGGGACACACAGTGGCGGTTCCCCGAGCAGGGCGACATCGACGGCAAGCGGTACACCGCTCAGGAGATCTCCGCGCGGGTGCTGCAGAAGCTGAAGCGGGACGCGGAGGCGTACCTCGGCGAGGACGTCACGGACGCGGTGATCACCGTACCGGCGTACTTCAACGACTCCCAGCGCACCGCGACCAAGGAGGCCGGCGAGATCGCCGGGCTGAAGGTGCTGCGGATCATCAACGAGCCCACGTCCGCCGCCCTGGCCTACGGCCTGGACAAGGAGAACGAGCAGACGGTCCTCGTCTTCGACCTGGGCGGCGGCACGTTCGACGTGTCGCTGCTGGAGATCGGCGACGGCGTGGTCGAGGTCAAGGCCACCAACGGCGACACGCGTCTCGGCGGTGACGACTGGGACCAGCGGATCGTGGACCACCTGGTCCAGCGGTTCAAGAACCACCACGGCGTCGATCTGGCCAAGGACAAGATGGCCGTGCAGCGGCTGCGGGAGGCGTCGGAGCGGGCGAAGATCGAGCTGTCGTCGTCCTCGGAGACGACGATCAACCTGCCGTACATCACGGCGTCCGCCGAGGGCCCGCTGCACCTGGACGAGAAGCTCACCCGCGCCCAGTTCGAGCAGTTGACCGGTGATCTGCTGGAGCGGTGCAAGGGCCCGTTCCACAACGCGGTCAAGGACGCCGGGATCAAGGTGTCGGACATCGACCACGTCATCCTGGTCGGCGGCTCCACGCGGATGCCGGCGGTGACCGGGCTGGTGCGGGAGCTGACCGGCAAGGACCCGCACAAGGGCGTCAACCCGGACGAGGTCGTGGCCGTCGGCGCGGCCCTGCAGGGCGGTGTGCTCAAGGGCGAGGTCAAGGACGTCCTGCTGCTCGACGTCACCCCGCTGTCCCTCGGCATCGAGACCAAGGGCGGCATCATGACCAGGCTGATCGAGCGCAACACCACGATCCCGACCAAGCGCTCGGAGATCTTCACCACGGCCGAGGACAACCAGCCGTCGGTGCAGATCCAGGTCTTCCAGGGCGAGCGCGAGATCGCGGCGTACAACAAGAAGCTCGGCATGTTCGAGCTGACCGGTCTGCCGCCGGCGCCGCGCGGCGTCCCGCAGATCGAGGTCTCCTTCGACATCGACGCCAACGGCATCATGCACGTCACGGCGAAGGACCTCGGCACCGGCAGGGAGCAGAAGATGACCGTCACCGGCGGCTCCTCGCTGGCCAAGGACGAGATCGACCGCATGATGCGGGACGCGGAGCAGTACGCCGAGGAGGACCGGCGGCGCCGCGAGACCGCCGAGACCCGCAACCGCGCCGAGCAGGTGGCGTACCAGACCGAGAGGCTGCTGGCCGACACCGCCGACGACACCGACAAGGTCGCCGCCGACGTCAGGGGCGAGGTCGAGGCCGCTCTGGCGGAGCTGAAGCAGGCGCTGAAGACGGAGTCGGCGGATTCCGCGTCCCTGCGGGAGGCGACGGACAAGGTCACCGCGGCGGCCCAGAAGGTGGGCACCGCCCTGTACGCGCAGGCGCGGCAGGACCAGGACCAGGGCGCGCAGGCGGCCGACGGTGACGCGGGCGGCGGCGCGTCCGGTGCGGGCGGGCCGGACGAGGACGTGGTCGACGCGGAGATCGTCGACGAGGACAAGCGGCAGGACGGTGCCGGATGACCCGGCCGAGCGGCACCGGCCGCCGTGACGGCCCGGCGCTGTCGGTCGTCGGCGGCACCCGGCGGCCGGAGGCGGGGACCAGCCTGGAGCCCCGCCGCCGCGGCGATGTCGAGCCCGCCCGGCGGGCGGCGGCCCCGGCCGCGGACGAGGCCGACCTCCTGCGCGCGCGGCTGCGGGAGTGCGCGGCGGACCTGCGGCGGGTGCGGACGGAGTACGACCACTACCGCGGACGGGTCGGCCGTGACCGGCTGGCGGTGCGCGAGATAGCCGTGGCCAACGTGCTCACCGGTCTCCTGCCCGTCCTCGACGCCATCGACCGGGCCCGCGGGCAGGGCGAGGTCACCGGCGGCTTCCGCCGGGTGGCCGAGGTCCTGGAGAAGGAACTGGCGGCGCTGGGGCTGCGGTCGTTCGGTACGGCGGGCGAGCCGTTCGACCCCGTCCGGCACGAGGCGGTCTCCTGCACCCGCTCCGCGCACGTCGACCGGCCCACCTGCGCCGTCGTCCTGCGCCCCGGCTACCGGGTCGGGGACCAGCTTCTGCGGCCGGCTCAGGTCGAGGTCGCCGATCCGGAGACCGGGCGGTAGCCGCGCGGGGCGGCCGACGGTGGTCCGGCGTCGACGCCACCGACCGCGACCGGGACCCGGGGGCAGCGGATTCCGCCTCCCGCGCCCGCCCGGGCCGAGCGGGGTGGCGCGTGTGCGTGCCCGGCGCCCGGGTACCCGGGCGCTCGTCGCAGCTCCGCCGCGCCGACGAGAGGAGCCGAAGGTGAGCAGTCCAGCGGGCAGCAGGGTGGTCGTGACCGGCGCCACGGGCAATGTCGGGACCAGTGTGGTGCGCCTGCTCTCGGAGGATCCCGGGGTCGAGTCGGTACGCGGGCTGGCCCGGCGGACGCCCGAGTGGTCGCCGCCCAAGACCGAGTGGGCGGCCGTCGACCTGGGATCCGACGAGGAGAACCTCGCCGAACGGTTCGAGGGCGCCGACGCCGTGATCCATCTGGCCTGGGCGTTCCAGCCGACGCACGATCCGGTGAAGACCTGGCGGACCAATGTGCTGGGTGGCATCCGGGTGTTCGAGGCGGTCGCCGCGGCCCGGGTGCCGGTGCTGGTGCACGCCTCGTCCGTCGGCGCGTACTCGCCGGGGCCGAAGGACCGCGCGGTGGACGAGTCCTGGCCGACGCATGGCTGGCCGGACGCCGCGTACTGCCGGGAGAAGGCCTATCTGGAGCGCACGCTGGACGTGTTCGAGCGCGACCACACCGAGGTACGGGTGGTGCGCATGCGCCCGGCGTTCCTGTTCAAGTGGCAGTCGGCGAGCGAGCAGCGGCGGATCTTCGGCGGGCGGTTCCTGCCCGGCCCGCTGGCCCGGCCGGACCTGCTGCCGTTCCTCCCGGACATCCCCGGCCTGCGGGTGCAGGCGCTGCACACCGACGACGCGGCCGAGGCCTACCGGCTCGCCGTGCGCTCGGACAACGCCCGGGGTCCGTTCAATCTGGCCGCCGATCCCCCGCTGGACGCCGCCGTCCTCGCCGGGCTGCTGGGCTCCCGGCCGGTCCGGCTGCCGCGTACGGCGGCCCGCTCGGCGATCGCCGCGGCCTGGGGGCTGCACCTGCTGCCCGCCTCCCCGCACCTGTTCGACGCCGTGCTGCGGCTGCCGCTGATGGACTGCGCGCGGGCCCGTACCGAACTGGGCTGGCAGCCCCGGCGTACGGCGACCGAGGTGATCCAGGAGTTCCTGGAGGGCCTGCGGCAGGGCGGCGGGATGGAGACCGAACCGATGCGGGGGCGGAAGGTCGGCTGACACCGGCCCCCGAGCCGACGGAGGAGTGGGAACACGATGGCAGCTGTACGGGAATCAGGACCCGGCGACGGCGAGCGGCCGGTGCCCCGGGACATGCCGGACCAGCAGGCCGGTGCCCGGGAGGACCGCTGGGACGTCGACCCGGGCCGGCCGGCCCGCGACGAGCGGGACGAGCACGCCGGCGACCAGGCCACCGCGCCGGACACGGACGAGGCCGGCACCGGTCCCCGGGGCGCGCCCCGGTCGGGCACGGTGCACCCGGAACACCCCGGCCCGGACGAGCCGCCGGCCTGAGACCCCTCGCGCGCCGAACCGGACGGGCCGTGCCGGCGGGCATGGTCCGCTCCGGGCCGTGGGGAGGCGCGGATGACGCGCGGTCGGGGTCCGTTGTGCCGACGGACCCCGCCCCGTCCCGGCGTACCGCGAAGCCCCGGCCGGCGCGTTGCCTCAGTGCGGGGCCCGTTCCTGGAGGGCCGTGTGCCACGGGGGGAGAGGGCTCTGCGTGATCGGTTCGGGGCGGCGGCCGCCGCTGGCGAAGAAGTCGGCCAGGGGCAGGATCGCCGCGCCGACGGTGACCGCGTCCGGGCCGAGCCGGCCGAGGTCGATGGTCACCTGGTCGGCCGGGTGACGCAGGGCGTACGTCGCCGCGTGCCGGCGCACGGCGGGCAGGAAGCGCGTGCCGAGCTGGAGACCGGCCCAGCCGCCGATGAGGATCCGCTCGGGCTGGAAGAGGTTGATCAGGTCGGACAGGCCGGCGCCGAGGTACTCGGCGGTCTCCTCCAGGACGGCCAGCGCGACCGGGTCCGGCGCGGTGCCCTCGGGCGGGTACGCGGCGGCGAGCATCGCGGTGAGCGCGGTCTCCTCGTCCGTGTCCCCGGGCGGCCGGCCGCCCTCCTCGCGCCAGCGGGCGAGCAGCGACTCCGCGCCGGCGTACGCCTCCAGGCAGCCGGGGGCGCCGCAGCGGCAGCGCCGGCCGCGCACCCGTACCGTGAGGTGGCCCCACTCCACCGCTCGCCCGTGTTCCACCTCGGGGGTGACCAGGCAGGCGCCGACACCGGAGCCGAAGAGGACGACGACGGCGTTGCGGGCGCCGCGCCCCGCGCCGAACCACATCTCGGCCTGACCGAGGGTCTTGGCGCCGTTGTCGATGAGATACGGCACCCCGTCGGGGAGGGGGGAGGCGGAGCGCAGCAGCCGCTCCAGCGGGACCGCGTCCCAGCCGATGGTCTGGCCGTGGACGACGGCGCCCTGGTCGGGGGTGTGCTCGACGATGCCCGGGACGCCGACGCCGACGCCGAGCAGCCGCTCGGGGGCGGCCCGTTCGGCGGTGAGGACCTCGGCGACGCCGTCGCGGATGTGGCCGGCGATGACCTCGACGTCGTAGCCCTGCGGGGTCAGCGGCCGTTCCACCCGGGCCAGTTCGGTCAGCGCGAGGTCGAACAGCTCCACGCGTACGCGGGTCTCGCCGACGTCGACGCCGATCATCTGTCCGCTGTGCGGGGCGACGCGCAGCAGGGTGCGGGGCCGGCCGCCGTCGGAGTCGACGCTGCCGGCCTCCTCGACCAGGCCGTCCGCGATCAGGTCGGCGACCACGTTGCTGACCGAGCCGGAGCTGAGTCCGGTGGCCGGTCCCAGCTCGAAGCGGCTGAGGGGGCCGTCGAAGTACAGTCGCTGGAGCACCGCCGTACGGTTGCCTCGTCTCAGGTCGCGTACCGTGCGCCCGTTGCGCCCCGCCATATGGCTCCCTTCACGAACCGTGCCCGACCTGCAACATACCCCTTCGGGCAGCGGGGCGCGACATTAACCCACGCCTTAGTTCATGCTGTGAGCTAAGCGGAGGGCCGGATGCCGTCCGGTGCGGCGGCGACTTCCGGCCCGGCGGAGGCGAGCGGGAACCGACCGGGCGGGGACCCGGAGCCGGCGCGGCCCCGGGTCCCCGCCGCGGCCCCGGCTCACCCGGCCGCGTACACGTCCTCCACGTAACGCCCCTCCGCCACCAGGGAGTCGAGCCAGCGTGCGGCCGCCGCCGGGTCGGCGCCGGGGGTGTGCGCGCGGTACAGGGCACGGAAGGCGTCGCGGACGCCGGGGGCCATGCGGGCGCCGTCGCCGCACACGTACACCCGCGCGCCGGCGGTCAGCAGCCGCCACACCTCGTCGGCCTCGGCGGCGATGCGGTGCTGGACGAAGGCGGCGCCGTCGACGGGGGCGGCGCTGAAGGCCGGGCGCAGCGAGAGGGCGCCGGCCCGTTCGGCGGCCCGCAGCTCGTCGGCGTGCAGGTAGTCGGCGTCGGGGGCGTCGCAGCCGAAGTACAGCAGCGCGGGCGGGAGTTGCGCGCCGGTGCGGAGCGCGGCCAGGCGGTCGGCGACGGCACCCCGGAACGGCGCGAGACCGGTTCCGGCGGCGACCATCACCACGGGTGCCGAGCCGTCGATCCGGAACGCCTCGCGGCAGGGCTGGACACGGGCGTACACGGTGTCGCCGGGCCGCAGGGCGGCGAGGTGACCTGAACCCGTGCCCCGGTAGCGGCCCTTGCCGGAGCGTGCCGGGGCGTCGAGCACGGACACCATGAGGTCGGCGTGGCGGGCGTCGGCCGTGGGCGCGGAGGAGATGGAGTAGTGGCGGGGGCGCAGCGGGGTCAGCAGGTCGAGCAGGTGCGGCCAGTCGAGGGCGCCACGCAGCGCGGGGTGGTCCTCGGCCAGTTCGACCAGGGTGCGCGGGTCGTCGCCGGTCAGGGCGGCGAGGGCGGCGCGCTCGGGCGGGCAGGGGTTGGCCCCGGCGAGCAGCGCCCGCTGCCGGTCCGTCGGCCGCTCCTGCAACTCCACGTGGTGCGTGAGGAGTTCGCGTACCGTCAGCGGACGGTCCACGGCGATGCCTCCCCCACGCCCGGCTTCGCTCGCGCGGCGCGGCCGAGCACTCCGGATGTCCAGGACCGTGTCGGCGTCGAGGCCGAACGCGGCGACCGCCCGGTCCACCAGTTCCGGGGCGTTGGCGGGCAGCACGGTCAGGTGGTCGGCGGTGCGGTAGGTGACACCCTCGGGCAGGGCGATGCGCAGGAACCGCTTGACGCGGGGGTGGCCGGGCGCGGTGAGGTCGTGGGCCTCGGTGACCGTCATCGGGACCAGGCCGTGCCGTTCGGCGAGGGCGTCCAGCGGGCCGCCGGTCAGGGTGCGCACCGTGTAGGCGTGGGCGGGCTCGTCCGGGGTGCCGGGCTCGGCCTCCGGGTCGCCGTACCCGGTGAGCAGCGCGGTGCGCAGGCGGTCCGTGAACTCCCGTACGGTGCCGGCGAGGTCGCCGGAGGCGTCGGCGGCGGCGCGTCCGGTGAGCCGGGTGGCGCCGAGTTCGGCGAGGCGGGCGTCGATGCGGGTGGGGACCTGCTGGTAGGTGGCGGCCCAGTTGCGGTCGCCGACGCCGAGGACGGCGTAGGTCACGCCGGTCAGGTCGGGGTCGCCGTCGAGCCAGGCGGCGAAGGCGGTGGCGTCGTCGGTGGGGCGGCCGTTGTAGGAGGCGGCGGCGACGATCACGGGCCGGTCGGTGGGCAGGCCGTCCGCGTAGGCGTCCAGCGCGGCGACCTCGGTGGCGCAGCCGACGGCGGCGGCCTCGTCGGCGAGCCGGGCGGCGAAGTCGCGGCAGGTGCCGTAGTTGCTGCCGTGCAGGAACAGGGCGCGGGTGCCGGGACGGACCCGGGCCGGGAGGGCGTCCGGGGCCGGGGTGTCCCGGGCCGGCGCGGGCGCGGTGCCGGGCAGCGGGGCGTGCGCGCGGTCGGCGGCGGTGCGCGGGGTGAGCGTGAGGGTGAGGCCCTCGGGCTTGAGGGTGAGCGTCTCCTTCACGGTGAGCCGGTAGCCGGCGTGGTCGTGCAGCCGGTAGCGGTGGACCAGCAGGGCGAGCAGCATGGTCGCCTCGTGCAGTGCGAACTGCCGTCCGATGCAGGCGCGTTCACCGGTGCCGAACGGCTTGAAGGCGTGCACCGGGCGGGCCGCCTCGGCACCCGGGGTGAACCGTTCGGGGTCGAACAGCTCGGGGTTGTCGCCCCATACGGGCTGGCGGTGCAGCATCGGTGACAGGACGGTGACGGCCTGGCCGGCGCGCAGCGGGATCTTGCCGCCGAGCAGGGTGTCCTCGCGGGCGTGCCGGCTGAACGCGGCGGCCGTCGGCCACAGCCGCAGCGCCTCGTTGAGCACCTGGCGGGTGTAGGTGAGCCGGCCGATGTCGTCGTACGTCGGTTCGGGGTCGGGGGCGCTGCCCCACAGCGCGTCGGCCTCGCGCTGGACGAGGCGGAGCACGGCGGGGTGCTTGGCGAGGTAGTACAGGGCGAAGGACATCGCGCCGGAGGTGGTCTCGTGCCCGGCGATCAGGAAGGTGATGACCTGGTTGCGGATGTTGGCCGGGTCCAGGGTGGTGCCGTCGGCGGGGTGCGGGGCGGAGAGCATCAGCCCGAGCAGGTCCTCGGCGCCGCTCTGGTCGGTGCCGGTGCGGGCGGCGATGACGTCGTCCACGACCCGGGCGAGGTAGTCGGCGTCCGCCCGGAAGGCGGCGTCGGCGGCCGAGTGGTCGCGGCCCGGGGTGCGGGCGAGGCGGGTCATGCTCCACTCCAGGCAGCGGACCATCGACTCGACGAAGGGGTGCGGCTCGGCGCGTTCGAAGGAGCCGAAGTCGTAGTCGAAGCCGGCCAGTCCGATGGTGTCGAGCGTCATGCGGGTCATGTCGTCGGGCACGTCGACGGGCCGGCCGGCCCGGGCCGCCCGGTCCCAGGAGTCGATGAGCCGCCGGGCCACCTTCAGCATCACCGGGTGGTAGGTGCGCATCGAGCCGAGCGCGAAGGCGGGCATCAGGATGTCGTGCGCCTTGGCCCAGTTGGGCTCGTCGTTGTACGCCGTGAACAGGCCGTCGGCGGCGAACTCGCGCACGTTCTCCAGGGCGGGTCCGACGTGCTTGGCGAACCGCTCCTCGTCGGCCAGGTCGGCGACCAGGTCCGCGTCGGCGACGAACAGAGCCTCCCGGCCGTGCAGCCGGCGCACCAGCACCGGGCCGTGCTCCCGCATCAGCTCCATCACCTGCTGGACGGGGGTCCGGCCGGGGCCGGTGGCGGAGATGTCGACGACGGGCACGCCGGGCAGGGCTGCGGCGGGCCGGGGGTGCGGTGCGGTGGGGGGCATGACGCGACAACTGCCTTTCGCGGTAGCGGACTCCTGCGCTCCAGGGTGCTCGACGCGCGGCCCGGACCCGCGCCACGGCCCTACACGATCGTGTAGGGGAAAGTCGGCGGCGGCACTTGCGCCACCCGCGCGCATCCGCCGCCCGGAGCGGGCTGCGGCCGGTCGCCGAGCGGCCGGAAAGGCCGCGCCCGCCGAGGCCCGGGTTGCCGCTGACCTGCCTCTTCCTCTTTGATGGGCGGGCGGCCGGCGGACCGGGAGGTGCGATGGAGGCGGGACGGGCCGACGCGGTGACGTGGCGCAACCGCGCGCTGCTGGTGTTCGACCGCGTGTCGGTGCCGGTGGCGGTGTGCGATGTGTACGGCCGGGTGGTGCTGGCGAACCCGGCGATGGCCACGGAGTGCGGTACGACCCCGGGCCGGCTGCGCGGCCGGCAGGTGCTGGAGCTGTTCCGGCCGCAGGAGGCCGGCCAGGTGGAGCGGATCGCCGAGGCGCTGCGGCTGCGGCACCGGTCCCGCTATCAGGTGTCGGTGTGCTGGCGGGCGCCCGGCGGGGCGGAGCGGTACGGGGAGCTGACCGCGGATCCGGTGAGCGACAGCGCGGAGGAGACTCCGGCGCTGCTGGTGATGCTGCGCGTGCTGGGCGAGCGGCCGGCGCCCGGTCCGGAGCCGGTGCCCACCACCGAGGTGGAACGGCGGGTGCTGGCGCTGCTGGCCGGCGGTGCGACCACCGCCCGTGCCGCCCGTGAGCTGGGTCTCAGCAGGGACGGCATCACCTATCACCTGCGGCGGCTGTCGGCGCGCTGGGGCGCCGCCAACCGCACCGAACTGGTCGCCCGCGCCTATGCCTTGGGCGTGCTGCTGCCGGGGGTGTGGCCCCCGCGGGCGCGGTCCGACGAGGCCGATCAGCCCTAACGGAAAACCATTGGCCCTCCCCTGTGAGGCTACATACGATAGCCATCTGCCTAGGATCTCTAGGCAGCCTGTCGTCGTTCCCGGAAGGACCCTCCCCCGATGAGACCGCTCACCGAGCAGGACATCCGCGCCTGCTTCGTCAACTGCTCCAAGGGCGAGGCCAAGCGCCTGACCGTGCCGCGGGACCTCGGCGACCGCCGGTGGGACGACCTGGACTTCCTCGGCTGGCGCGATCCCGGTGCGCCGGACCGTAGCTATCTGGTCACCGAACGCGACGGCCGGCTCGTCGGTGTGGCCCTGCGGTATCCGGCCGCGCAGCGCGGCTTCCTGCACCGCAGCCTGTGCTCCGTGTGCCTGACCACGCATTCCGGCGGCGGAGTGTCGCTGATGACCGCGCGGAAGACGGGCGCGGCCGGCCGGGAGGGGAACTCGGTCGGGCTGTACATGTGCACCGACCTGGCCTGTTCGCTGTATCTGCGGGGCAGGAAGGCGCCGGAGTCCGGGGTGCGGTTCGAGGAGAGCCTGACCGTGGAGGAGCGGATCGAGCGGGCCCGGGCCAACCTCTCCGCCTTCCTCGACAAGCTGTAGGCCCGAGGGCCGCCCGGTCCACGGCGTGGCGGACATGGCCGGAAACAGTCCGCGAACGGCCACGTTCGACCTGCCCGATGAACGGGAACAGGCCAAAGGATGATCAACGTACGGAAGTGGACCCCGGGCTGGACCTCGCGACTGCGGCGGATGCTGAGGCGTCGCCGGGAACCGGTGGTCGTCCAGACGCTGCGGTCGGCCGCGGCGGCGTCGGTCGCCTACGTCATCGCGCTCCGGCTGAGTCCGGAGGCGGCCCCGCTGACCGCGCCGCTGACCGCGCTGCTGGTCGTCCAGGTGACGTTCTACGCCACGCTGACCAACGGCATCCGCCGGGTGAACGCGGTGGTGGCCGGTGTGCTGGTCGCCATCGCGTTCAGTGTGCTGGTGGGGCTGACCTGGTGGAGCCTGGCGCTGCTCATCATCGCCTCGCTGGCCGTGGGGCGCCTGGTGCGGGTGGACGAGTACGTGGCCGAGGTGGCGATCAGCGCCATGCTGGTGCTCGGTGCCACGGTCGGCTACACCGCGTGGGCGCGGATCGTCGAGACGCTGATCGGTGCGGCCGTCGGCACCGCCTGCAACCTGCTGCTGCCGCCGCCCGTGTGGGTGGACGAGGCCGGCCGGTCCATCGAGGGCCTGGCCCGTCGGGTGCGCCAGCTGATGCTGCGGATGGGTGAGGAGGCCGCGGGCCGCGTCCCCTGGCAGCAGGCGGCCGAGCGGCTGCACGAGGCACGCCGGCTGGACCACGACATCACGGGCGTGGACTCGGCGCTGCGGCAGGCGGAGGACAGCCTGCGGCTCAATCCGCGCGTCAAGGAGGGGCTGCTGCACCGGGTGGTGCTGCGCACCGGTCTGGACACGCTGGAGATCTGCACGGTGGTGCTGCGGGTGCTGGCCCGCTCGTTCACGGACCTGGCGAAGGCCCGGGGCTCCCAGGACCTGTTCCCGCCCCGGGTGGGGGCGACCGTGGAACGGCTGCTGTCGGAGATCGCCGACGCGGTGGTCAGCTTCGCGGTGCTGGTGACCACGCACCTGAGCGAGGACGCCGAGTCGGCGGAAGCCCGGCTGTCGGCCGAGCTGCACACGGCGGCCGGCACCCGGGACCGGCTGGCGGAGCTGCTCCGGGAGGAGATCGCCGAGGACTGGACCGACTGGCAGCTGCTGGGCGCCGTGCTGACCGAGACGACCAGGATCATCGACGAGCTGAACACCGAGCACCGCACCCGGCGGCTGCTGGAGGAGCTGGACCGGGTTTCCCGCGAGCACCGGGCCAAGCTGCCCCGGCCGGCCCGGCTGCGCGACTGGCTCGGCGTCCAGGAGGAGCTGTGGCGCAACCGCGCGGGCCTCGGCAGCCGGTCCCGGTGAGGCGCGCGGCGGGGGCCGTCCGGGCCGGGCACGCTTGCCCCTGGTGACGGGTGCGGGCCAAGGTGGCTGCCGTGAGCGGGCCGACCGACGACCTGAGGTGGGGCATGGAGACGGAGTCACGGACACCCCAGCGGAGCCGGGAGCGCGCAGGCGGCTGGACCAGGCGCCGGTTCGTCGGGGCGGTGACGGGCACGGCGGCGGTCTCCGCGTGCACGACCCGGGCGGCCCCGCGGGCCGCCGCTCCGGCCACCCGGGGCACGCCGGAACCCGCCGCGCCGTCGCGTGCGCCGTCCGGGCCGCGCCCGCTGTACGTGGGCACCTACACCTCCGTCGAGGGCGGCGGCACCGGCATCGGCCTCGCGTCGTACGACCCCCGCTCGGGCCGGATCACCGGGGCGGGCACGCTCACCGGGGTGCCCGACCCGTCGTACCTCGCCGTGCACCCGGACGGCCGCACGCTGTACGCGGTGGCCGAGCGTGAGGAGGGCGGGGTGACGGCCGTGCGCCTCGCGGACCGGCGGGTGCTCGGCACCCGGAGCACCGGCGGCGCGGGCCCCTGTCATCTGTCGGTGCACCCCGGCGGGCGCTGGCTGCTGAGCGCGGACTACGGCTCGGGCAGCGTCTGCGTGCACCCGATCGACGCCTCGGGCGCCCTGGGCGAGCGCACCGACCGGGTCACCCACACCTCTCCGCCGCCCGGCCCCGGTCAGCGGGGCCCGCACGCCCACCAGTTCACGACCAGCCCGGACGGGCGGCACGTCCTCGCCGTGGACCTGGGCACCGACACCGTCTACACCTACCGCCTCGACCCGGTGCGCGGCACGCTCACGGAGGCCGCCCGGGCAGGGACCCGGCCGGGCGCGGGGCCGCGCCATCTGACCTTCCATCCGGGCGGCCGGTACGCCTACCTGGCCAACGAGGTGGACGACACCGTGGCCGTCTGCGCCTACGATCCGCGCTCCGGCCGGCTGCGCGTGGGCCCGCCGCAGCCGACGGGCTCTCAGGGCGGCACCAACTATCCGGCGCAGATCCTGGTGACGGCGAACGGACGGTTCGCGTTCCTGGCCAACCGGGGCCACAACAGCATCGCCCGGTACGCCGTGGAGTCCGCCGGGGCCCGGCTGCGGCTGCTCGGCACGGTGCCGGTGGGCGGGGACTTCCCGCGGCAGATCGCGTTCTCCCCGGACGGCCGGCTGCTGTTCGCGGCGAACCAGCGCTCGGGCACGGTCACCGTCTTCCACGTGGACCCCGACGGCGGCGGACTGCGCCCGGCGGGCGAGCCGTTCGCGTCACCCGTCGCCGTCTGCGCGCTGCCGCTGTAGCGCCCGGGGGCAGGCCGCGGCGGCGGCCTGCCGCAGCAGGGCGTGCATCCGCTCGGTGAGCTGGGGGACGTCGTCGGCGGGCGTGTGGAAGGGCAGTCGTACGTCGCCGTGGGCGCGGGTGCGCTCGATGCGCAGGGTCAGTCCGTGCCGGTCGACGGCGAGCGGTGCCACCCGGGTCGCGGCGTGCAGGCTCTCCGGCCGCACCAGGCGGGTGAGCCGCTCGACGGCGTCCGGGTGGGCGTCGGCGAGGTGGGTGAGCAGCCGGGCCTCGGCCCCGGCGAGGGGATCGGGGCGGGCGGCGGCGAACTCGTCGAGGCCGACGACCACGGGCCCGCAGGCGTCCCGGAGCACCACCCGGGTGGGACGGAAGAGCAGGTCGCCCTCGGACGGGGCGAGCCGGCCGGAGAGCCAGAGCCGGGCGCGGACGCGATGGCGCACCGGTACGGGGGCCACGTCGGCGAACTCCAGCAGGGCGGAGGGTTCCTGGCGCGGGGCGCACAGGGCCGCGGCGAGCAGACCGCTGTCGTCGGGCACCGTCAGCCGCACCCGGCCGTCCTCGGTCACGGCGTGCGCGCCGGCGTACTCCTCGCGCACGCCGTCCGCGGTCACCGCGCACGACCACGCGACGGACAACAGCGAGCGTGCCCGTTCCGCCGCGCCGGGGGCGGCCGTCCAGTCCTGCGTCTCATCCATCCCGAGATCTCCTTAGGTAAGCCTTGCCTAACTTATCGGAGTTCGGAGCGCACGCCAACCACGCCGCACCGGCGGACGGAAGCGTTCCGGGTTACGCGAGGACGCCCAGCAGCGCGCGGGCGCACAGGTCGCGCACCTGCGCGCGGCTCAACTCCCCCTCGCCGCGCAGCCACTCCAGACAGACGGCGGTGGTGAAGGCGAGCCAGCCGCGCACCGCCAGGTGCACCCCGGGAGCGGCCTCGACGACCGGCCCGAACTCCGGGTCGGCGGCGAACGCGGCCAGGATCTGCCGCTCCTGCGCGGCCAGCGCCCGCTGGTAGACGCGGCGCACGGCCTGGTCGCCGGCCGCGTCGGCGCGGTGGAAGGCACGGAAACCCTGGGCGTGGGTCTCGACATAGCCGAGGTAGGCGTCGAGGCCGGCGGTCAGCTGCTCGCGCACCGGCACCCCGGGCACGGCCGCCGTCATCCGCAGCATCCGCTCGCTCTCGCGCTCCACGACCGCGGCGAAGAAGTCCCGTTTGGTGGGGAAGTAGTGATACAGCAGCCCCCGCGAAACTCCCGCGATCTCGGCGACCCGCTCGATCCACACATCGTCGTAGGCGCTCTCCGAGAACAGTCTCGCGCCGACCGATAGCAACTGCTCGCGGCGCTCTTCGGTACTGAGCCGGCGCCGGGCGCGCTCCTCCTCGTTCGCGGGCATGGCGTCACTTTACTTGACGCCGGTTCAACAACGGCAGCACACTGAAACGTGTTATTGAACCCACGTCCAACACGCGGGGCGGCGTCAACCATCCGCTGGATCAAGGGGGATCACGCCATGGCGGAGACGACGAAGACCACGGGGAACCGGCCGCCGAAGGGCTTCCGGAGCGCCGAGCGGGGCTGGCCCGAACTGCATCGCATACCGCACCCGCCGCGCCGGCTGCCGCTGCTCGGCGACGTGCTCGGCGCCGACCGTCACCGCCCGCTCCAGGACTCCCTGCGCCACGCCCGCGCACTGGGCCCGATCTACCGGCGCCGGGCCTTCGGCAACGAGTTCGTGCTGGTGTGGGGGGCGCGGCTGGTCGCCGACCTCGCCGACGAGTCACGGTTCGCCAAGCACGTCGGCCTCGGCGTCGCCAACCTGCGCCCGGTGGCCGGGGACGGCCTGTTCACCGCCTACAACCACGAACCCAACTGGCAGCTGGCGCACGACGTCCTGGCACCCGGGTTCAGCCGGGAGGCCATGGAGGGCTACCACGGGATGATGCTGTCCGTGGCCGGCCGGCTCACCGACCACTGGGACCGGCGGCTGGCGGCCGGGCACGCGGTGGACGTGCCCGGCGACATGACCCGGCTGACCCTGGAGACGATCGCGCGGACCGGCTTCGGGCACGACTTCGGCTCCTTCGAACGCGACCGCCCGCACCCCTTCGTCACCGCGATGGTCGGCACGCTCGGCTACGCCCAGCGGCTGAACACCGTCCCCGGACCGCTGGCCCCGCTGCTGCTGCGCTCCGCGGCCCGGCGCAACGCCGCCGACATGGCCTGCCTCGACCGCACCGTGGACGAACTGGTGGCGGCCCGGCGCCGGTCCGGGGACGGCGAGGGGGACCTGCTGGACCGCATGCTGGCCACCAGGCACCCGGTGACCGAGGAACGGCTGTCCGCCGAGAACGTCCGCAAGCAGGTGATCACGTTCCTGGTGGCGGGCCACGAGACCACCTCGGGCGCGCTCTCCTTCGCCCTGTACTACCTCGCCCGGCACCCGGAGATCGCCGCCCGGGCCCGCGCCGAGGTGGACCGCGTCTGGGGCGACGCCCCGCACCCCCGCTACGACCAGGTGGCCCGGCTGCGCTATGTGCGCCGGGTGCTGGACGAGTCGCTGCGGCTGTGGCCGACCGCGCCCGCCTTCGCCCGCGAGGCCCGGCACGACACGGTCCTCGCCGGGGAGCATCCGATGCGCCGGGGCGCGTGGGCCCTGGTGCTGACGCCGATGCTGCACCGCGCGCCGGAGGTGTGGGGCGCGGACCCCGAGCGCTTCGACCCGGACCGCTTCGCCCCGGCGGCCGTACGCGCCCGGCCACCGCACACCTTCAAGCCGTTCGGCACCGGGGCGCGGGCCTGCATCGGCCGGCAGTTCGCCCTGCACGAGGCGACGTTGGTCCTCGGCCTGCTGCTGCGCCGCTACGACCTGCACCTCGACCCCGGCTACCGCCTGACCGTGGCCGAACGCCTGACTCTGATGCCGGAAGGGCTGCGGCTGCGGCTGGAACGACGGCGGCAGCGCCCCCTGGGGACGCCGGGCGCCGCCGACAGCGGTGCGGCCGCGCCCGCGTGCCCGGGTCGCGACGCGGTCACGGACGACCGGCGGCGGGACCCGCACGGACCGGACGGGTCCCGGTCAGCCGGCCGCTGCCCAGTGCACCGGCCGGGTGACTGACACCGGCAGCCGCGTACCGGCGCTGCCCCGCGCGGCGTTCACCTGAGGCTGGGTGAGGAAGAACGCCCCGGTCAGGTCGGCGTCGGTGAGGTCGGCGTCCCGCAGGTCGGCGCCGATCAGATCCGCGCCGCGCAGATCGGCCCCGGTCAGGTCGGCCGCGATGAGATACGCGCCGCGCAGGCTCGCCCCGCGCAGATCGGCGCCCCTGAGCCGGGCGCCGATCAGGTCCGCGCCCCGCCGGTCCTTGCCCTTGCCCCTGCCCTTGCCGGGGGCGCCGGCCCGGACCAGTTCACTGGTGCGCAGCAGGAGCACGTTCACCTCCTGCCGGTGCGCGGCCACGTCCAGCGCGGCCAGCTCCCCGGGGCTCTGTCGGGTGAGCCCTTCGGTCCGCTCCAGCGCCCGGCGCAGCTCGGGGTGGACGGGCGCGGCGGCGGGCAGGCCCAGCGCCTCGGTGAGGTACCACAGCAGTTCGTGCAGCTGCCGGACCACCGGGAAGACGTCGGACATCCGGCGCGCGTCGTCCTTCGGTCCGGTACGCCAGTCCCGCCCGCCGAAGGTGATCTGGGACACCTTCTGCCCGGCGCCGAAGCAGTCGTAGACCGTGCAGCCGGTAAAGCCCCGCTCCCGCAGGCGGGCGTGGATGCCGCAGCGGTGGTCGTCCCGGAGGTTCGAGCAGGCGGTGCCCGCGGGCTTGTTCACCGCGAAGTCGGCGGAACGGGCGAAGGGCAGGGCGACACAGCACAGTCCGAAGCACTGGGCGCAGTCGCCGCGCAGGTCGGCGAGGTCGGTTGTCTGGTCCGGCATGGGGACCAGCCTACTGACCTGCCAAAGCGCCCGGTGCGCCGCGGGCCGGGCCGCCCGTCACACCTCGTCGCGGACCAGGGCCAGCAGCCGGTCCAGGACCCGGGGTGCCGTGCGCAGGCCGTCGTGCTCGTACTCGTTGGTGACCCAGGGGCGCAGGCCGCGGATCGCGGCCGCGGTCCGAAGGGAGTGGCCGGCGTCGACGAACATGTCGTCGTGGTAGACGGCCGCGGCGACGGGCACCTCGTTGGCGGCGAGGCGGGCCGGGTCGTACAGCGGGCCCCAGTCGGTGCGGGCGGCGAGCAGGCCGGCGGTCTCGCGCAGGGGCCGCAGGGCCGGGTCGGTCTCGAACATCCAGGGGTGGACGGTCTCGCCGGTGAAGAGCACCGGGCCGTCCCCGGCGAGCGCCTTGGCCGCGTCGAACCGCGGGAACTCGGCCCGGACGCGTTCGGCGGCCCAGGCGGTGGGGCGGGCGTCCTGGCCGTAGATCGTCTCGTGGACGAGGGCGTAGAGGGGGTTGGCGGCGTACGACAGCAGGGCCTGTGCCTGTTCCTGGAAGGCGTCCGACAGCTCCGGGCCGGACGGGGTGCGCGCGAAGGCGTCCTCCAGCAGGTGGTGCAGGCGGTGGCTGCCGTCGTTCGTGCCGAGCATCAGGCCGAGGGACTGGAAGGCCTCGACGGTGAAGCGGTAGCCGTTCGGCAGGACCACGTCGCGGGTGAGGAGGTGGTCGGCGATCCGGCGGGCCGCCGCCACGTCCTGCGGGTAGCGGTCGTAGTGGGCGGCGACCTTGCGCTCGATGCGCGGGTAGGCGGCCCGGTAGACGTCGTCGGCGTGGGCGTGCAGGGAGGGCAGTCCGCCGGTGACGAGCGCGGTGTGCACGCCCTCGGGGGCCAGGGAGAGGTACGTCACCGTGCAGAAGCCGCCGTAACTCTGGCCGAGCACGGTCCACGGGGCGCCGCCGGTCAGCCGGGGGCGGATGGCCTCGCAGTCGCGGACGATGGAGTCGGCGCGGAAGCGGGTGAGGTAGTCGGCCTGGGCGGCGGGGCCGCCGCGCAGCGGCAGCGTCTGCCGGGTGGCGGGGGTGGAGCGGCCGGTGCCGCGCTGGTCGAGCAGCAGGACGCGGTACTCCCGCAGGGCCCGGTCCAGCCAGGACTGGCGCCCGACGAAGCGATGCGCCCCGAAACCGGGACCGCCCGTGAGGTACAGCAGCCAGGGCAGGTCCTGCCCGGCCTTGTCGCTCGCCACCGCCTCGCGGGCGTACAGCTCGATGGTCTCGCCCCCGGGGTCGGCGTGGTCGAGGGGCACGGTGAAGTGGTGGTCGGTGAGGACGACACCGGGCTGGCGGTAGCTGAGGCTCAACGGGTCTCCCGGGACGGGCCGATGCGGACGCGTCCCAGTTCAGCACATGAGCGTGCGCGGCCCGGCGCCCGGGATCACCGCCGGCCGCCGGACGCGGCGGTCAGCGGGCGACGAGGCTGGAGCGGCGCACCACCAGCTCCGGCTGGAGCACCACCCGGCGGTGCTCGTGGGCCCGCTCGCCCTGTTCGGTCTCCTCCAGCAGCAGTTCGGCGGCGAGGGTGCCGAGGGTGACGGCGGGCTGGCGCACGGAGGTGAGGGGGACGGCCGCCGCGGCGGCGAACTCGATGTCGTCGTAGCCGACGATCGCCAGGTCGTCGGGGACGGTGACGCCCGCCGCGTACATGGCCTGGAGCAGGCCGAGGGCGAGCAGGTCGTTGGCGCAGAAGACGGCGGTGGGGCGGTCGGCGAGGCCGAGCAGGCGGGCGCCCGCGTCCCGGCCCGCGGCCACGTCGAGGCGGTCGGTGGGCAGTTCGCGCAGCGCCCCGGGGCCGAGCCCGGCCTCGGCGAGTGCGGACAGCGCGCCGGTGCGCCGGTCGCGGACCTGGTTGAGCCCGGGCGGGCCGCTGACGTAGGCGATCGAGCGGTGCCCGGCGTCCACCAGGTGGCGCACCGCGAGCGCGCCGCCCGCGATGTCGTCCACCGACACCGAGCACTCGGTGGTGCCCTCGGCGACCCGGTCGACCAGCACGAACGGAATGCCGTGCCGGCGGAAGGCGGCGATGTTGCGGCCGGTGGCGTCAGCCGGGGTGAGCAGCACGCCCCGGACCCGCTGTTCGGCGAAGAGCGAGAGGTACTCGGCCTCCTCGGCCGCGTCCTGGGCGCTGTTGCACACCATCACGCCGAGCCCGGCCTCCCGGGCCGCGCGTTCGGCGCCGCGGGCCACGTCCACGAAGAACGGGTTGCCCATGTCGAGCACGAGCAGGCCCATGATCCGGCTGCGGCCCGCGCGCAGCTGGCGCGCCGACTCGCTGCGGACGTAGCCGAGCCGGTCGATCGCGGACAGCACCCGGGCCCGGGTCTCGCTCGCGACGGTGTCCGGGCGGTTGATGACGTTGGAGACCGTGCCCACCGACACTCCGGCGGCGCGGGCGACGTCCTTGATACCCACCGACTGGGCCATCGGGCTTCGGACCTCCAGGGACGGGACGCGGCGGGACGCGCTTCACATTACCGTCGGGCCGGCAGGGCGAAGTCGGCCACGTGCAGCGGCGAGGGCGTCCGGCCGGCGGACTTCTCCTGGTACAGGAACGACAGGACGTGGTCCGCCGCGATCCGGGTCTCGTCGACCACCACCTCGCCGAACGCGTCGAGCCCCGCGCCGTCGAACAGCAGGGTCCAGTCGGTGTACCCGGAGGCCGCCGAGGCGGCGGCGATCCGGCCGCGGGGCAGCACGGCGTAGGCGTTGTCGTGGCGGTCCAGGACCAGTCGGGTGCGCTGGCTGGAGCGGAGCGGGACGGGGATCTCGGTCTTGAGCCAGGCCCCGGAGGCGGTCTTGCGCAGGTGGTGGGCGCGGGCGTGGGCGGTGCGGGCGGCGGCGTAGCCGGTGGTCGCCGGGCCGAGGCGGACGGGGAGGTGGCTGACGACCGCGTGCGGCCGGCCGGCCGAGTCGACGCACTGGCTCTCCTGGTTCATCAGGCAGTGGTCCGGGCCGAGCGGGTCGACGACCAGGCCGGGGTCGGTGACGCGGACCCGGTCCGGTCCGCCGGTGGTGCCCACCACAGTGCCCGCATCGTCGCGCCAGGTCCGGCCGCGGTCGTCGGAGGTGACGTAGCCGGTGTCGTGGTTGGTCAGTCCGCCGCTGCCGCCGAGGACGGCCGGGTCGCGCTCCCGCCAGGTGAACAGGGCGTGCAGCCGGCCGCGCCGGTCGTAGTCGAGGCCGTGCGGATACATGCTGCGGGCGGAGCTGGAGCCGTGCGCGGTGGTGTACGTGCCGGTGGCGCCGGACCACTCGCCGAGCGCGCTCCACCGGGAACCGTCGTACTCCGCGAGGGCGTTGCGGCCGTTCCCACAGACGCCCGCCCGGTAGGCGAGCTGGAGCCGGCCCTCGGGTGTGGTGAGGAACTGCGGGTAGGTGAACCGCTCGGTGAGCGGCAGGCCGTCCAGGGTGGTCTGTACGGCTCCGAAGGCGGCCGGGCCCCAGGCGGTGCCGGAGGGGTCGTCGAGGAGTCCGGCGACGGACTTGACGTAGTGGAAGCCGTCGCTGTGGGAGTCGAGGTTCAGGTGCAGGCGGCCGTCCGCCGGGGAGACGCCCATGCAGATGACGTTGTGGGAGTCGTCGGCCTTCAGCAGGTGGGGCAGGCGGACGGCCGACCAGGTGGCCGTGCCGAGCCGGCGGCGGGCCACGACCGCCTCGCGGCTCGCCGTGTACCAGACCGCGTACTGGTGGCCCCGGTGGGTCAGCAGGCCGTGTTTCTGGAAGGAGTTGGTGTTGACCAGGCCGTCGTAGGAGACGAAGTACAGGGCCCGGGCGTCGAGCCGGGTGACGGCCGGCCCGGTCAGCGAGGGTCTCATCGGCGCGGCTCCCGGTCAGGCCAGGTGGAACACTTCGGTGAGCGGTCGCATGGCCTCGTCGGGCCGTGCGCCGTCCAGGGACTCGAAGAAGGGCGCCATCTCCTTCTGCCAGCGGGCGTTGACCCCGGTGGCGGCCATGCCGGCCTGGGCGGCGGCGAAGTCCTCGGTCTCCAGGTAGCCGACGAGCAGGCCGTCCTCGCGCAGGAACAGCGAGTAGTTGTGCCAGCCGGCCGCCGACAGGGCGTCGAGCATCTCCGGCCAGACGGCCGCGTGCCGCGCCCGGTACTCGTCGAGCCGGTCCGCCCTGACCTTCAGCAGGAAGCACACGCGCTGCATGAACCGCTCCCGTTCTCTCGGAAGTCGTACGGGTCGACCACACCGTTCCCGCCGAGGGTGCAGGTGCCCTCGTGAAAGGTTTCAAACAGCTTGCCGGGACCGTAGGCACCGCGACCGCCCCCCGTCAATGGGCCCATGTCGAAAAACCGTCGACCGCGGGAGGTCGCGGAGGGGTCGCGACGTCCGGGTCGGCCGGAGTGCTTGACACCCCTGGTGGCGGCCCCTAGCTTGCCGTTCTGAATCGTTTCATACGCTCAGTCCGTCGCACGCCGACCTCCACAGGAGCCCCGAAGTGACCGACCTCGCCGCGGTGAAGGCCGCGCTCAAGACCCAGGCCGTCGAGACGCCGTCGTGGGCGTACGGGAACTCGGGCACCCGGTTCAAGGTGTTCGCGCAGGCGGGGGTGCCGCGCTCGCCGTGGGAGAAGCTCCAGGACGCGGCGCGGGTGCACGCGTTCACCGGCGTGGCGCCCTCCGTCGCCCTGCACATCCCCTGGGACACGGTGGAGGACTACGCGGCGCTCGCGAAGTACGCCGGGGAGCGGGGGGTGCGACTGGGCGCGATCAACTCCAACACCTTCCAGGACGACGACTACAGGCTGGGCAGCATCTGCCACCCGGACGCGGCGGTGCGCCGCAAGGCGGTGGACCATCTGCTGCGCTGCGTCGACATCATGGACGCCACCGGGTCCCGCGACCTGAAGCTGTGGTTCGCGGACGGCACGAACTATCCCGGGCAGGACGACGTGCGGGCCCGCCAGGACCGGCTGGCGGAGGGGCTGGCCGAGGTGTACGCGCGGCTCGGGGACGGGCAGCGGATGCTGCTGGAGTACAAGCTGTTCGAGCCGGCGTTCTACTCGACGGACGTGCCGGACTGGGGAACCGCCTACGCCCACTGCCTCAGACTCGGCGACAGGGCGCGGGTGGTGGTCGACACCGGGCACCACGCGCCGGGCACCAACATCGAGTTCATCGTCGCCACGCTGCTGAGAGAGGGCAGGCTCGGCGGCTTCGACTTCAACTCGCGGTTCTACGCCGACGACGACCTGATGGCGGGGGCGGCGGACCCCTTCCAGCTGTTCCGGATCATGTACGAGGTGGTGCGGGGCGGGGGGTTCACCCCGGACGTCGCGTTCATGCTCGACCAGTGCCACAACATCGAGCCGAAGATCCCGGCGATCATCCGCTCGGTGATGAACGTCCAGGAGGCCACGGCGAAGGCGCTGCTGGTGGACCGGACCGCGCTGGCCGGGGCCCAGGCTTCGGGGGATGTGCTGGGAGCCAACGCGGTGCTGATGGACGCGTACAACACGGATGTGCGGCCGTTGCTCCGCGAGGTGCGGGAGGACATGGGGGTGGACCCCGACCCGATGGCCGCGTACGCCCGGTCCGGATGGGCCGAGAGGATCGTCGCCGAGCGGGTCGGGGGCGAGCAGGCCGGCTGGGGGGCGTGAGGCGTCTGCCGCTGGAGCCCCGTCGCGGGGTGCGGGTCCGTCGTGGCCGTTCACGCAGTTCCCCGCGCCCCTTTGGACACTCACCTCCTCCGGAAAGGAACCCGTACGCATGACCACCCATCCCGAAGTGGCCGCTCTCCTCGCTCGCTCGCACCGGCTCGGCTCCGACCCCCGCAACACCAACTACGCCGGCGGGAACGCCTCCGCGAAAGGCACCGCCAGCGATCCCGTCACCGGTGGTGAGGTGGAGCTGATGTGGGTGAAGGGGTCCGGGGGCGACCTCGGGACGCTCACCGAGGACGGGCTCGCCGTGTTGCGGCTGGACCGGCTGCGGGCGCTCGCCGGCGTCTTCCCGGGTGTGGAGCGCGAGGACGAGATGGTCGGGGCGTTCGACTACTGCCTGCACGGCAGGGGCGGGGCCGCGCCCTCCATCGACACCGCCATGCACGCCCTGGTGGACGCCCCGCACGTGGACCACCTGCACCCGGACTCCGGGATCGCGCTCGCCTGCGCGGCCGACGGGGAGAAGCTGACCGCCGAGTGCTTCGGGGACCGGGTGGTGTGGGTGCCGTGGCGGCGGCCCGGGTTCCGGCTCGGGCTGGACATCGCCGCGGTCAAGGCCGCCCACCCGCGGGCCGTCGGATGCGTCCTCGGCGGGCACGGGATCACCGCCTGGGGCGACTCGTCCGAGGAGTGCGAGCGCAACTCGCTGTACATCATCCGCACCGCCGAGGCGTTCCTCGCCGAGCGGGGCAGGGCGGAGCCGTTCGGCCCGGTCGTCGCCGGGTACGAGGCGCTGCCCGAGGCCGAGCGCCGGGAGCGGGCCGCCGCCCTCGCGCCGTACGTGCGGGGCCTGGCCTCGCGGGACCGGGCGCAGGTGGGGCACTTCACCGACTCCGACGCCGTCCTGGACTTCCTGGCCCGTGCCGAGCACCCCCGGCTGGCCGCGCTCGGCACCTCCTGCCCCGATCACTTCCTGCGCACCAAGGTGCGGCCGCTGGTGCTGGACCTGCCGCCCACCGCGCCGCTGGCGGACGCCGTCGCCCGGCTGGAGGAGCTGCACGCCGCCTACCGGGAGGAGTACGCCGCCTACTACCGGCGGCACGCCCTGCCCGGCTCCCCCGCCATGCGCGGCGCCGACCCGGCCGTCGTGCTGGTCCCGGGCGTCGGCATGTTCAGCTTCGGCAAGGACAAGCAGACCGCCCGGGTGGCCGGCGAGTTCTACGTCAACGCGATCAACGTGATGCGGGGCGCCGAGTCGGTCTCGTCGTACGCACCCATCGAGGAGGCGGAGAAGTTCCGCATCGAGTACTGGGCGCTGGAGGAGGCCAAGCTCCGGCGGATGCCGGAGCCCAAGCCGCTCGCCACGCGCGTCGCGCTGGTGACGGGCGCGGGCAGCGGCATCGGCAGGGCCGTCGCGCACCGGCTGGTCGCGGAGGGCGCCTGTGTCGTCGTCGCCGACCTGAACGCCGAGGGCGCGGCGCGGGTCGCCGAGGAACTGGGCGGGCCGGACAAGGCCGTCGCCGTCACCGTGGACGTCACCTCCGAGGAGCGGATCGCCGCCGCGTTCCGGTCCGCGGCGCTCGCGTTCGGCGGGGTCGACCTCGTCGTCAACAACGCCGGGATCTCCGTCTCCAAGCCGCTGCTGGAGACCACCGCCCGGGACTGGGACCTCCAGCACGACATCATGGCCCGCGGCTCGTTCCTGGTGTCGCGGGAGGCGGCCCGGGTGATGACGGCGCAGGGGCTGGGCGGCGACATCGTGTACATCGTCTCGAAGAACGCCGTCTTCGCCGGGCCGAACAACATCGCCTACTCGGCCACCAAGGCCGACCAGGCCCATCAAGTACGCCTGCTCGCGACCGAGTTGGGCGAGCACGGGATCCGGGTGAACGGGGTCAACCCGGACGGCGTGGTGCGCGGCTCCGGGATCTTCGCCGGGGGCTGGGGCGCGCGGCGGGCCGCCGTGTACGGGGTGCCGGAGGAGGAGCTGGGCGAGTTCTACGCGCGGCGGACCCTGCTGAAGCGCGAGGTGCTGCCCGAGCACGTGGCGAACGCGGTGTTCGCGCTGACCGGCGGGGACCTCACGCACACCACCGGGGCGCACCTCCCGGTCGACGCGGGCGTGGCGGCCGCGTTCCTGCGATGAGCACGGGGGTGAAGGCGTACGCGGCGGTCGACCTGGGCGCGTCCAGCGGGCGGGTCATGGTGGGCCGGGTGGGCCCGGACTCGGTGGAGCTGACCGAGGCGCACCGGTTCCCGAACCGGCCGGTGCGCCTCCCGGAGGGGCTGCGCTGGGACATCCTCGCGCTGTACGGGGGCGTCCTGGACGGACTGCGGGCGGCGGGCGCGCACTGCGCCGACGGGACGCTCGCCTCCGTCGGCATCGACGGCTGGGCGGTGGACTACGGCCTGCTGGACGCCGACGGGGCGCTGCTCGGCAACCCGGTCCACTACCGCGACGCCCGCACCGAGGGGGTCGCGGAGAAGGTGTGGGCGACCGTCCCGGCGGCGGAGCTGTACGCGGCGACGGGCCTTCAGTACGCGCCGTTCAACACGCTCTACCAGCTCACGGCCGACCGCCCGACCGCCCGATTCGCGCACGCGGCGCGGGTGCTGCTCGTCCCGGACCTGCTGACGTACTGGCTCACCGGCGAGCAGGGCACCGAGCTGACCAACGCCTCCACCACCCAGCTCGTCGACCCGCGGACCCGGACCTGGGCGCACGGGGTCGCCGGCCGGCTGGGCATCGACCTCGCCCTGTTCGCGCCGCTGCGGCAGCCGGGCGATCCGGCCGGGACCCTGCTGCCCCGGGTGCTGGCGGAGACCGGGCTGCGCGGACCGGTGCCGGTGACGGCGGTCGGCTCGCACGACACCGCGTCGGCGGTGGTGGCCGTCCCGGCGGCCGGCGAGCGGTTCGCCTACATCTGCACCGGCACCTGGTCGCTGGCCGGCCTGGAGCTGTCGGCGCCGGTGCTCACCGAGGAGAGCCGGGCGGCGAACTTCACCAACGAGCTGGGGCTGGACGGCACGGTCCGCTATCTGCGCAACATCATGGGGCTGTGGCTGCTCCAGGAGTGCGTACGGGCCTGGGGGGAGCCGGATCTCGGGCTGCTGCTGCGGGAGGCGGCGGCCGTGCCGACGCTGCGGTCGGTGGTGGACGCGGGGGACGCGGCGTTCCTCGCGCCAGGCCGGATGCCGGAGCGGATCGCCGAGGCGTGCCGGGCCACGGGGCAGCCGGTGCCCGTGACCCGGGCCGAGGTGACCCGGTGCATCCTGGACTCGCTGGCCCTCGCCCACCGGCGGGCCGTGCTGGACGCGGCCCGGCTGGCCGACCATCCGGTGGACGTGGTGTACCTGGTGGGGGGCGGCACCCGCAACGCGCTGCTGTGCCAGCTGACGGCCGACGCCTGCGGGCTGCCGGTCGTCGCGGGCGCGACCGAGGCCGCGGCGCTCGGCAACGTGCTGGTGCAGGCCCGCGCGCACGGACTCGCCGGCGATCTGCCCGCGCTGCGCCGGCTGCTCACCCGCACCCAGCCGCTCACCCGGTACACGCCGTGGGGGGACACCGGCCGGTGGCGGGCGGCCGAGGACCGGCTCGCCGCGCGGTGAGCCGCCCTCTGCCCGCGGCCGTACCCCGCCGACTACCCTGCACTGGTCCGATGATCCGTTTCCCCCGTCCGACGACCGGCACCGAGGAGCCGCGATGCGTGTCGCCCTGTTCCTGACCTGTGTCAACGACACGCTGTATCCGGACACGGGCCGGGCCGTGGTGAAGCTGCTGACCCGACTGGGTGTCGACGTCGACTTCCCGATGGGCCAGAGCTGCTGCGGACAGGCGCACTACAACACCGGTTACCGTCATGAGGCCGAGCCGCTGGCCCGGCACTTCTCCGATGTCTTCGGCGGCTACGAGGCGATCGTGACCCCGTCCGGGTCGTGCGGGGCGATGGTGCGGGAGCTGTATCCCCGGCTGGGCGAACGGGCCCGGGCCGAGGGGCGCGGGGAAGGGCTCGCCCGGGCGCTGGCGCCGGTGGTGCCGAAGACGTACGAGCTGACGGAGTTCCTGGTCGACGTGCTCGGGGTGACGGACGTGGGCGCCTGCTACCCGCGCACGGTCACCTATCACCCGACCTGTCACGGGCTGCGCGGCCTCGGGCTCGGGGACCGCCCGCGCCGGCTGCTGGAGGCGGTGAAGGGGCTGGAACTGGTCGAGCTGCCGGGGGCCGAGGAGTGCTGCGGGTTCGGCGGCACGTTCGCGGTGAAGAACGCCGAGGTGTCGGCGGCGATGGGCGTCGACAAGGTGCGCAACGCGGAGTCGACGGGCGCCGGGGTGCTGTGCGCGGCCGACAACTCCTGTCTCCTGCACATCGGCGGCACGATGAGCCGGCTGCGCAGCGGCGTGCGGCCGGTGCACATCGCGGAGATCCTGGCGAGCACGGAGGAGGAACCGGCGGTATGAGCGGTACGTTCGTCGGCATGCCGGCCTTTCCGAAGGCCGCGCGCGACGCCGTCCACGACCCCACGCTGCGCGGCAATCTGCGCCACGCCACGCACACCATCCGCGCCAAGCGGGCCAAGGCCGTCGGCGAGTTGTCCGACTGGGCGGCGCTGCGCGAGGCGGGCCGGCGGATCAAGGACCACACCCTGCGCCACCTCGACCGGTACCTGCTCGAGTTGGAGGAGTCGGTCACCGCGGCCGGCGGTACGGTTCACTGGGCGGCGGACGCCGGGGAGGCCAACCGGATCGTCACCGAACTGGTCAAGGAGACCGGCGAGTCGGAGGTCGTCAAGGTCAAGTCGATGGCCACGCAGGAGATCGAGCTGAACGAGGCGCTCGCGGCGGCGGGCATCCGCGCCTACGAGACCGATCTCGCCGAGCTGATCGTGCAGTTGGGCAGGGACCGCCCCTCGCACATCCTCGTTCCCGCCATCCACCGCAACCGGGGCGAGATCCGGGACATCTTCGCGCGCGAGATGAGCGAGTGGGGCCGGCCCGCGCCCGGGAACCTGACGGACACACCCGCCGATCTCGCCGAGGCGGCCCGGCTGCACCTGCGGGAGAAGTTCCTGCGGGCGAAGGTCGGCGTCTCCGGCGCCAACTTCATGGTCGCCGAGACCGGCACGCTCGTGGTCGTCGAGTCCGAGGGCAACGGCCGGATGTGCCTGACCCTGCCCGAGACGCTGATCTCGGTCGTGGGCATCGAGAAGGTCGTGCCCACCTGGCGGGACCTGGAGGTCTTCCTCCAGACCCTGCCCCGCTCCTCGACCGCCGAGCGCATGAACCCGTACACCAGCATGTGGACCGGGACCGCCGGCGAGGACGGCCCGCGCGCCTTCCACCTGGTGCTGCTCGACAACGGCCGCACCGACACCCTCGCCGACGCCGTCGGCCGCCAGGCGCTGCGCTGCATCCGCTGCTCGGCCTGCCTGAACGTGTGCCCGGTGTACGAGCGGGCGGGCGGGCACGCCTACGGCTCGGTCTACCCGGGCCCCATCGGCGCCATCCTCAGCCCCCAGCTGCGCGGCACGGGCAGCGAGATCGACGCCTCCCTGCCGTACGCCTCGTCGCTGTGCGGGGCCTGCTACGAGGTGTGCCCGGTCGCCATCGACATCCCCGAGGTGCTGGTGCACCTGCGGGAGCGGGTGGTGGAGGGCGGTCCGGCGGTGCTGCGGGGCAACAAGGTGCTGCTGAAGCCGGCGAAGGGGCACGCGGCCGAGCGGGCGGCGATGCGGGCGGCGCGCTGGGCGTTCGCCCACCCCGGGGCGCTGCGCGCGGGCCAGCGGCTGGCCTCCCGGACCCGCCGGCTGCACCCGCGCACCCTGCCGGGTCCGGGCCGGGCGTGGAGCGGCGCGCGGGATCTGCCGGCCGTGCCCCCGGAGCCCTTCCGGGACTGGTGGCAGCGCACGCGCGGCGGAAAGGACGGCGGCAGGTGAACGGCAGGGAACGGGTCCTGGGCCGGGTGCGGCGGGCCCTCGCGGACGTGGCACCGGACGAGCGGCCCTACGAGGAGGCCGTGCCCCGGGAGTATCTGCGCGAGCACGGGGAGCGGACCGCCGAGGAGACGGTGGAGCTGCTGGCGGAGAACCTGGCGGACTACCGGGCGCTCGTGCACCGCTGCACCGCGGAGGAACTGCCGCCGCTGGTCATGCGACTGCTGGCCGGGCGCGGTGCCCGGGAGGTGCTGGTCCCGCCGGGGCTGCCCGAGGAGTGGCTGTCCGCCGCGGACGCGGTACGGGTCCCCGACCGGGCGGCGGACACCGCCGGGCGGCTGGACCGGGTGGACAGCGTGGTGACCGGCTGCGCCGTGGCGATCGCCGAGACCGGCACGCTCGTGCTCGACGGCTCCCCGGACCAGGGCCGGCGCCGCGTCTCGCTGATCCCGGACCACCACATCTGTGTCGTCCGCGTCCCGGACCAGGTCGTCTCCTCCGTCCCCCAGGCCCTCGAACGCCTCGATCCGGCCCGCCCGCTGACCTGGATCTCGGGCCCGTCGGCCACCAGCGACATCGAGCTGGACCGGGTGGAGGGCGTGCACGGCCCCCGCACCCTGGAGGTGATCCTGCTCGGCTGACCGCCCTCGGTACGCGGGGTCCGCCGGTCGGGCCACGACGGGATGAGGCCCCGGACCGGCTGCCGTAGCGTGGCGGAATGATCCGGTTCGAGCAGGTCACCAAGCGGTATCCGGACGGGACGACGGCCGTGGACGGCCTCTCCTTCGAGGTCGCCGAGGGTGAACTGGTGACGCTCGTCGGGCCGTCCGGGTGCGGCAAGACGACCACCATGATGATGGTGAACCGGCTCATCGAACCGACCTCGGGCCGGATCCTCGTCGAGGGCCGGGACATCGCGTCCGTCGACCCGGTGCGGCTGCGCCGCCGCATCGGCTACGTCATCCAGCAGGTGGGCCTCTTCCCGCACCGCACCGTCCTGGACAACACCGCGACCGTGCCCGCGCTGCTCGGCTGGAAGCGGGCGCGGGCCCGGGCCCGGGCGGCCGAACTGCTGGACCTGGTGGGCCTGGACCCGGGGACGTACGGGCCGCGCTATCCCCACCAGCTGTCCGGCGGGCAGCGGCAGCGGGTCGGCGTGGCCCGCGCGCTGGCCGCCGATCCCCCGGTGCTGCTGATGGACGAGCCGTTCGGCGCGGTCGACCCGGTGGTGCGCGAGCAGTTGCAGGACGAGTTCCTGCGCATGCGGGCCGCGGTGCGCAAGACGGTGCTGCTGGTCACGCACGACATCGAGGAGGCCGTCCGGCTCGGCGACCGCATCGCCGTGTACGGGCAGGGCCGTATCGAGCAGTTCGACACGCCCGGCGCGGTCCTCGGGGCGCCCGCCACGCCGTACGTCGCCTCCTTCGTGGGAGCCGACCGCGGGCTGAAGCGGCTGTCGGTCACCGCGATCGAACCGGACGACCTGGAGCAGCCGCCGGTGGCCCGCCCGGAGGAGTCCGCCGCGCGGGCCCGGGAACGGCTCGGGACCGAGGGTGCCCGGTGGGCGGTGGTCCTGGACGCGGACGGCGACCTGTACGGCTGGGTGGGTGCCGGGGAGCTGACGGCGGGCGGCACGGTCGGGGACCTGGCCCACCGGATGACCGCCCGGGTGCCGGTCGGGGCACCGCTGAAGCAGGCGTTGGGGGTGATGCTCCAGCACGACGCCGGGTGGGTCGCCGTGCTGGACGGGGCGCGGTTCCTCGGCGTGCTGACCCCGGCGAAGCTGCACGAGGCGCTGCGCCGCTCGGTGGACGCGGACGCGCGCGGGGTGACACGGCGGCAGGTGCCGTTCGACTCGGTGGCGGACGCCTGAGACGGGCTACTCCAGCAGGCCCTTGTCCCGGAGATAGGCGCGGGCCACGTCGGCGGGCAGCCGCCGCGCGCCGTCCACCTGCCGGTTCATCGCGGCCAGGTCGGCGGTGGTGAGCACGGCGCCGAGCCGGCCGAGGGCCTGCGCCACCCGGGGGCCGCCGGCGCGGGCGCGGTTGACGACCGGGACGATGTGGTCGGCGTTCTGCAGCCGTTTGTCGTCGGCGAGCAGGACCAGGCCGAAGGAGTCGAGGGTGGCGTCGGTGCTGGTGGTCAGCACCATCTGGTCCCGGCCCTGCTGCACGGCCCGCTTGGCCTGGGCGGTGCCGACGCCCTTGGGGTCGATCCCGGTGATGTGGATGCCGTACACCTTCCGCAGGCCCGGGGCGCAGTACGGCCGCCGGACGCACTCGTCGCCCGCCGCGAGCCGTACCGGCAGCCCGGCGGCGCCGAGGTCGCCGAGGGTCCTCAGGCGGTGCCGCCGGGCGTAGCCGGCGCCGACCGCGAAGGCGTTCTGGTCGACGGCCCGGCCCGGCGCGAGGACGGTCAGGCCGCGGGGCGTGGCGAGGGCGCGCAGCGCCTTCATCGTGGCGCCGAGGTCGGGCGAGCCCACCGGCGCCGCGTCGGCGCCGTGTGTCCTGGCGTTCAGCCAGTCGGCGAAGGTGGCCGCGTACTCGGGTACGACGTCGATCCGGCCGGTCTCCAGGGCCGGTTCGTACAGTTCCCGGTTGGCGACGGTGAGGAGGGAGGTCCGGTACCCGGCGTCCTCGAGCAGCCGGGCGTACAGCTGGGCGAGCAGGTCGCTCTCGGTGAAACCGGCCGAGCCGATGGTCAGGCTGCGGCTGTCACCGGGCGCGGCGGTGACCCGGCCCCGGTCCTCCAGGGCGGGGCCGGTGGCGCAGGCGCCGAGGGGGAGCAGGGCGAGGAGGCCGAGGGCGGCGAGCGCGGCACGGACGGGTGTGCCGGGGCCTCTCATGGCGGGCCGCCCCCCACCCGGGCCGGCGAGAGTCGTCCGGCGAGTACGAAGGCGCCCTCCACCACGAGGGCGAACACGGCGACGAGGAACGCGCCCGCGACCACCTGGGGGGTGCTGGCGAGGTTGAAGCCGGCCGTGATGATCCGGCCGAGTCCGCCGCCGCCCGCGAGCGCGGCGAGGGTGGCGGTGGCGACGAGCTGGACGGCGGCGATGCGGACCCCGTTCAGCAGCAGGGGCAGCGAAAGGGGCAGTTCCACGCGGAACAGCAGCTGCCGGCCGGTCATCCCCATGCCCCGGGCGGCCCGGACCACGCCGCGGTCGACCTCGCGCACACCGACGTAGGCGTTGGTGAGCAGCGGCGGTACGGCGAACAGGACGAGGGCGATCACGGTGGGTCCCTCGCCCCACCGTCCGACGGGGGTCAGCAGGAGCAGCACCAGGACGGCGAAGGTGGGGACGGCCCGGCCGACGTTGGACAGGTTCACGGCGAGCGCGCCGCCCCTGCCGAGATGGCCGAGGACGAGCGCGACGGGCAGGGCGACCGCGCAGCTGAGGAGCAGACAGACGACGGTGAGCGCCAGGTGCTGGAGCAGCCGGTGCCGGATGCCGTCCTCGCCGGGCCAGTGCGCGGGGTCGGCGAGCCAGTCCCAGGCGGCGGCGAGGGCGCTCATGCGCGGGCCGTCCTGGTCCAGGGGGTGAGCAGCCGCTGCGCGCCCAGCAGGAGCAGGTCGGCGGCGACGGCGATCAGCACGCACAGCACGGACGCGGTGAGCACCTGGGCCTTGAAGTAGCTGTTCATGCCCGCGTAGATGAGGTTGCCGAGGCCGCCGTAGCCGACGATCGCGCCGACCGTGGCGAGGGAGACCGCCGAGACGGTCGCGATGCGCAGGCCCGCCATCGCGGCGGGCAGGGCGAGCGGCAGCTCCACGGCGAGCAGGAGGCGGACGGGGCCGTAGCCGAGGCCGCGCGCGGCCTGCCGGGTCTCCTCCGGGACGGCGCGCAGGCCCGCGAGGACGTTGCGTACGAGCACGGTGAGCGAGTACAGCGCCAGCCCTGCGACGACGAGGGTGGCCGACAGGCCGTACAGGGGCAGGAGGAGGGAGTACATGGCCAGCGACGGGATGGTGTACAGGATCGTCGTCACGGCCAGCACGGGAGGGGCCGCCCAGCCCCGGCGGGCCAGCACCGCGAGCGGCACCGCGATGACCAGGCCGATCGCCACCGACAGGAACGTCAGCCGCAGGTGCTGGCCGACCGCGTCGAGCAGGATCTGCCGGCGGGTGCTCAGATAGGCCCCGCAGATCCACTCGTTGCGCGTGAGGCAGTCGTCCGGGAGCGGGATCACGGATCCATTGCAGCGGGCGGGGGCGGCCGGGGGCGCGTCGGAGTGGGCTGGATGGGGGTGCGGGCGTGGTCGGCGCGGCCGATCGCCGGGAACCGTGGCGCGAGAGCTGAACAAGCGCTTAGATAGGGCCGGAACGTTTCCCTGGGGGTCCGCTCCCGGGACCGCACTGCTCCCGACCCGCCGGAGGCCCCCGTTGTTCACGTCCGTCGACGACGTCTCCGCCCGCCTCGCCGAGACCGGCTACCTCGCCTCGCCCGCCGTCGCCACGACCGTGTTCCTCGCCGCCCGGCTGGGCAAGCCGCTGCTGGTGGAGGGGCCCGCCGGGGTGGGCAAGACCGAACTGGCCAAGGCCGTCGCCGAGGTGGCCGGCGCCCGGCTGGTACGGCTCCAGTGCTACGAGGGCGTGGACGAGTCCCGGGCCCTGTACGAGTGGAATCACGCCAAGCAGCTGCTGCGCATCAGCGCCGGGCGCGGCGAGAGCTGGGACGAGACCCGTACCGACATCTTCGGTGAGGAGTTCCTGCTCCCCCGCCCCCTGCTGACCGCCATCCGCGGTGACGAGCCGACGGTGCTGCTCATCGACGAGACCGACAAGGCCGACGTCGAGATGGAGGGGCTGCTGCTGGAGGTGCTCGGCGACTTCCAGATCACGGTCCCCGAACTGGGCACGGTCACCGCCACCCGCCGCCCGTTCGTCGTCCTCACCTCCAACGCCGGCCGGGAGCTGTCCGAGGCGCTGCGCCGCCGCTGCCTGTTCCTGCACATCGGGTTCCCGGAGGAGGAGCTGGAGCGGCGGATCGTACGGCTGAAGGTGCCCGAACTCGGCGAGGCGCTGACCGCGTCGGTGGTGCGGGTGGCCGGGGCGCTGCGCGCGATGGACCTGCGCAAGGCGCCGTCCGTCGCCGAGACCGTCGACTGGGCGCGCACCCTGCTGGCCCTGGGCGCCGGCACCCTGGACGAGGGGGTCGTACGGGACACCCTCGGGGTGATCCTCAAGCACCAGGACGACATCCTGAAGGCGGCGGCCAAGCTGGACCTGGACGCGCTGTGACCGCCGTCGCCGGCCGGATCACGGGCCTGGTCGGGGCGCTGCGCGCGCACGGGGTGCGGATCGGCACCGGGGAGACGGTGGACGCGGCACGCGCGGCGGCCGTACTGGGCCTCGCGGACCGGGAGCTGCTGCGCGAGGGCCTGGCCGCGACACTGCTGCACGGCCCCGGCCAACAGGCCCTGTTCGACTCGGTCTTCGACCTGTACTTCCCGCGCGGTGTGGGCGGCCCGGGAGCCGCTTCCGGCGACCGGGACGAGCTGCGCGACCGGCTCGCCGGGGCACTGGCCGCCGACGACCGGGCGCTGCTGGCCCGGCTGGCGGCGGAGGCGGTCGACGGGCTCGGCGGATACGGGAGTCCGGCGGGCTCGGACGGCTGGTCGGCATACCAGACCCTGGAACGGCTGCGCCCCCAGACCCTGTTGGCCCGGGTACGGGCCGACGTCCGGGCCCGGGGCGGCGGCACGGGCGGGGCGGCGGACTTCGCGGACCGGCTGCTGGACGACGAGATCCGGCGCCGCATCGAGGAGTTCCGGCGGCTGGTCGGGGCGGAGGCGCGGCGCCGGGTGGCGGAGCGGCGCGGGCGGGACGAGATCGCCCGGCGGGGCGTCAGGCCGACCGCCGACCGGATCGACTTCCTGTCCGCGGGCCGCGACCAGCTCGCCGAACTGCGCAGGACCGTCCAGCCGCTCGCGCGCAGGCTCGCCACCCGGCTCGCCGCGCGCCGCCGCCGGGCCGCGCGCGGCACCGTCGACCTGCGCCGCACCCTGCGCTCCTCGCTGGCCACGGGCGGGGTGCCGATGCGGCCGGTACTGCGCCGGCGCCGCCCGGTCCGCCCCGAACTGGTGCTGCTGTGCGATGTGTCCGGTTCGGTGTCCGGGTTCTCGGACTTCACCATGCTCCTCGTCCAGGCACTGCACGAGGAGTTCGCCAAGGTGCGCGTGTTCGCCTTCGTCAACCGGCTGGACGAGGTCACCGGCCTGCTCGGCCACGGCCGCGCCGACCCCGACGGGCTCGGCGCCCGCATCCGCGCCGAGGCCACGCTCACCGGCTGGCACGGCAGCAGCGACTACGGCATGGCGCTCGGCGAGTTCGCCGAGCGCTACGGCGCCGCGGTCGGCCCGCGTACGACGGTGTTCGTCCTCGGTGACGCCCGGACGAACATGAGCGACCCGAACCTGTCCGCCGTACGGGACATCGCCCGGCGGGCCCGGCGCGTCTACTGGCTGAACCCCGAGCCGCGCGACCGCTGGGGCACCGGCGACTCGGCCGCGCCCGCGTACGCCGGCCTGGTCGAGATGCACGAGTGCCGCACGGCCCGGCAGCTCGGGGCACTGATCGCGCGGTTGCTGCCGGTGTGAGGCCGGTGCCCGGGACATGCCCGCCCGGGCGGGTGACGGGGGGCGGCCGGCCGTGATCGACTGGCCGCGGCGCCCGGCCACCCCGGTGCCCCGCCCGCCGCCCACCGACCCGAGGACTTGCGATGAGCCAGCACCCGCCCGTGCCGCTGGGCACCTTCCCGACCCCCGTCGAACCGGCGCCCCGGCTGGCCGTCGCGCTGGGGCTGGGACCGGACGACCTGTGGGTCAAGCGGGACGACCTGACCGGTCTGGGCGGCGGCGGGAACAAGATCCGCAAACTGGAGTGGACGGTGGGCGCGGCGCTCGCCGAGGGCGCGGACACCCTGGTGACGACCGGTGCCCCGCAGAGCAACCACGCCCGGCTGACCGCCGCCGCGGGCGCCCGGCTGGGGCTGGACGTCGTCCTCGTCCTGCGCGGCTCCCCGGGCGGCTCGCGCTCCGGCAACCTCGCCCTCGACGGGCTGTTCGGGGCGCGGCTCGCCTGGGCCGGCGAGGTGGACCGGGCCGGGCTGGACGCGGTGGCCGACGACGTGTGCGCACGGCTGCGGGCCACCGGTGCCCGCCCGGCGCCGATCCCCTTCGGCGGGTCCAGCACCCTGGCGGCCCAGGGCTATGCGGGCTGCGGGGCGGAACTGCGCGAGCAGGTGCCCCGGCTGCGCACGGCGGTGGTCGCGCTCGGCTCGGGCGGCACCATGGCGGGGCTGGTCGCGGCCCTGGGCAGCGGGTCGGTGCTCGGGGTCGACGTGGGCGCGCTGGCCGACCCGGCGGCGGCGGTGGCCGGCTTCGCCGCGCCGCTCACGGACGAGGCGGTCACGCCGGAGGGGCTGCGGGTGCGCCGGGACCAGGTGGGCGCCGGGTACGCGGCCCTGACCGGCCCGGTGCGGGAGGCGCTGCGCCTCGCCGCCCGCACCGAGGGCCTGGTCCTGGACCCGGTCTACACGGGCCGGGCCCTGGCCGGTCTCCGCGCGGCCGTCGAGGACGGCGACATCCGCCCGGGCGAGAAGACGGTCCTCCTCCACACCGGCGGCCTGCCCGGCCTGTTCGGCCACCCGACGGCGGTGGCGTTCGCGGAGGAGGGGGCGGCGGACTTCGAGGGGTGAGGCCGGCGGGGGCCGCCGGGTGGGAGTCGCCGGATGGGAGTCGCCGGGTGGGAGTCGCCTTCCTGAACGCCGCCTTCCGGAGGGCTGCCTTCCGGAGCGCCGCCGGACGGACGCCGCTGGGTGGGGACCTCCAGTTGAGGCCCGCCGTCGGGGACCACCGGTCCGGGCCGTCGGGGCGGAGCCCGCTGTCCGGGAGCATCGGGTGGGGGCGGTGGCTCACCAGTCGCCCGTGCCCGCGCTCGCCGCTCGCCGCTCGCCGCTCGCCACAGGAACGCGCGGGCGCACGGACGCGGGCGCGGGAGAAATTCGTCGGTCGCGACCCGCAACCTCGCCCCGGGCCGGACGTCTGTCGGGGTGGAGGCCTCCGCCTAGACCAGATGTCCGACCCGAGCGAACGAAGGAACACATGTCCGCACACCGTGCCCCGCGCCCGCCCCGAACGCACCGCACACACCGGCTGCGCGCCGCCCTGGGGGTCTCCGCCGTAGGCGCGGCCCTGGCCGTCGCCGGCGCCATGACCGCGCAGGCGGCCCAGGACGACGCCCCCGCCCCGGCCCCTTCCCCCGTCCGCCACGGCCACGCCACCGCACCGGCTCCGGCGCCGGTACCGGCGGACGGCCGGGCGGGCACTCCGGCCCCGGTACCGCCGGCGCACGCCGGGACCCCGTCCCCGGTGCCGTCCCCGGTCCGCACGGAAACCCCCGCCCCGGTGCCCCCGCCGACGGGTACGCCGCGCCCCGCACCGGCACCGGCCACCCCCTCCCCCGTACCGTCTGCGGCCACCCCCTCCCCCGTACCGGGGCCGGCCCGTCCGGCACCCGCCCCGCCCCGTCCCCACCGCCCCGCCGCACCGGCGCCGGTACCGCAGCAGCACTGAGGCAGGTCCGGTGCGGGGAGCCGTCGCGCGGCGGCTCCCCGCACCGGCACCCGGCACCGGGAGATCCATGACGACAGCGACACCACCGGCCACGGTCCTGCCCTGGGAACGCGCCGGCGCCCCGAAGCACTCCGCGTCCTGGCGGCGGCGGTTCGGCCACGCGGTACGGACCCGTGTCCTCGCCCGCGCCCCCATGAGGACGGCACCGGCCGCCGCCACCGAGCCCGGGGCCGGGGCGGCGACCGGTGCCGCCGGGGCCGAAACCCCGCCGGGAATCGAGGAGTTGTACCACCACCGCCGGCTGTCCCTGGTGCGCCTCGCGCTGCTGCTGGTGGACGATCTGCCCACGGCCGAGGACGTCGTCCAGGACGCGTTCACCGCGCTGTTCCGGCGGTACGGCCACCGGCTCGCGGCACTCGACGACCCGGAGGCGTATCTGCGGACCAGTGTCGTGAACGCGGCCCGCTCCGTGCTGCGCCGCCGCCGGACCGTACGGGCGCACACCCCGGCGCCCGAGGAGCACGCGCCCGCCCCGGAGGAGGACGTGCTGCTGCACGAGGACCACCGGGAGGTGCTGGCGGCTCTGCGTACGCTGACCCGGCGGCAGCGGGAGGTGCTGGTGCTGCGCTACTGGTCGCATCTGACCGAGGCCGAGATCGCGGCGACGCTCGGCCTGTCGCGCGGCACCGTCAAGTCCACGGCCAGCAGGGCCCTGGACGCGCTGGGCCGGCGTCTGGAGGGGCTGCGATGAACGAGTCCGGTACGGGGACCACGGGGACGCCGGTCGAGGAACGGCTGCGAGCCGCCCTGGCCGCGCGTGCGCACGCCGTCGGCCCGGCCGACCTGCGGCCGCTGTCCCCGCCGGCCGGGCCGGTGCGGTCACGGCGGACGCCGGTGCGCCGGGTGGTGGTGGGCGTGCTGGCCCTGGCCGCCGTGGCCGCGCTGGTGTTCTTCACGACGCGCGCCGGACATCCGGAGCCGACCCGGCCGGCCCACTCCCCCCGCCCGCGCCCGCACCCGACGGCCGGCACCCCGTCCCCGGCCCCGACCGCGACGCCCCCCACCCCGGCGGCCCCCACACCGAGGGCGGCCCTCCCCTGAACACCCCGCGGTCTGCTTGCCGCGGACGGGACGCGGTCCGTAGGGTCCAGGTGCCGCCCGTGACCGGGGCGTGCGGCGGAAGAGGGGGAACGCACATGAGCCTCGGCATGCGCCGCTCGGCCCTGAGACCCGTACCGTTGTGGCTGTTCGGTGCCGCGCCGGTGCTGGTGCTGTGCCTGTCCGCCTGCGCGTCCGACGGGGGTGCCGCGTCCCGCCGCCCGGCGGCGACGGCCCGTCACCCGGGCACGGTCACCTCGCGGGAGGACACGCTCACCGAGCAGGCGCGGTCGGCGCTCGACGCCGTCGCCGAACGGGGCGGCTCCATGGTGGAGTCGGGGGTGGAGCGCGTCTCCGACGGCATCCACTCCCGGCCCCGGCTCTCCGCGGGCCGCCGCTACCGGCTGACCGTGGTCTGCGCGGGCACGGGAGAAGCGGAGATCGCCTTCACGCCGGGCAGGGCGGCGGCACCCGGGAAGACCGTCCCCTGCGATCGCTCCGTGGTCCTCGCGCGTTTCACGGGCGGCGAGACCCTGGGCATCGACGTCCAAGGCGGCACCCGGGCAAGCGGAATGATCGCCTGGCGGATCGACACGGCGTGAGCCGCCGGCCTTCCCGGTAGTGGCCGGCATCGGCGGGGAGCCGTGGCGGAAGCGGGCCGTCGGCGCGGCCGTCGACGCGGTAGGCCGTCGGACGCGAGGCCCCGGTCGCCGTCGTAGCGGAGTCCACGGTGACCAGGATGTGCGTCGTCATCCGACGCGACAGCCGTCCGCGGCCGCGCGCAGGCGCTCCGGGGAGCCCATCGGCCCGTCATGCCTCGCGGACGAGACGACGCCGCGCGGCCTCGACGCAGTGGGCGACCAGCCGGTCGGGACGCCCCGGCGCGCGGCGACGACGACCTGGCAGGGGTCGACGCCCTCGACGGGCACGGTGACCACGTCCTCCCTGAGCGAGCAGCGGTACCGGCCGCTGCGGAGCGGCCGCGGGGGCGCCGACGAGCGTCACGACGGCCTGTTCGCGGACGGCCCCGCCGAGCCCGGACACGGTCCCGAAGAAGCCGCACGCCATGCCCGGGGATCCGCGCGACGCCATGGCCGTCATCCTCCGGCGGCACCGGCCGGCACCGGGAGGTGTCCACCGGCTCACCGCACGAGTCCGGCGCCTGTCCCTCGCAGGGGCCGCTCGATCCGGCGGACCCGAGCGGTCACGGCACCGGCAGGCCGTCGTCAGCCCGTGTTGTCCCGGATGCGCGCCAAGAGGACCCGCAGCTGCTCCCGCTCCCGCGCGTCCAGCGTCGCCGTGGCCTCGGCGAGGGCGAGGCGGTCGGTCTCCTCCGCCTCGCGGTGGCAGCGCAGCCCGTCCTCGGTGAGCCGCAGCAGGAACGCGCGCCGGTCCGTGGGGTGGCGGACCCGCTCCACCAGGCCGTCGCGTTCCAGGCTGTCCACGATCGTGGTGGTGGTGCGGGCCGCGATGCCCGCCATCTCGCTGAGGTCCCGCATCCGCAGGGGCTCCCGCGCCCGGGCGAGCATGCGCAGGGCGCGCAGCCGGGCCACCGAGGCGCCCTTCTCCCGCAGCCGGGTCTCCACGAACTGTCGTAGCCGGTTGGTCGTCTCGTACAGCTCGTCGATGAGGATGTCGCTGCTGCCGTGCACTGCCATGGTGTCCAGTCTCTCCTGTCCCGCGCGGCCGGGGCCATCGAACCTCGCCCCGCGCTGCCCGGTGACGGTCCGCCAGGCCCTGTCCCGCACCGTGCACGCCGAAAGCCATATGCTGAGCAACGACATAGTGCGTATGCTCAGCATATGCGCCGTCGTCCCTCCGTGCCGTCCCTTACGCCCTCCTTCCTGCCGTCCCGGCTCAGCCAGCGCCTGGTCGTCCCCGTCGTCTGCGTCAGCGTGACGTTCATCGCGATCGTCGACGGAGCGATCACCACCGTGGCCCTGCCCTCGATCGCCCGTCAGTTCCGGCTGACGGCCGCCGCACTGGACGGCGTGGTCATCGCCTACCCGGTCTGCCTGGCCATGGCCATCCCGGCCTCCGCCTGGCTGGTGGAACGGTTCGGCGGCAAACGCGTCCTGCTGGTCGCCCTGGTGGGCTTCCTCGGCTCGTCCCTGCTGTGCGGGGCCGCGGCCGGACTCGGTCAGCTCGTCGCCTACCGCGCGGTACAGGGGCTGTCGGCCGGCGTCCTCTTCCCGGCCTCCACCGCGCTGCTGTTCGACACCTTCACCTCCGCCGAACAGGTCCGCGTCTCCCGCTACATGATCATTCCGCAGCAGATAGCCCCGGCCGCCGCCCCCGTCCTGGGCGGGCTGCTGGTGGACCACCTGTCGTGGCGGTGGGTGTTCTACGTCAACCTGCCGGTGGGGCTGCCGGCCGTGGTGTTCGGCGCGCTGTTCCTGGCCGGTGACCGCGGCGGCCGGCCCGGCCGTTTCGACCTGCCCGGACTGCTGCTGAGCGCGGGAGCCCTGGGCACCGTGATGTTCGGCGTCTGCGAGGGGCCCAACCGGGGCTGGTCCTCCCCCGCCGTCCTCACCTGCCTCGTACTCGGCGCGGTGCTGCTGGCGGCGGCCGTCGCCGTCGAGCTGCGCACGGCCCATCCCCTGCTGCGGCTGCGCCTGTTCACCGACCGGCTCTTCCGGGACACCAACCTCGTCAACCTGGTCGGCCTGATACCCATCATGGGCGCCCTGTACCTCGGCCCCCTCTTTCTCCAGCAGGCACAGGGCCGTACGGCGCTGGAGTCGGGCCTGACCACCTTCCCCGAGGCGTTCGGCGTCCTGCTGACCGTGCAGGTCGCCGGCGCGCTGTACGCGAGGGTCGGGCCGCGCCTGATCGTCGGCGTCGGAACGGCCGGTGTCAGCGCGGTCCTGCTGCTGCTCGCCACCTGCGACGCGGATACCGGGCTGTGGACCTTCCGGGGCTACATGTTCCTGTTCGGCGCCGCGATCGGCTGCTTCTTCATGCCGACGACGGTCGCCTCGCTGGCCACCATCGACCGGGCGGACCTGGCGCAGGCCACGATGCTGAACACCGTCGTACGGCAGACCGGCGGCGCGCTCGCGCCCGCGGCGGTGACCACGGTCCTCGTCCTCGGCACCCCGGCGGGCGCCGCCACGGCCCCGCCCGTCGCCGCGTACCAGCACGCGTTCCTCGCCCTGGCCGCCCTCGCGGCGGTCACGGCGGTCTTCGCCTTCACCCTGCCCGACGGCCCGGCCCGCGCCGCCGCCCGAGGCGGCGGCGAGGTGTCCGGCCGGTCCGCCCTCCGCGGGCGCGGGCGGGACCGGGTCGACGCCTGAAAGGTTTCTGCGGCGGCTCCCGGCGCCGGGCGCGCGGCGGGCGTCCGTGGTGCGGTCCCCGTCGACCTCCCGCATATTGGGGAAGGTGACTCTCTCAGGGACGAGGCCGCGCCCGGCCGGGCCGGCGTCTGCGCGCACCGCCCCGGGCACGGGAGGGCGGACGACCGGCATCCGGCCGGCGGCGTCGACGGCGCGCACCGGTGCGGCCGGCGGCGCCCCGGACCACGTGTCCGCGGTGCGGTCGACGGCCGCGGACCACGTCGTCCCCCGCGGGTTCGACGGCACCGCGGACAACGTTGTCCCGCCGGAGCCGGCCCGGGCGACGCCGGCGCCCCCGGAAGCGGACGTGCCCGGCCGGGCACACAGGAGCGCGCCCGGCGGCGCACAAAGGAGGCTGTGATGGCGTTCCAGGAACCGGCAGTGCTCGAATGCCCCTTCGACTTCGCCGAGGCGCTGGACTACGACCCGGAGCTGGCCGAGCTGGCGGGGCGCGGCCCGGTCAGCCGGATCCGGCTGCCCTACGGCGAGGCCGAGGCGTGGCTCGTGACCAGCTTCGCCGGGGTGCGTCAGGTGACGTGCGACCCGCGGTTCAGCCGGGCGGCGATCGTCGGGCGCGACTATCCGAGGATGACGCCCGAGCCCATCGTGTCACCGGAGTCGATCAACGTGACGGACCCGCCGCACGCCACCCGGCTGCGGCACGTGGCGGCCCAGGCGTTCACCCGCGACCGGGTGGCGGCGATGCGGCCGGCGGTGGACCGGGTGGTGGCCGGGCTGCTCACGGCGATGGCCGAGACGGGGCCGCCCGCCGACCTGGTGACCCATCTGTCGGTGCCGCTGCCCCATCTGACGATCTGCGAGCTGCTGGCCGTGCCCGAGACCGACCGCGACGAGCTGCGGGACCGCACCATGCGGCTGCTGGCCACCTCCGCCGAGGCCCGGCAGACCGCGGCCGAGGCCAAGGCGTCGCTGCGGGCGTACTTCGCGGGGCTGGTCCCGGAACGGCGGCGGGCGCCGGGCGAGGACCTGCTGAGCACGCTGGCCACGGCCCCGGTGCCGGAGGGCGAGGAGCCCCTGAGCGACGACGAGCTGGCGGTGCTGGCCGTGACGCTCATCCTCAGCGGCAACGACACCGCGACCTGCCAGATCAGCGACATCGCCTATCTGCTGCTGACCCGGCCCGAGGAGCGGGCCGCGCTCGCCCGCGACCCCGGCCGGTTCCCCGGCGCGCTGGAGGAGCTGCTGCGGTTCATCCCCTTCCGCAAGGGCGTGGGCATCCCCCGGATCGCCCTTGAGGACGCGGAGGTCGAGGGCACCCTCATCAGCGCCGGCGACTACGTCCACGTGTCCTACCTGGCGGCCAACCGCGACCCGGCCGTCTTCCCCGACCCGCACCGGCTGGACCTCCGGCGGCCGGTGCGCCCGCACATGACGTTCGGCTGGGGCGGCCACCACTGCCTGGCCGCGCCGCTCGCGCGGGCGGAGCTGGACAGCGCGGTCACCGGCCTGCTGACCCGCTTCCCCTCGCTGCGCCTCGCCGTCGGTCCGGACGAGATCCAGTGGGACACCGGCACCATCCGCCGCTTCCCGCTGCGGCTGCCGGTCACCTGGTGAGAGACCTCGCCCCTGGTGACGTACGTCGCCGGCCCCGGTTGTCACACGGCGCCGTCCGCCGGCCTCTCGTGGGCGTGACGACAGGACCGGGGGGGGCGGACGGGAGGGGCGGCCGCCCCTCCCCGGCTCACCGGGAGGGGGCGGCGGCCCGGTTCAGCTCTCGTCGCCGGTCGCCCCCGGCCGGAAGCGCCGGTAGAGCACGGTTCCGCCCATCAGCGACACCAGGCCCGCGGCGGCGGCCGTCCAGGTGCCGTCGGCTCCGGTGCGGGCGAGGGTGCCGGGCGTGCGCTGCCGTACGACGCTGGACGCCGGGTGGGGCACCGGGCGGGCCGGGGCCGGGTGCGACGACGGCTGGTGGCGGACCGGCGGGGTGTGCCGCGCGGCGGCTTCGGCGTGGACCGGCCGGGGCCCTCGGGGCGAGGGCCCGAGGTGTTCACGGACTGGTTGCCGAAGACGGGGTCGCCGATCCCGACCACGTCCACGGTGTTGCCGCTGACGTGCACCGGCGGATCAACCGGGAGCCGGACGCCGTTGCCGGAGATCACTCCACCGGCACATGTACCGGCAGCTGGATGCCGTTGCCGGAGATCAGCCCGGACGAGCCGCCCGCGTGACCGCCCGCCGCGGAGTCGGCGTGCGCCGCCCCGGCCATGGCCATCGCGCCCGGGGCGGCGGCGAAGGCGATGACACTGTTTCGGGTAACCCTCGTCATCGGTTCCCTGTCCTTCGGATACGGTCGCGGGCAGTCGCCCGCACCCGGTGAAACGCAGGTGAGAGCACGCAAGTTATGGCTTATCAATCCTTCGCCGGGTACCAGGGACGGATGTGCGCGCCCGGCGGGCGTCCCCGGCCCGTCACAAGTCGGCCGTTCCGCGGGGCCGCGCAGATGGCCGAGCCCGCGGCAGCGGTGGCGCCCGGGAACTGGTAGCTGTCGTGGGGGCACCTCAGCCGGAGCCGGTCCGCCCGGTAATCGACCGAGACGAGGAGCGATGGCAACGACCGTACGCGACACCAGGAGCGACACCGCGCCCGCCAGTCTGCGCCTGCCCGGCATCCTGCTCGGGGTGGGCCTCGGCGGCTTCGTCGACGGGGTCCTGCTGCACCAACTCCTCCAGTGGCACCACATGCTGAGCAGCACCGACCACGACCGCGTCGGCGTGAAGTACTACGACCCGAAGAGCGTTCCGGGGCTGGAGATGAACACCCTGTGGGACGGCGTCTTCCACACCGTGTGCTGGCTCGCCGTCCTGTCCGGGCTCGCGGTGCTGTACGCCCGGGTGACTACGGACCGGCGGCGGGTGTGGGCCTCGCGGGTGCTGTGGGGCCGGGTCCTGGTCGGCTGGGGCCTGTTCAACCTGGTGGAGGGCCTGCTGGACCACCAGGTCCTGGGCATCCACCACGTGCGCGGCGGGTCGTACCAGGTGTGGTGGGACATGGCCTTCCTGGCCTTCGGGGCGCTGCTGGTGGCCGGCGGCCTGCTGCTCGCGCGGGGCGGCCGTTGTGCCGGTCCGGGGACTTCCGGCGCCGCGGGTGAGGGGCGTCTCGCCTGATGGGTCACCACCACACCTCCCACCCGGCGGGCGGTGGCGCGCCGGACGTCGTCCTGCCGGTCCTGGCCCTGCTGGTGTGCGCGGGCGGCTATCTGCTGCTGGCGTCCCGGGCCCGGCGGCGCAATCCGGTGCGGGCCTGGAGTGCCTGGCGGACCGCCGCGTTCTGCGCCGGCGTGGTGCTGCTGGCGGTGGCGCTGCTGCCGCCGGTCGCGCCCTTCGCGCACCGGGACTTCCGCGGTCACATGGTGCAGCACCTGCTCATCGGGATGTACGCCCCGCTCGCCCTGGTGCTCGGCGCCCCGGTCACCCTGGTGCTGCGCGCCGTGTCCGCGCCCCGCGCACGCCGGCTCACCGCCGTGCTGCACAGTGGCCCGGCGCGCCTGCTGACGCGTCCGGCGGTGGCCCTGCCGCTGTCCGCCGGGAGTCTGCCGGTGCTGTACTTCACCCCGCTGTACGACACCGCGACGGCGCACCCGGCCGGGCACTGGCTGGTGCACGCGCACTTCCTGCTGTCCGGGTGCCTGTTCGCGCACGCCGTCGCCGGTCCCGACCCCGCTCCGGCCCGGCCCGGTGTGCCCGCCCGGCTGGTCTGGCTGGGCTGCGCGATCGCCGTGCACGCGGTGGCCGCGCAGCTGATGTACGGCGGCTTCCGGGTGCACGTCGACGCACCCGCGTCCCAGGTCCGGGGCGGCGCGGAGATCATGTACTACGGCGGTGACATCGCGGAACTGCTGCTGGCGGCGGCACTGGTCGCCACCTGGCGCCCCGGACGCCGTCCGCTCCCCCGGCCGGTGCCGCTGGGGCCGGCCCGGCCGTCCGGGTGACCCTCCGGCGGCTCTTGCCGGCGCTCGGGCGCGGCGCGGGCCCGCCCGAGCAGGCCCACGGCACGCCGCCGGGCGGGGGGAAGCCGGTGGACCGGCGGGGCGGGGCGGCGGCCTCGTGGACGCGGCGATGTGTGAGCGGGGGCGCGGTGCGGCGGGCCGGGCGACCGGCACCGGCCGACGCGGTCCGGGCCGCCGTGCACGGCGCCGTGTCCCCCCTGCCCCCGCGCGCCCGGCGCTCCTTCGCCGCTCGGTTCCGCCCCCGCGGTCCTCGTGCGCCGGGCGGGTGGCGGAGTCGGCCCTCTCCCCCCGGTGTCCCGAGGGGCCCGGGTCCGGCGCCCGTGCCGTGGGCGGCATGGGCGCCTGCCGGTCACAGGGGGGTGGCCGCGCGCAGGATCAGGACCAGGGTGACGGCCGAGTTCGCCGACGACATGGCCGAGGCCAGCGCCCCGGCGGCGGCGCCCCAGGCGGCCAGGCCGACCGTGGTGAACGCCGACGGCCAGGTGCGGGCCACGGGGGCGGGCGCCAGCAGCGCGGCCACCCGGCGCGGCACGGGCCCGGTCGCGGCGAGCGCCGCCAGCGTGGGCGCCGGGGTGGGCGGGGACAGCAGGGCCGCCTTGCCGATGGCCCGGGCGACCGTGCGCCGGTCGCCCACCGCGCGGGCCGCCTCCTCGTCCGCCCACCGCTCGGCCGTGTAGACGACGGCGGTGCGCAGCGGGCGCAGGAACGGGTTGGCGCGGGCGGCCAGGTGCACGGCGAGCAGATGCCGGTGGTGGCGGGCGGTCAGGTGGGCGCGTTCGTGTGCGAACAGGGCGCGCCGCTCGGCCGGGGCGAGCCCGGCCAGCAGGGCCGTGCTGACGACGATCCGGCCCCGGCCGCCGGGCAGCGCGTACGCGTACGGCGTGCTGTCGGGCAGCACCGCCACCGTGGAGCCCGGCACCCCGGCGAGGGCCCGGCGGGCGCGGCGGGTGACCCGGCGGTGCCGGCGCAGGGTGCGGGCGCAGGCGACGGCGACCGCGGCGAGCGCCGGTATCGCGGCCCGCCCGGCCACCTCGTCGTGCGGGACGGCGGCCCGCACCTCGGGGTCGGACCAGCCGTCGGGCAGCGGGTTGCCGGGCAGTTGCGCGGTGCCGACCACCATGAGCAGGGCCAGGCACAGGGTGCTGCACACGGCCATGACGACGGCGACCGCGGTCAGCAGCCGGGTGGCGGTGCGCGGGTGCAGCCGGGTCTCGGCGAGCCGGGCGACCGGCCACGCGGACAGCGGCAGCACCAGCGGCAGGAAGACGAAGACCCCCATGGCGCTCAGTCCCCCGGGCCGCCGGCGTCCGGGGCGGGGATGTCGAGCAGGGCCCGCAGCACCTGTTCGTCGCCGGGCGGCAGGGCGGTGACGAAGCTGGCCAGGACCGCCTCGCGGTCGCGTTCCCCGTCCAGCAGGCGGCGCATGCGCAGGGCGGCCAGCCGGGCGACGTCGGCCGTCGGCGTCCACAGGAAGGACCGGCCGTGCCGCTCGCGGGAGACGACGTCCTTGGCGAGCAGCCGGGTCAGGATGGTGACGACGGTGGTGTAGGCGAGGTCGCCGCCGAGGCGCTGCTGCACCCAGGCGGCGCTGACCGGTCCGTCCGCCTCGCGCAGCGCGCCGAGCACCTGCCCTTCCAGCTCGCCCTGGCCGCGCCGCCGGGCCCGGCCGTCCTGCCCCGTCATCTCCGGTTCCCTCCCCCGTCTCCCGCTGCTCGCTCACCGACCCCTCCCACGCTACTTCACGCCACTGACAACGCCGTGGCCGCACGGTGCGCACGCCGACGCCCCCGGGGTGCCGCCGGGGGCGGGGCCGGGCGTGGCATGCTGACGCGATGGCACCCCGAGATGACACACCGCTCGCCGAGCGGGTCGAGGAACTCCTCGCCGCCGGCGGTCCCTTGCCCATCGTCGCGGCCGGCCGGCCGGTGCTGCGGCGCGGCACCGAGCCGTACGACGGTCAGCTCGGCCCCGCGCTGCTGGCCCGGTTCGTCGAGGCGCTGCGCGCCACCATGCGCGCGGCCCCCGGGGTGGGCCTGGCCGCCCCGCAGGTCGGCATCCCGCTGCGGATCGCGGTCATCGAGGACCCGGCGCCGGTGCCGCCGGAGGTGGCGGCGGCCCGGGGCCGGGTCCCGCAGCCGTTCCGGGTGCTGGTCAACCCGGTGTACGAGCCGGTCGGCACCGCCCGGGCCGCGTTCTTCGAGGGCTGCCTGAGCGTGCCGGGCTGGCAGGCGGTGGTGGCCCGGCACGCCGAGGTGCGGCTGCGCGGCGAGGACGAGCGCGGCCGCCCGCTGGACGAGGTGTTCACCGGCTGGCCGGCCCGGATCGTCCAGCACGAGACGGACCACCTCGACGGCACCCTGTACCTGGACCGCGCGGAGCCGCGCTCCCTGTCGACCAACGAGGCGGTGGCGTCCCTGTGGCCCCACCCGACCCCGCACCCGGCGGCCGAGGCGCTGGGCTTCCGACTGCCGTAGCGCGGCGGTCAGTTGTCCCGGTACGCCTCCAGCAGGCGCAGCCATACCTCGCTCAGGGTGGGGTAGGACGGAACCGCGTGCCACAGGCGGCCGACCGGGACGCGGCCGGTGATCGCGACGGTGGCCGAGTGGATCAGTTCGCCGACGCCGGGGCCGACGAAGGTCACTCCGCGCAGGATCTCCTCCTCCAGGTCGACGACCATGCGGGCGCGGCCCTTGTAGCCCTCGCCGTAGAGGCCGGCGCCCGCCACGGAGGAGAACTCGACGTCCACCGCCCGCACCCGGTGGCCGGCCTGTTCGGCCTCGGCGAGGGAGAGTCCGACGGTGGCGGCCTCGGGGTCGGTGAAGACGACCTGGGGGACGGCGTGGTGGTCGGCCGTCGCGGCGTGGGCGCCCCAGGGCTCCTCCAGGAGGGTGTCGCCGGCGGCGCGGGCGGCGATGGCGGCGCCGGCGATGCGGGCCTGGTACTTGCCCTGGTGGGTGAGGAGGGCGCGGTGATTGACGTCGCCGACCGCGTACAGCCAGTCGGTGCCGGTGACGCGGAGGCTGTCGTCGGTGTCCAGCCAGGAGCCGGGTTCCAGGCCGACGGTCTCCAGGCCGAGGTCGTCGGTGCGCGGGGCGCGTCCGGTGGCGAAGAGGATCTCGTCGGCCTCGATCCGGTCGCCGGCGGAGGTGACCGCCACGACGGTGCCGTTCTCGCGGCGGACGGACTCCACGGAGGTGCCGGTGCGGATGTCGGCGCCCGCCCCGGTGAGGGCCTCTGCGACCAGTTCCCCGGCGAACGGCTCCATGCGGCCCAGCAGGCCCTTGCCGCGGACCAGCACGGTGACGCGGGAGCCGAGGGCCTGCCAGGCGGTGGCCATCTCGGCGGCGACGACCCCGCCGCCGACCACGATGAGCCGTCCGGGGGCCGCCTTGGCGCTGGTGGCCTCGCGGCTGGTCCAGGGCCGGACCTCGGCGAGGCCGGGCAGGCCGGGCAGCTGGGCGCGGGTTCCGGTGGCGACGGCGACGGCGTGCCGGGCGGTGAGCGTGGTCCGGGTGCCGTCGGGGCCGGTGACGGCGACCGTGCGCGGACCGGCGAGCCGGCCGTGGCCGCGGTACAGGTCGGCGCCGGTGCCCGCCAGCCAGGAGACCTGGCCGTCGTCCTGCCAGTGGGAGGTGTACTCGTCCCGGCGGGCCAGTACGGCCGGGGTGTCGAGGGGGGCGCGCACGGCCTGGGCGAGGCCGGGCAGGCGGCGTGCGTCGGCCCGGGCGATGACCGGCCTGAGCAGGGCCTTGCTGGGCATGCAGGCCCAGTACGAGCATTCGCCGCCGAGCAGTTCGCTCTCCACGACGGCGGTGGTCAGGCCGGCCGCCCGGGTCCGGTCGGCGATGTTCTCCCCCACCGGACCGGCCCCGATCACCACGACGTCGTACACGTTGGATTCCGTTTCCGTCATGGGGTCAGTCTGGTGGGTGGTGTGCGCCCCGGCCACATGGGTACGCGCGCGGAACACCGGCGTGCGCGGGTGGAATAGGCGGCCCGGCGGCCGTGTTTGCGCCGTCGGCACACCCCACACCAGGAAGAGGGAATCACGCCATGACCAGCACCGTGGAACTGACCAAGGAGAACTTCGACGAGACGGTCTCCGGGAACGAGTTCGTTCTGATCGACTTCTGGGCGTCCTGGTGCGGGCCGTGCCGGCAGTTCGCGCCCGTGTACGAGAAGGCGGCCGAGGAGAACCCGGACCTGGTGTTCGGCAAGGTGGACACCGAGGCGCAGCCGGAGCTGGCCGCGGCCTTCGGCATCTCGTCCATCCCGACGCTGATGATCGTCCGTGACCAGGTCGCGGTCTACGCCGAGCCGGGCGCCCTGCCCGCGCCGGCGCTCGCCGGCCTGATCGGGCAGGCCCGCGCGCTGGACATGGACGAGGTCCGCAAGAGCATCGCCGCCCAGCAGGGCCAGGCCCAGCAGTAGGACCTCCCCGGTGCGGGCGCGGGTCAGGTGGACTCGCGCCGCACCACCCGGGCCCCCAGCACGGTGTGCGTCCCGGGTTCGCCTCCGGGGTCGCGGACCGCGCGGTCGACCAGCGCGGCGAGGGCGCGCCCGGAGGGCAGTTCGATGTGCACGGTGCTGAGCCGGGGCCGCAGCAGCCGGCCGAGCATCAGGTCGTCGGCGCCGATCACGGCGACGTCCTCGGGGACGCGTACGCCGTCGTCCTGGAGGGCGCGCATCAGCAGCATGGCGTACTCGTCGTTGTAGGCGAAGACCGCGTCCAGGCCCGACCCGGGCCAGCGGGCGGCGAGTTCGGCCGCGGCCTCCTCGGTGTAGGCGAGCGGCAGCTCGGTGACGGTGGCGCCGGTGCCGCGCAGCGCCTTGCGGACGCCGGCCAGCCGGGGCCGCGCGTAGGTGTCGAGCCCGGGTCCCTCGGGCATCACGACGCCGATCCGGCGCCGGCCCCGGGCGTACAGGTGGGTGCCCGCGCAGTGGCCGACGGCATCGTGGTCCATGAGGACGGCGTGGGCTCCCTCGACGCGTACGGGGCCGAGCGTGACCACGGCGCGGGCACCGGCCCGCTTGAGGACGGCGACGCCCTGCGGGCCGATTCCGGCTCCGGGCACCAGAACGGCGACGGGGCGTAACTCGGCCCAGGCGCGGGCGGCTTCGTCACCCTGGAGGCCGACGCTGCCGTACTGGACGACGGTGTAGTCGAGCCGGCCGAGCGCCCACTGGAGTTCGTTGAGGAACCCGCTGTAGAGGGGACCCACCGGGATCACCGGGGCGGGCATCAGGACCGTACGGCTGTGTCCGGCGCGCAGGCTGCGGGCGGCGGCGTGCGGGACGTACCCCAGCTCGCGCGCGGCCTCGCGCACGCGCCGGCGGGTCTCCTCGCTGATGCGTACGGCGTCGGCGTTGTTGAGGACGTAGGAGACCGTCGCGCGGGAGACTCCGGCCAGGCGGGCGACATCGGCGCTCGTGGGCGTATTCGGTATGTGCACCATGACGGACCGCATCTTGGCAGAGGGGCGGGGGCCGGGGGCGGGCGGGGCGAGGTGGTTCACCCTTCGACGAACACGCGGGCGGGCGAACATGTTCGTCACGAACTTGTTCGCCACGAACATGTTCGTTACCGTTGCGGCATGACCGCTGCCTCCCGCTCCCGCCGAGAACGCCCCGCCAAGCCCGCCCTGACCCGGGAGGGCATCGTCGCGGCGGCCGTCGCGATCCTGCGCGCCGAAGGACTGCGCAAGGTGACGATGCGCCGGCTCGCGCAGGAACTCGACACCGGCCCCGCCTCGCTCTACGTGTACGTCCGCAGCACGGACGAACTGCACGCGGCCGTCCTGGACGAGCTGCTCGGCACGGTCGGCCCGGCGCCCGCCGAGGGCGGCTGGCGGGAGCGGCTGGAGCGGGTGCTCACCCGCTACACCGCGATGCTCCTGGAGCACCCCTCCCTGGCCCGGTCGGCACTGACCGCCCGGCCGAGCGGCCCGCACTATCTGCGCCTGATCGAGACGCTGCTCGGGCTGCTGCGGGAGGGCGGAGTACCCCACGCGCAGGCCGCCTGGGGCGTGGACCTGCTGCTCCAGCACGCCACCGCGACCGCCGCCGAGCACGCCGGCGAGGAGTCGCCGGCCGCCTGGGAGGCGGCGGCCCGGGCCCTGCGCGAGGCGCCCGCCGCCACCCATCCGCACATCGCCGCCGACGCCGGGGCGCTGCTGTCCGGCACGCCCGGGGCCCGCATGTCATGGGCCTTCCAGACCCTGATCACCGGCATCGAGCGGACCGCCGTACCGACCGAAGGCCAGGAGGCCACATGACCACCGCACCTCTCCCCCACCACCCCGTCGCCGTCGTCGGCGCGGGCCTCGGCGGGCTCGCCCTCGCCCGTGTGCTGCATGTGCACGGCATCGAGGCCGCGCTGTTCGACCTGGACGCGTCGGCGGACGCCCGGGCCCAGGGCGGCATGCTCGACATCCACGACGACTCCGGGCAGGAGGCGCTGCGGGCGGCCGGGCTGCACGAGCGGTTCCTGACCCTCGTCCACGCCGGCGGCCAGGCCACGCGGGTCCTCGGGCAGGACGGTGCCGTCCGGTTCGCGGCGCCCGACGACGGCGGCGGTGGCCGTCCCGAGATAGACCGGGGCGACCTGCGGGAACTGCTGCTCGGCTCGCTGCCCGCGGGCACGGTCCGGTGGGGCGCCAAGATCGTCGGCGCCCGCCCGCTGGACGGCGGACGGCACCGGGTGACGCTCGCGGACGGCTCCGAGTTCACCACCGGCGTGCTGGTCGGCGCGGACGGCGCCTGGTCCCGGGTGCGGGAACTGGTCTCCGCCGCCCGGCCCGCGTACACGGGCGTGTCGTTCGTCGAGGCGGATCTGCGGGAGGCCGGCCGGCGCCACCCGGAGAGCGCGGAGGTGGTCGGCGGCGGCATGCTCTTCGCGCTCGGCCCGGGCCGCGGCTTCCTCGCGCACCGCGAGCCCGACGGCAGCCTGCACGTGTACACCGCCGTGGTCGCGCCGGAGGACTGGCTGGACGGCATCGACTTTGCCGACACCGGGGCGGCGAAGGCGGCCGTGCTGAAGGAGTTCGACGGCTGGGACGAGCGGCTGCGGGCGCTGGTCCGGGACGCGGACGGGGCGCTGGTGCCCCGCCGGATCCACGCGCTGCCGGTGGGCCACCGCTGGGACCGGATGCCCGGGGTGACGCTGCTCGGGGACGCCGCCCATCTGATGTCCCCGTTCGCAGGCGAGGGCGCCAACCTGGCCCTGCTCGACGGCGCCGAACTGGGCCTCGCGCTGGCCGCGCACCCCGGGGACACGGAGGCCGCGCTGGCCGCGTACGAGACCCGGATGTTCCCGCGCGCCGAGGCGTCGGCGGCGGAATCCGCGCGCACTCAGGAGATGCTGTTCGCCGGGGACACCCCCCGGGGGCTGGTGGAGATGTTCACGGGCAAGGGGGACTGACCGGGCGCCCGTTCGACGACTCCGCACGGGACGGTCCGGCCGCTCTGCGGGCGCCCCGCTTCGTACGACGGCCGGCCCGACCGCTCCGGGCGGAACCGGAAGCGCACGGAGCCGAACCAGGGCCGTACCGGTGACCGTGGGTCCGCGCGGCCCGCTCCGCTTCCGCACCCGGCGGGTCAGCCCGGCGGGTCCGTGCGGGTCACCCGGGCGACCAGGTCGAGCCAGGCGGTCTCCAGCCGCTCCATGGGCATCCCGCACTGCCGGGTGAGGTGGTGGATCAGCGCGGGGTCCAGGGAGGCCAGCAGGGTGCGGGCGAGCAGGTCGCAGTCGGCGTCGGGGACGATCTGCCGGAGCAGCACCGTGATGTGCGCGCGCAGTGCCGCGGCGGCGGGGTGGGAGAAGCGGCGGGTCGGCTCGGACTGGGCGGCCAGTTGCAGCTCGAGCTGTTCGGCCGAGCGGTACAGCACGGCGACGCCGAACGCCCGCAGCCGGTCCAGGGGCGGCGCGCCGGGGCCCAGCGGCGGGGGGCCGCCCATGAAGTCGGCCTGGAGCTGCCGGGCGGAGTGGTCGAGCAGGGCCATCAGCAGTCCGGTACGGTCGCCGAACCGGCGGAAGACGGTGCCCTTGCCCACGTCGGCCGCCGCGGCGACCGCCTCCATGGTGACGCCCGCCACCCCGTGCTCGGCGATCAGCCGGGCGGCGGCCTCCAGCAGCCGGGCCCGGTTGCGGGCCGCGTCGGCGCGCAGGCACGGCTCGTCGGGAGCCGCGCCGACCTCCAGCAACGAGGGTGTTTCGGAGGGCTCCTGAGGCTTCGGGAAGGGCGGCAGAGCGCTGGACATGACGCCAGCGTAAAGCATCGGGAAGAAAACTGGACCGCGGTCCGCTTAAGGTGGTACACACTTAAACGGACTTTGGTCCGGATCGTGACAGCGATGTTTCAGCCCCTTGGAGTTCCCATGTCTGTTCGTATCCTCGCGCTGGTCGGCAGCCTCCGTGCCGGTTCGCACAACCGCCAGCTCGCCGAGGCGGCCGTGAAGCTCGCGCCGGAGGGCGCCGAGGTCGAGCTCTTCGAGGGCCTGGCCGACGTCCCGTTCTACAACGAGGACATCGACGTGGAGGGCAGCGTGCCGGCCGCCGCCGCGAAGCTGCGCGAGGCCGCGACGGCCGCCGACGCCTTCCTGCTGTTCTCCCCCGAGTACAACGGCACCATCCCGGCCGTGCTGAAGAACGCCATCGACTGGCTGTCCCGCCCCTACGGCGCCGGCGCCTTCGGCGGCAAGCCCGTCGCCGTGGTCGGCACCGCCTTCGGCCAGTACGGCGGCGTGTGGGCCCAGGACGACACCCGCAAGGCCGTGGGCATCGCCGGCGGCAAGGTGATCGAGGACATCAAGCTGTCCATCCCGGGCTCCGTCACCCGCTTCGCCGAGACCCACCCGTCCGACGACGCCGAGGTCGCCGCCCAGCTCACCGAGGTCGTGGCCCGCCTGCACGGCAACGTGGGCGCCGCCGCCTGACCCGCACCACCCCGAGGGGCCGAAGCCACACCGGCTTCGGCCCCTGCCCTTGCCCTCACCGCCCGGACACCGTGCGCGCGACCGGCCGGGAGCGCCGGCCTCACGCCGAGGTCGCCGGCTCCCTGACGGACGTGCGCCGCGCGGACGGGCGGTCGAAGAGCACCACCACGTGGCCGTAGAAACGCTGTACGGCATCGTCGACGCTGCGGATGAAACCCGTCGCGGCGTGAAGAGCCGTTTCTCGCGGTCGGCCGGTCCCGTCCGCGGGCCCTGCGGCGGCCCGGTGCGGACCGGGGTGAACGCCGTGTGCGTCAGGACGCCGCGAGGGTCGCTCCCAGGGCGATCAGGGTGGCGGTCTTCAGGACCTCCAGCGCCACGTACCACAGGTGGCCGCGGGAGCGGGGCAGTTCCTCGCCCGCGAGCACCCGGTCGGACCTGCGGTTGAGGACGGGGCGGACGACGGCCAGCTGTACGGCGAGGAGGGCCGTCACCGACGCGGTCGGCGCGATGACCGCGGCCGGGGCGCCGCCCACGGCCACCGCGATGATCACGACGACGGCCAGGACCGCCTCCACGGTGTTCAGCGCCCGGAACACCAGCCGGCCGATGCCCAGCCCGAGGGGGATCGTCACCCGCGGGGCACGGAACTTCAGCGGCGCCTCCAGGAAGGAGATCGCCAGCACCATCCCGAGCCAGACGAAGGTGACCGCGCCGGCGGTGGCGGCAGAGGTGGCGTTCATTGGGGGTACGGGCCTTTCTCCGCCGGGGCGGCGGGTTCTCCGCGTGCGCGGGTCCGCCCCGGCCGACCCCGAGTCGCCGGGCCAGGGCAGCCGGGCCTGCTGATCCGGGGGCGACGGAGCCGCGCGTTCGTCCGGTTCAGGCGGCCGGTGTGCCCGCCAAGTGCGCGACGCACGCGTCCGGTTCCGCGAACGGCTCCAGCGCGGTGGCCGTCAGCGGCGCGCCCATGCGGGCCAACGCGCCCTGGATCAGGCCCAGGTGGAGCGAGCACACCAAGCCGTCCTGTTCCTCCGCGAGTTCCAGGAAGGGGCAGTGCCGCAGCCGGATCCGCCGAGGGGGCCGGCCGGGCTCACCGCCGCCTTCCGGCAGCGGGGCGAAGCCCAGGTCGTCCAGCAGGGCGAGCAGCCCGGCCGTCGACCGTTCGGGGGTCGGCGTCTGGTCCGGCGCGGGCGGGTTCGCGAGATAGCGGCCCCAGGTCCGGCCCGTCTCCCGGGCCTCGGCGCACGCCTCGGCGGGGTCGCCCGTGGTCCAGCGGCTGAGCAGCATCCGGGCCAGCAGCCGGTAGTCGCGCGGGCCGCCGCGGTCCATGCCGGGGCGGGCGGCGTAGACGGTACGGGGCCGGCCGGGCCCGGCGGGCTCCTCGGTACGGCGGTCGACCAGGCCGTCGGCCACCAGGGCGTCCAGGTGGAACCGTACGGTGTTGGCGTGCACCCCCATCCGCTCGGCGGCCTGCGCTACGCCCAGCGGCGTGGGCGCGGCGCGCAGCACGTCCAGCAGCGCTCGGCGGCGCGGGCTCTCCCGTGTGCTCACGTCCGGACACCCCTCTCGCCCGCGGTCGGTTTTCACGAATCCTACATGTATTAATTGTAAGGTGGCGGGGAGTGAGTGCGGGGGAACGCGAGACCGAGGGGAACACCAGATGACATCGCCGTCCGCGGCCGACACCGGCTCGGCCGCCCGCCCGGCGACCGGGCCGCGCGTCCTGTGCGAGACCCGCGCGCTGGCCGAGGCGCCTCCGGTGTCCGCCGGAGTGCTGTGGAAGCTGGCCGAGAGCGGGCGCCAGCTCGACGCGAACGTGGTCCGGCTGGCCCCGGGCGGGCGGGTCCCGGCGCACACCGAGACGCAGTTGGACGTGCTGGTGCTGGTCGTCGCCGGGGACGGCGTGCTCGGCGACGGCACCCCCGACGCGGGGCAGCCGCTGACCGAGGGTTCCCTGGCCTGGCTGCCGCACGGTGCCGCGCGTGCCATCACCGCCGGCCCGGCCGGACTGACGTACCTGACCGTGCACAGCCGGCGCCCCGGCATGCGGATCGGCGCCCGCCCCGATGCCGTGCCCACCCGGCTCCCCGACGTGGCACCGGCGTGACACCCGGGGGCGGAGGCGGGTCGCCCGGGCGTCAGGGTGTCCGCGTGAGCACCTTCACCGGCGAGAGCGCCCCCGGCCGCCGGGGTCCGCACGCCACCACCGAGGCCGACCCGCGCGAGGTGGGCCGGTTGCGCACCGAGTACTCCCCGGCGCATGACGGCGACCCCGGCCCCGGGGAGGTCGTGTGGACGTGTGTGCCGTTCGAGGAGAACGACGGCCGGGGCAAGGACCGTCCGGTGCTGGTCGTGGCCCGGGAGGCGGCGGGCACCTTCCTCGCCGTAGGGCTGTCGAGCAAGCGGCACGACGGCAACCGGGACCGGGTGCCGATCGGCGGCGGACCGTGGGACCGGTCGGGCCGCGACTCCTGGGTGGCCGTGGACCGGGTGCTACGGCTGCACGAGCGGGGCATGCGCCGGGAGGCCTGCGCGCTGGACCGGATGCGCTTCGACCTGGTCCGGCGGCGGCTGCGCGAGCGTTACGGCTGGACCTGATGCCGGGCCGACCGCGGATGCCGGGCCCGCGCCCCCCCGGCGCCGGACCGGGCCGTCGCGCCTCATTCGGTCCACGGAACCGCCGTTCACCCCCGCGCCCCGGGAAACGCCCGTGCGAACGCCTCCCGCACCACCGCACCCGGTGTCCGGTCCAGCACGCCGAACACCACGTGTTCGAACGAGCGCGCGAACCGGCCGCCGGGCCCCAGGGCGGCCCGGAAGGCGCCCGCGACCTCGGCCGGGTCGTTCTGGAAGACACCGCAGCCCCAGGCGCCGAGCACCAGCCGCCGGTAGCCGTGGGCCGCGGCCGTCTCCAGCACGCGTTCGGCCCGGGCCGCGAGGACACCGGGCAGTCCGGCGGCCCGCTCCGGCGCCGTGCGCCGGACGACGCCCGCGTTGGGCGCGGCGGCCGTCAGGAAGCCCACGAGGTACGGCTCGGCGAGCAGCCGGCCCCGGTCGTCACGGAAGACGGGGACGCCCGGCGAGTGGATCACCCGGTCGGTGTAGAACGGGTCGCGGTCGGCGCGGTGGTGGTCGTAGAAGCCGCGCGCCGTCAGCAGGCAGGTGTGCAGGGCGGAGGCGCGGCACAAGGCCTCTTCCTGGGCCTGCGCTCCGTTGAGGTAGCCGCCGCCCGGGTTGCGGGCCGAGGCGAAGTTCAGTACGGCGACGGGGGCGTCGGCCAGCCGGCGGGCCGCCTCCAGGCTGCTCTCCCCGGTGACCTCGCACCGCGTGCCGCCCTCCGGGGCCGGCACCGCGGGCACCGGCACCGGCACCGGGGCGGGGCCGAACATCCGGGTACCCGCCCGCGCGGCCTCGACCGCCTCCGCGACCGCCACCTCCCGGCCGTCCGGCGCCCGGTACCGGCCCGCGGCCACGATCTGTTCCGTCTCCGCGGCGATCCCGCGCAGCCGCGCGCTCACGGCGCCACCCCCGTGGGCGCCACGGCCGCGCGCCGCGCGGTCTCCCCCGTCGTGCTCATGCACGCATCCTGGGCGATCCTGGGGAGACGGCGCAACGGAATTGTCGGCGCGCCCGCGACGGCCGGTGCGGCGCTCTTGTGCGCGTCCGCCGAAGGGTCTTGGCTGGGATGTGCTGGTTCGGCCCGCCCCACGGGCCGATGGCATGCTGGAACCTCAGGAGGATCCCGACATGTCCGATATACAGAGCGACGGTGGCGACTGTACGGAGCACCGCACCGCCGTCACCGAGGCCGAGGTGGAGGCCCTGGTCCGGGGCATCTGCTTCAAGACCGGACCGCCTCGCGCACTCGGTGTCGAGCTGGAATGGCTCGTCCACTCGCTGGAGCTGCCACAGCTCCCGGTCCCACCCGAACGACTCGAAGCGGCCTACGCCGCGGTGCGGAAACTGCCCCTGGCCTCGGCGCTGACCGTCGAGCCCGGCGGCCAACTGGAGCTCAGCTCGCCGCCCGCCGCCTCCCTGATGGAGTGCGTGGACACCGTTTCCGCCGATCTGGACGCCGTACGGGCCGTCCTGGCCGACGAAGGCCTCGGGCTCGCCGGCATCGGCCACGACCCCCGGCACCCGCCCCGCAGAATCCTGCGCCAACCCCGCTACGACGCCATGGAAGCCTGTCTGGACCGCACCGGACCGGCCGGCCGGCACATGATGTGCGCCTCCGCCTCCGTCCAGGTGTGCGTGGACGCCGGGCAGGAGGAGCCGGGCCCGCTGGGGCACGCCCGGCGCTGGTGGCTGGCGCACCAGTTGGGCGCGGTCCTGGTGGCCGCGTTCGCCAACTCCCCGCTGATCGGCCTGCGGCGCACCGGCTGGCGGTCCACCCGTCAGCTGAAGTGGATGGAGATAGGTCCCGGCCGGGCCGGTGCTCCCCCGCTGGCCGGCGAGCCGCGCGCCGCCTGGGCCCGGCACGTCCTGGACTCGCCGGTGATGTGCGTGCGCCGGGACAGCGGCCCCTGGGAGGTTCCCGAGGGGCTCACGTTCCGGGAATGGACGCGCTCCGGGGCGCCCCGGCCGCCCACCCGGGCGGACCTCGACTACCACCTGACCACCCTGTTCCCGCCGGTCAGGCCGCGCGGCCATCTGGAGCTGCGGATGATCGACGCGCAGCCCGGCGAGGACGGCTGGATCGTGCCGCTCGCGGTGACGGCGGCGCTGTTCGACGATCCGCAGGCCGCCGAGAGCGCCTACCGGACCGTGAAGCCGCTCGCCGAACGGGCCCTGGACCGGCCCGCCCCGCACAATCCGCTGTGGGCCGACGCGGCCCGGCACGCCCTCGCCGACCCGGAGCTGCGCGAGGCCGCCGACGGCTGCTTCGCGGCGGCCCTGGAGGCCCTGCCCCGGCTCGGCGCCACGACGCGGGTCGTCGACGCGGTGGCCGACTTCCGGGACCGCCACGTGGCCCGTGGCCGCTGCCCGGCCGACGACCTGCTGGACGAAACCCCACCCGGAGGCACCCGTGCCCACGGGAGGAAGGACAGCCGCACATGACCGCCCCGGAGACCGGCACCACGACCACCGAGACGGACACCGAGGCCCTGCGCGAGCGGGCGCTGGCCTGCCTCACCACCGCCCGTGACCGCACCACGCTGCTGACCACCTGCGTCGACGAACCGGACCTCACCGCCCAGCACTCCCCGCTGATGTCCCCGCTGGTGTGGGATCTGGCGCACATCGGCAACCAGGAGGAGCTGTGGCTGCTGCGGACGGCCGGCGGCCGGGAGGCCCTGCGGCCGGAGATAGACAGCCTCTACGACGCCTTCGAGCATCCGCGCGCCGAGCGCCCCTCGCTGCCGCTGCTGCCGCCCGCCGAGGCCCGCCGGTACGCGGCCGAGGTGCGCGGCCGGGCGCTGGACCTGCTGGCGGGGGCGGACTTCCACGGCAGCCGGCTGACCGAGGCCGGCTTCGCCTTCGGCATGATCGCCCAGCACGAACAGCAGCACGACGAGACCATGCTGATCACCCATCAGCTCAGGAGGGGCCCCCGGGCACTCGCCGCGCCGGACCCGGAGCCGGTGCCGCCGTTCACCGGCCCGGCCGAAGTCCTCGTCCCGGGCGGCCCGTTCACCATGGGCACCTCCGACGAGCCCTGGGCGCTGGACAACGAACGCCCGGCGCACCCCCGTGAGGTGGCGCCGTTCTGGATCGACACCGTCCCGGTGACGAACGCGGCCTACCAGGCGTTCATCGAGGACGGCGGGTACGCCACCGAGCGGTGGTGGACCCCGCGGGGCTGGGCCCACGTCCGGCGGCACGGCATCACCGCCCCGCTGTTCTGGCGGCGGGACGGCGACCGGTGGCTGCGGCACCGGTTCGGCGTCACCGAGCCGGTGCCGCCGGACGAACCGGTGCTGCACGTGTGCTGGTACGAGGCGGACGCCTACGCCCGCTGGGCCGGACGCCGGCTGCCGACCGAGCCGGAGTGGGAGAAGGCGGCCCGCTTCGACCCGGTCACCGGCCGCTCCCGGCGCTACCCGTGGGGCGACGCCGACCCGGGGCCCGAACACGCCAACCTCGGCCAGCGGCACCTGCGGCCCGCCCCCGCCGGCAGCTACCCGGCCGGCCGGTCGCCGCTGGGCGTGCGGCAGCTGATCGGCGATGTGTGGGAGTGGACGGCGAGCGACTTCCTGCCGTACCCGGGGTTCCGGGCGTTCCCGTACAAGGAGTACTCGCAGGTGTTCTTCGGCTCCGGCCAGAAGGTGCTGCGCGGCGGCTCGTTCGCCGTGGACCCGGTGGCCTGCCGGGGCACGTTCCGCAACTGGGACCATCCCGTCCGCCGGCAGATCTTCTCCGGGTTCCGCACCGCCCGTTCGGAGGCCGTCTGATGTGCCGTCACCTCGCCTACCTGGGTCCCGAGGAGCCGCTCGGCCGGCTCCTCGTGGAGCCCCCGCACGGGCTGTACCGGCAGTCGTGGGCGCCGCGCCGGCAGCGGTACGGAACGGTCAACGCCGACGGGTTCGGCGTCGGCTGGTACGCGCCCGGGGATCCGGCGCCGGCCCGCTACCGGCGGTCCGGGCCGATCTGGGCCGACCTGTCCTTCGCCGACCTGGCCCGGGTGGTGCGCTCGGGCGCCGTCCTCGCGGCGGTCCGGGACGCCACCCTGGCGGGGGCGGACGCCGAGGCCGCGGCGGCGCCGTTCGCGGCCGGGCGGTGGCTGTTCAGCCACAACGGGCTGATCGCGGGCTGGCCGGACGCGGCGGCGCCGCTGGTGTCCGCGCTGCCCCCGGTCGAGCTGCTGTCGCTCCAGGCCCGCACCGACTCGGCGTTCGTCTGGGCCCTGGTCCTGCACCGGCTGCGGGCCGGTCGGGCGCCGGAGGGGGCGCTGGGGGACGCGGTGCGCGAACTGGCCCGGGCGGCCCCGGCCTCCCGGCTCAACCTGCTGCTGACCGACGGGGACACGATCACCGCCACCGCCTGGGGCGACTCGCTCTGGTACCGCGCGGAGCCCGGCCGGGGCACGGTCGTCGCCTCCGAGCCGTACGACGACGATCCGCTCTGGCGGGAGGTCCCCGACCGCACCGTGCTCACCGCGAGCCGCACCGGCGTGCTGCTCGCCCCGCTGGAGGATCCGGCGGCCGTACCCTCGAAGGAGCCCTGCCGTTGAGCCCCTTGCACATCACCCGCACCCTTCCCGAGGACGCCACGGAGGCCGCGCTGCGCGCCGACGTCCTGCGCGGCCTCACCGACACCCCCAAGTGGCTGCCGCCCAAGTGGTTCTACGACGCCCGCGGCAGCGAGCTGTTCGAGCGGATCACCGAGCTGCCCGAGTACTACCCCACGCGGGCCGAGCGGGAGATCCTCACCACCCGGTCCGGGGAGATCGCGGCCGCGAGCGGTGCCCGCACCCTGGTCGAACTGGGCTCGGGCTCCTCGGAGAAGACCCGCCATCTGATCGACGCGCTGCCCGCGCTCGCCGCGTACGTGCCGGTCGACGTCAGCGAGAGCGCGCTCACCCGGGCCGGGCGGGCGCTCGTCGAGGAGCGTCCGGGGCTGGACGTGCACGCGCTGATCGCCGACTTCACCGCCCCGCTGGCCCTGCCCGCGACCCCCGGACCCCGGCTGCTGGCCTTCCTCGGCGGCACGATCGGCAATCTGCTGCCCGCCGAGCGCGCCCGGTTCCTCACCCTGGTGCGGGCGCTGCTCGCCCCGGGCGACGGACTGCTGCTCGGCACGGACCTGGTCAAGGACGAGCGGGTACTGGTCCGGGCGTACGACGACGCGGCCGGGGTGACGGCCGCGTTCAACCGGAACGTGCTGGCCGTGATCGACCGTGAGCTGGGTGCCGACTTCGATCCGGAGGCGTTCGACCACGTGGCCCGGTGGGACGCCGAGCGGGAGTGGATCGAGATGCGGCTGCGCTCCCGTACCGCCCAGACCGTGAAGGTGCCCGCGCTGAGTCTCGCGGTGGACTTCGCGGCGGGCGAGGAGCTGCGCACCGAGGTGTCGGCCAAGTTCCGCAAGGAGGGGGTGACCGCCGAACTGGCCGCGGCGGGCCTGGAGCTGACCCACTGGTGGACGGACGCGGCGGGCCGCTTCGCGCTGTCGCTGAGCGTGGCGCGGTGAGCGCGGCGGCTCAGCCCACGTCCGGGACGAGCGCCTCGGTGATCTTCCGGGAGGCACGGCGGGCCTCGGTCGCCGGGTCGGCGCCCCGGAGCACCCGGGTCATGTACTCCTTGATCGGGTTGTCGGCCTCGACGTCGGCCCACTGAGGGGTGGTGGGGGTCGCCCGGCCGTGCGCCGCGCCCGCGGCCATGGCGGCGACCCCCTCCGCGCCGGTGACCTCGCCGGCCAGCGTGGTCTTGTTGGGCACGTAGTTCATGGCGCGGGCCAGTTCGGTGTCCCACTTGGCGCCGGTGAGCGCCCCGACGACGGTGGTCGCGGCGAACTGGTCGTCGGTGTTGCGCGGGACGACGAGGTCGGAGCCGCCGGTGAAGACGGTGCCGGGCCGGCCGGCGGTGCGGCCGGGCACGGGGAAGAAGCCGATCTTGTCCTTGAGTCCGGGGTTCTGCCGGACGATCGACTGGGCGAGCCCGGGCAGGGCGATGATCTGCGCGACCTCGCCGCCGGCGAACACCCCGGCGTGCGGCGGGTGTTCCTCGTCGGCGTCCGCGGGGCCCCGGCCGAGTGCCTGGAGCCGCCGGTAGAAGTCCATGCCGCGCAGCGCGGCCGGGCTGTCCAGGGTGCCCCGCCACTCGTGGTCCTTCTCCTCGGCGAGTTCGCCGCCCTCGTCCCAGACGAACCCGGCGAGCGTGTACCAGTCCTGGCCCGCGAGGTAGATGCCCTGGTTCCCGCCGCTGTTCAGCTTCTCGGTGGCGGCGAGCCATTCCCCGCGCGTCCGCGGCGGGCGGGTGATGCCGGCCTGCCGGAACAGGTCCTTGCGGTAGATGACGACCCGGTTGGCCGCGTACCAGGGGATGCCGTACTGCTTGTTGCCGTCCTTGCCGGGCTCGGCGAGGCCGGGCAGCCACGTGTCCTTGCCCCAGTCCCGCATCGACTCCAGGGTGAGGTCCGCCAGCCGGCCGCCGTCGGCGTACAGCGGCACCTGGGTGTTGCCGACCTCGATGACGTCCGGGCCGTCGCCGGAGGGTGCCTTGAGCGCGCCGCGGACCTTCTCGACGATGCCGGTCCATTCCTGGATGCGGATGTCGAGGCGCAGGTCGTCGTGGGTGCGCTCGAAGTCCTCGGTGAACCGCCGCAGGAACTCCTTGGAGGCGCTGTCCTTCATCAGCCAGACGGTGACGGTCGTCCGCTCCTCGTCGCCGCCGGGGAGCATCCCGCAGGCGCTGACGAGGGAGCCGGTGACACAGAGGAGGGCGAGCAGACGACGTCTCACGAGGGGTCCTGTTCTGTCTGGCGAGGGTCCTGGGACAGGGGTGGGGGCCCGACGTGGGGGGCGGAGCGCGGGGGCTCGTACGGGTGTGCTGGATTTTGGTATGGACCAATCGAGAGGTCAAGCGCTACCGCGTGGTACGCCCGGGACGCCGTGCGCGGACCGCGCGGATGGTGCACGGTGGAGTACGGCGTGACACGTAAGGAGCACCCGCATGACGAACCACACCTACCGGGTCACCGAGATCGTCGGCACCTCGCACGAGGGCGTCGACCAGGCCATCCGCAACGGCATCGCCCGCGCCGACCAGACGCTGCGCAATCTGGACTGGTTCGAGGTGACCCAGGTCCGCGGCCAGATCGAGGACGGCCGGATCGAGCACTACCAGGTGGGCCTGAAGGTCGGCTTCCGCATCGAGGACGGCGCCTGAGCCGCCCCGGCGCGCGTCAGGTGCGGCCCTCCCGCTCCTGTGCCTCCTCCAGCGCGGCCGACTTCCGCGCCCAGCGCGCCCGTACGACGGCGAAACCGGCGCGTTCGGCGTCGTCGCAGACCAGCTCGTCGTCGTCCACGAGCACCCGGACCTCGCGGCCCCGGGCGAGCCGGCGCAGGATCCCCAGCTTGGTGAGCCGGGCCGGTCTGCGATCGGCGTCGTCCCGCATGAACACCCGGCCCTTCGGCAGTCCGTGGGCCGCGAGCCACTCCAGGGTGTCCCGGCGGTACCGCTCGGGGCGGCCGGTCAGATAGACGACCTCGCAGGCACGGGCGCTCTCCACGGCCAGCGCCACGCCCTCGGCGAGCGGCGGGTCCGCGGGCGCGGCGGCGAAGAACGCGGCCCAGTTCCGCCGCCGGCCCTCCAGGAAGTGCTGGCGGTGGGCGGTGTCGGCCAGCGTGTTGTCGAGGTCGAACACGGCGATCGGCGGCCCGCTGCGGTCGGTCACACGGGCCACCCTAGTCAGTCCCCGGCGCCCGGCAACCCGCCCGGACGGCCGGGGGGCCAACGGGGCCGGGGCCCGGGGACGGACCGGGCCGCCGGCCGTCCGCGCGGCCTCGTGCGCAAAGCCTCGGCCCCGGCCTGCGCCCGGCCACCGCGCCGAGCCGCGCCGGCCCCCTGCCGCCGGCCTCCGCGCGGGGCACCGCACGGTCGGCCGCGCGCGTAGCCGCACGCCGACCGGGGCGGGCCCGGGAATCCCGTGCGCGTCCGCGCGTTGAACCCCGTGTGAGCAGCACAGTGATCAGCCGGACCCGGTTCTCCCTCCTCGACCGCTCCCGCACCCGTCAGGGCCGCCCGCCGGCCGAGGCGCTGCGGGACACCGTCGCGCTGGCCCGGGAGGCGGAGGCGCTCGGCTACCACCGGTTCTGGGTGTCCGAGCACCACGGGGTGCCGGGCGTCGCCGGGTCCGCGCCGACCGTGCTCGCCGCCGCCGTCGCCGCGGCCACCCGCACCATCCGGGTCGGCACCGGCGGGGTCATGCTGCCCAACCACCGGCCCCTGGTCGTCGCCGAGCAGTTCGGGGTGCTGGAGGCGCTGTTCCCGGGGCGGATCGACATGGGGCTCGGCCGCTCCGTGGGGTTCACGGACGGGGTGCGCAAGGCGCTCGGCCGGGACAAGGGCGACGCCGAGGGCTTCGCGGCGCAGCTCGGCGAACTGCTCGACTGGTTCACCGGCGGCTCGCCGACCGGGGTGCGGGCCCGTCCCTCGGAAGGCCTGACCGTGCCGCCGTTCGTGCTGGCGCTGGGCGAGGGCGCACGCGTCGCGGCCCGCGCGGGCCTGCCCCTGGTCATCGGCAATCTGCGGGGCCGGGAGAAGATGCTGCGCGGCATCGACCAGTACCGCTCCCTGTTCCGCCCCTCGCGCTGGGCGGCCGAGCCGTACGTGGTGATCTCCGGCACGGTCGCGGTCGCCGGCACCGAGGCCGAGGCGCGCCGGCTGCTGGTCCCCGAGGCCTGGTCGCTGGCGTACTCCCGCACCCACGGCACCTTCCCGCCGCTCGCTCCCGCCGAGTCGGTTCGGGCGCGCACGATGACGGCGAGGGAACGGGACCTCTACGAATCGGCGCTCACCGGGCACCTCGCGGGCACCCCGGAGCGGGTCGCGCGGGAGCTGGAGACGGTGCTGGCGGAGACGGGCGCCCAGGAGGTGCTCGTCACGACCAGCACTTACGACCGCACGGCCCTGCTGGACTCCTACCGGCGGCTCGCCGCGCTGTTCGCGCCCGGCCGGTGAAGGCCGTTCCGAGATGCGGTTCCGGCGCGGGCCGGTGACTCTGGGAGGGCAAGCCTGTCAGCGACGAGGAGGGCTGCCATGTCCTTCATGGACAAGATCAAGGGCATGCTCAAGGGCCACGAGAGCACGGCCGACAAGGGCATCGACAAGGGCGGCGACTATCTCGACCAGCGCACCGGGAACAAGTACCGGTCGCAGGTCGACACCGGTCAGGACAAGCTGAGGGACAAGTTCGGCACCCGGCCGCAGGACCCCGGCAACCCCCCGCGGTAGTGGCGCACGGGGGCGGATAGAGTTCCCCGGTGCACACCCCCCACGACCCCTTCGTCCGCGTCCGCGGCGCCCGCGAGCACAACCTCAAGAGCGTGGACGTGGACATCCCCCGCGACGTACTGGCCGTGTTCACCGGGGTCTCCGGCTCGGGGAAGTCCTCCCTGGCGTTCGGCACCGTCTACGCCGAGGCCCAGCGGCGGTACTTCGAGTCGGTCGCGCCGTACGCGCGCCGGCTGATCCACCAGGTCGGGGCCCCGAAGGTCGGCGAGATCACCGGGCTGCCCCCGGCGGTCTCGCTCCAGCAGCGCCGCTCGTCGCCCACCTCGCGCTCCTCGGTGGGCACGGTCACCAACCTCTCCAACTCACTGCGGATGCTGTTCTCCCGGGCCGGCCGCTATCCGCCCGGCGCCGAGCGGCTCGACTCGGACGCCTTCTCACCGAACACGGCGGCCGGCGCCTGCCCCCGCTGCCACGGCCTCGGGCAGGTGCACGGGACGACCGAGGAACTCCTGGTCCCGGACCCCTCGCTGTCCATCCGCGAGGGGGCGATCGCGGCGTGGCCGGGCGCCTGGCAGGGCAAGAACCTGCGGGACATCCTGGACACGCTCGGCTACGACGTGGACCGGCCCTGGCGGGAGCTGCCCGCCGAGCAGCGCGACTGGATCCTGTTCACCGACGAGCAGCCGGTGGTCACCGTCCACCCGGTGCGGGACGCCGACCGCATCCAGCGGCCCTACCAGGGCACCTACACGAGCGCCCGCCGGTATGTGCTGAAGACGTTCTCCGACACCAAGTCGGCCACCCTGCGGGCGAAGGCCGAGCGGTTCCTGACCAGCACCCCGTGCCCGGCCTGCGGCGGCAGCCGGCTGCGGCCCGAGGCGCTCGCGGTGACCTACGGCGGCCGGAACATCGCCGAGCTGGCGGCGCTGCCGCTGACCGGCCTCGCGGACCTGCCGGACGGGGACGACGAGACGGCGAGGGTCCTCACGGCCGACCTGAAGTCCCGGATCGCGCCGGTGGTCGAACTGGGCCTCGGCTACCTCAGCCTGGACCGGGCCGCGCCCACGCTCTCCGCGGGCGAGCTGCAACGGCTGCGGCTGGCCACCCAGTTGCGGTCCGGGCTGTTCGGCGTGGTGTACGTGCTGGACGAGCCGTCCGCCGGGCTGCACCCGGCGGACACCGAGGCGCTGATCGCCGTCCTGGACCGGCTGAAGGCGGCCGGGAACTCGGTGTTCGTGGTGGAACACCATCTGGACGTGGTGCGCGGCGCCGACTGGGTGGTGGACGTGGGCCCCGGCGCGGGCGAGCACGGCGGGCGGGTGCTGTACAGCGGGCCGCCGGCCGAGCTGGCGTCGGTGGCGGGGTCGGCGACGGCCGCCTACCTCTTCGACGAGGCGCCCGGGCCGACGCGCGAGGTCCGCGAGCCGCGCGGCTGGCTGACGGTGGGCCCGGTGACCCGGCACAACCTGCGCGCGGTGACGGCCCGGTTCCCGCTCGGCGCGTTCACCGCGGTCACCGGTGTCTCCGGTTCCGGGAAGTCCACGCTCGTCGGGGAGCTGACGCAGGAGCTGCCGGGGGTGGGGCGGCTGGTCCGGGTCGACCAGAGGCCCATCGGGCGCACCCCGCGCTCCAACCTGGCGACGTACACGGGCCTGTTCGACGTCGTCCGGAAGGTGTTCGCCGGCACCGAGGAGGCGCGGGCGCGCGGGTACGGCGTCGGGCGGTTCTCCTTCAACGTGCCCGGAGGGCGCTGCGAGACCTGCCAGGGCGAGGGGTTCGTCAGCGTGGAGCTGCTGTTCCTGCCGAGCACCTACGCGCCCTGCCCGGACTGCGCCGGCGCCCGCTACCGCCCCGAGACGCTCCGGGTGACCTACCGCGGCCGGAACATCGCCGAGGTGCTGGACCTGACCGTGGAGGCCGCGGCGGAGTTCTTCGCGGACACCCCGGGCGCCGCCCGGAGCCTGGGCGCCCTGCTGGACGTGGGCCTGGGGTATCTGCGGCTCGGGCAGCCGGCGACCGAGCTGTCCGGCGGGGAGGCGCAGCGGATCAAGCTGGCGAGCGAACTCCAGCGGGGGCGCCGGGGCCACACCCTGTACCTGCTGGACGAGCCGACGACCGGACTGCACCCGGCCGACGTGGAGGTGCTGACGGACCGGTTGCACGGGCTGGTCGACGCCGGGCACACGGTCGTCGTGGTGGAGCACGACATGACGGTGGTCGCGGGCGCCGACTGGGTGATCGACCTCGGCCCGGGCGGCGGCGACCGGGGCGGCCGCGTGGTGGCGGAAGGCCCGCCGGACCGGGTGTCCCGGGCCGGGGACAGCGCGACGGCGCCCTATCTGGCGCGGGTCATGCCCTGAGCGCCGTGGCCGCCACGGATCCGCCGTCAGGCTCCGAGTGCCGCACGGCCCGCCCGTCGGCCGGGGCCGGGCGGCCGGATTTGGGCGCCGGCGACCAGGGCCGCGTGGGTCCAGGCGGGCTCGGGTGCGGCCGGCTGGGCCGCGCGGGCCAGGGTACGCCGGTCGGGGTGGGTGCCCGGCCGGATCAGCGGCCGTATCTCCACCTCGGCGACCAGGCCGCGGGTCCGGGCCACCCGCCACAGCGAGGCCGCCAGGGTGTCCTCGCCGACGAAGGCCGCCGCGGTGCCGGGGCCCCCGTCGTGCCGCCGGTAGCGCAGGCCGACCGGTTGGACGGGCACGCCCGCGTCGAGGGCGGCCTGGAAGGCGGCGCGGCGGAAGCGGCCCTGGGCGCGCCCGCACCAGGTGCTGCCCTCGGGGAAGACGGTCACCGCCCCGCCCCCGCGCAGGGTGCCGGCGATCCGGGCCACCGTGCCGGGCAGCGTGCGCAACCGGTCCCGGTCGATGAACAGGGTCCCGCCGCGCGCGACGACCGCGCCCGCCACGGGCCAGCGCCGGACCTCGGCCTTGGCGAGCATCCTGGCCGGGCGTACGGCGGCGAGCAGCGGGACGTCCAGCCAGGAGACGTGGTTGGCGACCAGCAGCAGCCCGCCGCCCGGCGGGGCGGCGCCGGTGATCCGGACCCGCACCCCCGCGGCCCGCACGATCAGCCGGCACCACCGCCGGATCCACTCGGCGGGGATCCTCTCCCCGAAGGGGGACAGCGCGATCCCGGCCAGCACCAGGGCCGCGACGGCGGTCAGCCGCAGCACGGCCCTGGGGACGGACGCGGCGGCCCGGGCGGGCTGGACGCAGGCGCCCGGGGTGCACGGCGCGGTGGGCAGCCAGCCGCTCATCAGGCCGGGACGAGGGAGAGGAAGTGCCGCAGGTAGCGGGGGTCGACCCGGTGCATCGGCAGCAGGACGTAGAGGTCGGCGACGCCGAAGTCGGGGTCGTGCGCGGGTTCGCCGCACACCCAGGCGCCGAGCCGGAGGTAGCCGCGCAGCAGGGCGGGCAGCTCGGTGCGGGCGGCCGGGGCGCCGGCGGGCGCGGTCCACGGCAGCAGCGGCCGGACCCGGAACTCCTCGGGCGCCAGGTGGCGTTCGCGCACCCGCTGCCAGGTGCCGGTGGCGAGGGCGCCGCCGTCGGCGAGCGGCAGGGAGCAGCAGCCCGCCAGCCACGCGTGGCCCCGTTCGGTCATGTAGCGGGCTATGCCGGCCCAGATCAGGCCGATGACGGCGCCGTCGCGGTGGTCCGGGTGGACGCAGGAGCGGCCGACCTCGACCAGGTGCGGCCGGATCGTGTCGAGCGCGGCGAGGTCGAACTCGCCCTCGGAGTACAGCCGCCCGGCGACGGCGGCCCGCTCGGGCGGCAGCAGCCGGTAGGTGCCGACGACCTGCCCGGTCGTCTCCTCGCGGACGAGGAGGTGGTCGCAGTAGGCGTCGAAGGCGTCGATGTCGTACCCCGGTTCCGGGGTGCCCAGCAGGGCTCCCATCTCCCCGGCGAAGACGTCGTGCCGCAGCCGCTGCGCGGCACGCACGTCGGCCTCGTCGCGGGCGAGGGTTACGGTGTAGCGGGCGGGTGCCGCGGGCTGCGGGGAACGGTCGAGGGTGGGAACGCCGGTCATGGCTACTCCTGGGCACGGGCCGGGTCGGCAGGGGCGGCGGGCCCGTGCGTGCGGCCCGCCGTTCCTGTTCTTCCGAGACCGGTTGGCGCGCGTGTGACCGGTGCCAGGAGCGCGGATGTGGGGGTGGTGAACGCCTTGGTCGGCCGTCCTCGGCGGGCGGGGCCCGGAACACCAGACGGGGCCGGGTGAGCACCTCCCCGGCCCCGCCCGCCCGCCACTGGTCGGCGAACGTCCTCAGGTGGCGGCTACCTCTTGCCCGCCTTGCGGGTGGCCCGCAGCCACTCCTTGTTCATGCCGGTGATGGACACCAGCGGGATGCCCTTGGGGCAGGCCGTGGCGCACTCGCCGGTGAGCGTGCACCCGCCGAAGCCCTCGGCGTCCATCTGGGCCACCATGTCCAGCACCCGCGTCTCCCGCTCGGGTGCGCCCTGGGGCAGCACGTTGAGGTGGTTGACCTTGGCGGAGGTGAAGAGCATCGCCGCGCCGTTGGGGCACGCGGCCACGCACGCCCCGCAGCCGATGCACTCGGCGTGCTCGAACGCGAAGTCGGCGTCGGCCTTGGGCACCGGGGTGGCGTGGGCCTCCGGCGCGGAGCCGGTGGGGGCGGTGATGTAGCCGCCGGCCTGGATGATCCGGTCGAACGCCGAGCGGTCCACCACCAGGTCCTTGATCACCGGGAACGCGGACGCCCGCCACGGCTCGACGTCGATCGTGTCGCCGTCCGCGAAGGACCGCATGTGCAGCTGGCAGGTGGTGGTGCGCTCCGGCCCGTGCGCGTCGCCGTTGATGACGAGGCTGCACGCGCCGCAGATGCCCTCGCGGCAGTCGTGGTCGAAGGCGACGGGTTCCTCACCGGACAGGATGAGCTGTTCGTTGAGGACGTCCAGCATCTCCAGGAAGGACATGTCGGGCGAGATGTCGTCCACCTCGTAGGTGGACATCGCTCCTTCGGCGCCGGCGTTCTTCTGCCGCCAGACGCGCAGGGTGAGCTTCATGCGTAGCTCCGCTGGGTGGGATGGACGTACTCGAAGACCAGGTCTTCCTTGTGCAGGACGGGAGCCTCGCCGGTGCCGGTGAACTCCCAGGCGGCGGCGTAGGAGAACTCCTCGTCCCTGCGGGCGGCCTCGCCGTCGGGGGTCTGGGACTCCTCGCGGAAATGGCCGCCGCACGACTCGGCGCGGTGCAGCGCGTCGAGGCACATCAGCTCGGCGAGCTCCAGGTAGTCGACGACGCGGTTGGCCTTCTCCAGCGACTGGTTGAACTCCTCGCCGGTGCCGGGCACCTTGATGCGCCGCCAGAACTCCTCGCGGATCTGCGGGATGCGCTCCAGGGCCTTGCGCAGCCCCGTGTCGGTGCGGGCCATGCCGCAGAACTCCCACATCAGCTCGCCGAGTTCGCGGTGGAAGGAGTCCGGGGTGCGGTCGCCGTCCACGGCCAGCAGCAGGTTGATCCGGTCCTCGGTCTCGGCCAGCGCCTCCTGGACGACCGGGTGCGCGTCGGTGACCGGGTCCTGGTGGGGATTGCGGGCGAGGTAGTCGTTGATGGTGGCCGGCAGCACGAAGTAGCCGTCGGCCAGGCCCTGCATCAGGGCGGAGGCGCCGAGCCGGTTGGCGCCGTGGTCGGAGAAGTTGGCCTCGCCGATGGCGAACAGGCCGGGGATGGTGGTCTGCAGGTCGTAGTCGACCCACAGGCCGCCCATCGTGTAGTGCACGGCCGGGTAGATGCGCATCGGCACCTGGTACGGATCCTCGTCGGTGATCCGCTGGTACATGTCGAAGAGGTTGCCGTACTTGGCCTCGACGGCCCCCCGTCCCATGCGTTCGATGGCGTCGGCGAAGTCCAGGTAGACGCCCTGGCCGCCGGGGCCGACCCCCCTGCCCTCGTCGCAGACGTTCTTCGCGGCGCGGGAGGCGATGTCCCGGGGCACCAGGTTGCCGAAGGAGGGGTAGATGCGTTCCAGGTAGTAGTCGCGCTCGTCCTCGGGGATCCGGTGCGGCGGCCGGGTGTCGCCCTTGGCCTTGGGCACCCAGATCCGGCCGTCGTTGCGCAGCGACTCGCTCATCAGGGTCAGCTTGGACTGGTGGTCGCCGGTGCGCGGGATGCAGGTGGGGTGGATCTGGGTGAAGCAGGGGTTGGCGAAGTAGGCGCCGCGCCGGTGCGCCCGCCAGATCGCGGTCGCGTTGGAGTTCATGGCGTTGGTCGACAGGTAGAAGACGTTGCCGTAGCCGCCGGAGGCGAGGACGACGGCGTCCGCGAAGTACGTGCCGATCTCTCCGGTGACCAGGTCCCGGGCGACGATGCCGCGAGCCCGTCCGTCGACGACGATCAGGTCCAGCATCTCGGTGCGCGGGTGCAGCTCCACGTTCCCGGCGGCGATCTGCCGGGACAGCGCCTGGTAGGCGCCGAGCAGGAGCTGCTGGCCGGTCTGGCCGCGGGCGTAGAAGGTGCGGGAGACCTGGACGCCGCCGAAGGAGCGGGTGTCGAGCAGGCCGCCGTACTCGCGGGCGAACGGCACGCCCTGGGCCACGCACTGGTCGATGATCTCCACGGAGATCTGCGCGAGGCGGTGCACGTTGGACTCGCGGGCGCGGAAGTCGCCGCCCTTGACGGTGTCGTAGAACAGCCGGTGGACGGAGTCACCGTCGTTGCGGTAGTTCTTCGCCGCGTTGATGCCGCCTTGCGCGGCGATGGAGTGGGCCCGGCGCGGGGAGTCCTGGTAGCAGAACTGGACGACGTGGTAGCCCTGTTCGGCGAGGGTGGCGCCGGCGGAGCCGCCCGCGAGGCCGGTGCCCACCACGATCACCGTGTGCTTGCGCCGGTTGGCCGGGTTGACCAGCTTGGCCTCGAACCGGCGCTTGTCCCAGCGCTCGTGGACCGGGCCGGACGGGGCCTTGGTGTCGGCCACCGGCGCACCGGTCGCGTAGTCGGTGTAGGTCATGGTCAGCTCACCACTCCGGTCATGACGCCCACGGGTACGGCGATGAAGCCGGCCGTGAGCAGCAGCGCGAGGACGTCGGCGACGGTCTTCAGGGCGCGGTCGCGGGCGCGGCTGCCGACGCCGAGGGTCTGGGCGGCGCTCCAGAAGCCGTGCCGGATGTGCAGGCCGAGCGCGAGCATCGCGACGATGTAGACGACGTTGCCGTACCAGGTGGAGAAGGTGTCCACGACGTTCTGGTACGGGTGTCCCTCCTGGAAGCCGCCGGGGTGCACGGTGCCGGTGGTCAGGTCGAGGATGTGCCAGACGATGAACAGCCCGAGGATGACACCGCCCCAGCGCATGGTGCGCGTCGCGTAGCTCGCCCGCGGCTTGGCGTGGACGTAGCGGGTGGGGCGGGCCTTGAGGTCGCGGCGGCTGAGCTGGTAGGCGGAGGTGGCGTGGGCGACCACGGCGACGATCAGGACGATCCGGATCAGCCAGAGCGTCCACTCGTAGTGCATGAACGGTTCGCCGACGGTGCGCAGCCAGTGCGCGTAGTGGTTGAACTCGTCGGGCCCGAAGAAGATCTTCAGGTTGCCGATGACGTGGGCGACCAGGTACAGCAGCATGATCACGCCGCTGACGGCCATGACCGTCTTCTTGCCGACGGAGCTGTCCCACACGGTACGCGCCATGGACGGCCGTCGGTCCGTCCGCGTTGCCAGAGCCATGGGACAGCACGCTAGGGCCGAAGGTCCCGATCGGTCCAAGACATGATGCAGCTTGTTTCCATAGTCTGTGGCTATTGTGGCTGGATGCAGTTCCCACAGCTCCAGTACTTCGTGGCCGTCGCCGAGACCCGGCACTTCACCCGGGCCGCCGAGCGCGTGCACGTGGCCCAGCCGTCGCTGTCGCAGCAGATCAAGGCGCTGGAGCGGGAGCTGGGCGCGGATCTGTTCCTGCGCGCCCGGGGCAACATCACGCTCACCGACGCGGGCGAGGCGCTGCTGCCACTGGCCCGGCGGATCCTGGCCGACGCGGACACCGCCCGGCACGAGGTGCAGGAGCTGGTGCAGCTGCGGCGGGGGCGGGTGCGGCTGGGGGCGACGCCGAGCCTGTGCACCGGGCTGCTGCCGGACGTGCTGCACGCCTTCCACGACCGGTACCCGGGCATCCGGCTGCTGATCGAGGAGGGCGGCTCGCACGACCTGGTGCGGGAGCTGGCGCGCGGGGCGCTCGACCTGGCGCTGGTCGTGCTGCCGCTGCCGACGCCGGCGCCCGCGCTGACCACGGTGGAGCTGCTGCGCGAGGACCTGGTGGTGGTGTCCTCGCCCGAGGCACCCGCGCCCGGCCGAGGCGGGCGGGTGATCCGCATCGCCGACCTGGCGGGCGAACGGCTGGTGATGTTCCGGCACGGCTACGACCTGCGGGAGCTGACCGTGGCCGCGTGCCGGGCCGAGGGCTTCGAGCCGGACTTCGCGGTGGAGGGCGGCGAGATGGACGCGGTGCTGGGCTTCGTCCGGGCCGGGCTGGGGGTGGCGGTGGTGCCGCGCATGGTCGCCACCCGGGCCGGGCGCGGGCTGCGGGTGACCCCGCTGGCCCGGCCCGGTCTGCACCGTACGATCGCGCTCGCCCACCGCAGCGACGTGGCCCCGCCGCGGGCGGCGCGGGAGTTGCAGCGGATGCTGCTGGAGCGCTGAGCCCGGGCTCAGCCGAGGAGGGCGGGCCTGAGCACCTCCTCGCACCACCGGCGGAAGCCGGTCGGCGCGGTGTCGGGGGTGACGGGCACGCCGGCGCCGTAGAAGTCCTGGCGGGTGAGGGCGCGCATCATGTCGGCCAGGCCCCGGGCGGCGTCCTCGCTCGCGCCGTACCGCAGGAGCGCGGCCCGCTGGTCGTCGGCGTCGATCCGGCGGAAGCGGACCGGCCGGCCCAGCACCTCGGACACCACCCGCGCCATGCCCTCGGGCGTGAGGTCGTCGGGACCGGCCAGCGGTACGTCGGCCTGGCCGGTCCAGGAGCCGTCCAGCAGCAGCCGCGCGGCCGTGGCGCCGATGTCCCGGGTGGCGCAGGTGCGCAGCACCCGGTCGCCGGGCACCGCCATGGTCAGCTCACCGCCGTCGCGGAGGGCGGCGGCCTGGGTGAGCAGGTTCTCCATCAGGTAGGGCGGGCACAGCGCGCGGTGGTGGACGCCGGTGGCCCGGATCTCGTCGTCGGCGGCCAGCGCGGCGGAGATCTGCCCGGCCCGCTCGGCGACCCCCCGGCCCAGGGTGGAGACGGCGACGACCCGCTCGACGCCCTGCGCCGCGACCGCGTCGGCCAGCGGCCGGGCGAAGGCGCGGAAGTGGCCCTCGACGCTGTCGGCGGCGAGTGACGGCGGCACCAGCCAGAACACCCGGTCGATGCCCGCGCACGCCTTGGCCATGACGTCGGGGTCGGCGTGCGAGCCGGGGACGGTCTCTACGCGGTCGCGTACCTCCGGGGCGAGCCGGGCGGGGTCGCGGACGACGACGCGCACCGGCCCCGCCGCGTCCCCGGCGGCGAGCAGGGAGGCGAGGACCTGGCCGCCGATCCGGCCGGTCGGGGTGGTCACGAGGATCATGAGGGGCTCCGTAAGGGTCTGCGGCGGGAGGAAGACGTGCCCGAGCCTGCCCGTGGGCCTCCGGGAACTGAAGGTCCGGCCGGCTCAGGGTTGTTACCCTCGGGGCAATACCGAGCGGAGGGGGTGCGGGTGGACTCCCGCCTGTTGCACTACTTCGTCGCCGTGGCCGAGGAACTGAACTTCGCCCGCGCCGCCGAGCGGCTGGGCATCTCCCCGCCGCCGCTGTCCCGCGCGATCCGCCGGCTGGAGGCCGAGCTGGGCGTGCCGCTGTTCGACCGGACCACGCACCACGTCGCGCTGACCGAGGCGGGTGAGGTGCTGCTGCCCGAGGCGCGGTTCGCGCTGGACGCCCTCCAGGCGGCCGGGCGGCGGGCGCGGCGCGCGGCCGGGCCGGACCGGAAGCTGGTCCTGGCGGTGAAGGCCGACGGCGACGCGGGCCTGCTGGAGCCCCTCCTGGAGCACTACGCCGCCCGGCCGGGCGCGCTGCCGGTGGCGGTCCGCCTGTGCGCCTGGCGGGAACAGCCCCGGCTGCTGCGGCGCGGGGAGGCCGACGTGGCGCTGCTGCACGAGCCGTTCGACCGCACCGGGCTGGACAGCGAGCCCCTGCTCGTCGAGGACCGGGTCGCCGCCCTCGGCGCGGCCCACCCCCTGGCCGCCCGGGACGGGGTCACCCTCGGCGACCTGGGGCTGCGGCCCGGGGAGCTGCACCGGTTCCTCGAGGAGACCCGGAGCGCGGGCCGGGACCTCGCCCAACTGCTCACGCTGATCGCGCTGGGCGACGCGGTGGCCGTGCTGCCGGCCTCCGTCGCCGGCCGCTATCCGCGTCCCGGGGTCGTCTACCGGACGGTCGCGGACGCGCCGCCCTCGGTGCTGGCCATCGCCTGGCCGCAGCAGTCCCGTTCCCTGGCCACGGCGGCGCTGGTGCGGTCGGCCACGAGCGTGGCCGCGGGAACGCGCGGCGCGGGGGCCGGCGTACCGGTCTCCGCGGACACGGCCGCCGGACCCCTCCCGGCCACGCACGGGCGGCGGACCGGCGCGGCGGACACCGGCCATCCGGCCACGTAGCCGACCGGCCCGGCAGACCTACGGCAGTCCACCCCTCGCGAGCACGAGACCGCCGCGTCCCGGCGCGCGAGGGACGGGACGGTGTGACGATCGACCGGGACCGGGCGCCACCGGGCCGCTTCCGGCCACGCACGGGCGGCGGACCCCGGCCACCCGGCCGCTCCCGGGCGCCCACACGTAGCCGACCGGCCCGGCGGACCTACGGCAGTCCACCCCCTCGCGAGCACGAGACCGCCACGTCCCCTCGCACGAGGGACAGGACGGCGTGACGGACACCGGGACCGGGCGCCACCGGGCCGCTCCCGGCCACGCGCGGCGGGCGGAATGCCGGCGCGGTCGTGCGGCCCCCCGCCGTCGGCGCGCTCGGGTCGGGCGGAGACCTCCGCGCCGGGCGGGGCGCGCCGCTCATGGCGAAAGGACCGGCGGCCACGGGAATCCCGTCGCCGCTCAGCCCGTCGCGTCCACCAGGGCCAGGTCGTGGAGCCGTTCCGGTGGGCCCGGGCGGGCGTAGTACCAGCCCTGGGCCGTGTCGCAGCCCAGTATGCGCAGTTGCTCGGCCTGGGCGCCGGTCTCCACGCCCTCGACCGTGACCGCCAGGTCGAGGCTGTGGGCGAGGGAGACGATGCCCTCCACGATCTTCAGGTCGACGGGGTCGGCGGGGAACCGCTGCATGCCCTGGGTGAAGGAGCGGTCGAGCTTGAGGATGCTGACCGGCAGCCGGCGCAGGTTGGCGAGGTTGGAGTAGCCGGTGCCGAAGTCGTCCAGGGCGATGTCGACGCCCATCTCGGCGAGCCGGCGCAGGGGTTTGAGGAGGTCGTCGTCGGCGCCGATGAGCGCGGACTCGGTGACCTCCAGGCACAGCGCGTCCGGGGTGACCCCCGCGCGTTCGAGGATCTCCACGGTGTCCTGCACCAGCCCCGGGTGCCCGAGCTGGCAGGGCGAGAGGTTGACGTTGATCCGCAGCGGTCCGGCGCCGGCCGGCCCGCCGTGCCGTTCACGCCAGGCACGGGCCTGCCGGATGGACTCCTCCAGCACCCAGCGGCCCAGCGGCACGATCAGGCCGGTGTGCTCGGCGAGCGGGATGAACCGGTCCGGGCCGAGGACCCCGTGCTGCGGGTGCAGCCAGCGCACCAGGGCCTCGGCGCCGCGCACACTGCCGTCGCCGAGGTGCACCAGGGGCTGGTACTCGATGAAGAACTCGCCGCGCTCCAGGGCGGTCGGCAGCGCCGTGGTCAGGCCGTGCCGGGTGATGGCGCGGGCGTCGGCCTCGGGGTCGGCGAGCTCCGCGCGGTTGCCGCCCGCCGACTTCGCCCGGTACATGGTGATGTCGGCGCTGCGCAGCACCTCGGCGGCGGTACGCTCGCCGGCCGGCCCCTCCACGATGCCCAGGCTGCCGCGGACCAGCAGGTCACGCCCGTCGACGCTGATGGGGGTCACGAGCGCGTTCATGATGCGCTCGGCGAGTTCGTCGACCCCGCGCTCGGTGCCGGGGCCGGTGGTCAGGGCCACGAACTCGTCGCCGCCCAGCCGGGCGACCATCTCTCCGGGCGCGGTCGCGCAGGACTGGAGCCGGTCGGCGACCTCCACCAGCAGCCGGTCGCCGGCCGCGTGGCCCAGGCTGTCGTTGATGGTCTTGAAGCCGTCCAGGTCCAGGTAGCACAGGCCGAAGCGCTGGCCCTCGCCCGCGTTCAGGGCCTTCTCCAGCCGCTCGAAGAACAGGGTGCGGTTGGGCAGGCCGGTCAGGGCGTCGTGGGTGGCCTCGTAGCGCAGCCGCAGGTTGAGCAGCCGGCGCTCGGTGGTGTCCTCCATCAGGGCCAGCTGGTACTGCGGGCGCCCGTCGGCGTCGCGCAGCAGCGAGACCGTCAGATTGGTCCACAGGACCGTTCCGTCAGGCCGGTTGAACGCCTTCTCCACGTGGTAGTGCTCGCGCTCGCCGCGGACCAGTTCCTCGTACAGCCGCCGGATCTGCGGGGCGTCCTCGGGGTGCACCCAGTCCTGGACGCGCCGGCCGCGCAGGGTCTGCTCGGACAGGCCGAACATCCGCAGCAGCGCCTCGTTGACCTGGAGGACGTGGCCGTCGAGGTCGGCGATGCCGATCCCTATGGCGGCGCCCTCGAAGACCGCGCGGAACCGGGCCTCGCTCGCGTGCAGCGCCTGGGCGACCACGCCCTGGGCCCGCAACGCGGCCTGGGCGATGGCCTCCTGCTCGGCACGGGTGCGCACGCGCAGCGCCTGCGCGTAGCCGGCGGCCATCGCGTGCTGCAACTTCGAGGACCGCAGCCGCAGTTCGTCCTGGGGGCCGTCCTCGCCGCAGTACAGGACCAGATAGGCGTCCACGCAGTCCAGGGTGCGGGCCAGCGCCTCGGGGTCGGTGCAGTGCGCGCCGACCAGGGCGGCACCGACCGCCTTCGCCGCGTCCGCGTCGAAGTTGCGGGCGCGCAGCAGCTCGCTCAACCGGCGGGCCAGCGGCAGGAGTTCCTCCGCGAACTCGGCGCGGGTCAGCGAGGTGGAGGTCACCGGGTAGACCGCCCGGCTCCAGATGGTCGTGAGCCGGTGGAGTCTGTCCTCCGGCCCGTCCGGTTCCGCGCTCACGCCGGACGCCCCACGCCGGCGAACCCGGAGAAGGCATACGGATCCTCGTCCTCCGGCGCCGAATCCGGGCGCCAGTGCGGCATCTGCACCAGTCCGGGTTCCACCATGTCGTACCCCTCGAAGAACCGCGCGATCTCCTCGCGCGAGCGCATGATCAGCGGGTTGCGAATGTCCTTGTATACGTCCACCGCGCCCTCGGCCCGCTCGGCGGGCAGCGGGATTCCCTCGTACGAGGCATGGGTGAGGATCAGCAGGCTGCCGGGCGCGAGCGCCTCGCGCAGCTCGGCCACCGCGCCGTACGGGTCGTCCGCGTCGTCCACGAAGTGCAGTATGGCAACGAGCAGCAGCGCCACCGGCCGCTTCAGGTCGATGAGCTCTTCCAGCCGCGGGCTGGACAGGATTTCCCGGGGCTTGCGGAGGTCGGCGGCGATCACGCCCGCGTCGTCGTTGTCCGCGAGCACCGCCTCGCTGTGCGCGACGGCCACCGGATCGTGGTCGACGTAGACCACCCGGGCGCCCGGCACGGCGGCCTGGGCCACCTCGTGGACGTTGCCGAACGTGGGGATGCCGGAGCCGATGTCGAGGAACTGGGTGATGCCCTCGCCGGCCGCGAACCGCACCGCGCGGCGCATGAACGCCCGATTGGCCTGCATGACCTTCGGCAGGCCCGGCATGAACTCCATCGCCCGGCGCGCCGCCTCCCGGTCCACCTCGAAGTTGTGCGAACCGCCCAGGAAGTAGTCGTAGATCCGCGAGACGCTCGGCACCGAGATGTCGATGCTGCGTGGGGCCCAGGCAGGACGCTCCATGTATGTCTCCAAAGCGTGGACAGGTGTAGGCGATCCGGTGTTCGAGCTGAGGCTACTGATCGCCCGCCAAAGGAGCGACCCGAAACGGAAATTGACCATCCGTTCCCGGTCACTGCCTGCGGCAAGTGCCCATGCGACCCCGGTGCGTGACGGGGCGGGACCCGTACGGCTTCCGCCCGCACGACGACCGCCCCCTCCGCTCGGTGCGGAGGGGGCGGATCCTCGGCCGCGCGCCGGGCCGGGACGGGGTGATCGACCCCGGGGAGGTGGTCTACGCGCCCGGCGCGCCGACCGGCTTGCCGTCGGGCGAGACGGCGTACCAGGTGCCGCCCACGCCCTGACCGTTGCGTCACCGGTGTTGACGTCCTTGGCGTAGCGGTACGCGGGCCGGCCGCCGATGGTGAGCTGCCTGGAACCGTCGGCGTGGGTGACCTCGACCTCGCCGAGCAGCGCCTTGTCGATCCCGGCACCGGCGGCGTTGGACCGGAGGCCAGGTGGAGGCGCAGTTGGTCCTCGGCGGGTCGGCGGTGTCCTTGTCGAACCGGTGGAGGGTCAGGCCGGAGCCGTCGGTCAGCACCTTGCCCGACTCGGGGCCGCCCGCCACGGTCAGCTTGCCGGCCGGGGCGCCCGAAGCCGTGGAACCCTGGTCGCCGTCGGCGCCGTATCCGTTGCCCGCGCCGATGGCGGTGCCGTCGCCCGGGTTGCCGCCGTCGCCCGCCGCGACCGTCGCCCCGGCGTCGCGGACCGCCGACGCGGGAGTGGTGGTGTCGTCCTGACCGCACGCCGTCGTCAGCGCCAGTACCGCGGCGGCCGTGGCCACCAGTGAGGCGGTCCGCCAGGAGGTCTTCATCGTCAGCTCCCCATCGTCACCTGGATACCGCGACGCCTGCCGCGCCACCGCACGGCCATGGGTACGGAGCAAGGGGGCCGCCGCGTTCGACGCCGGCCGGGCGTTCTTTCCGGGAGCGGGGGGGGCGCCCGGGGCGGGCGGGCCGCAGGGGCCCGTTTCGCATATGCCGCTCTTTCGCGCGGCAAACCTTGGATCGCTCGATCTCCCTCTTTCGGAGCAATCTCGGGCCACTGCGGGGTAATACGGTCGCCCACGCCTCATGATCTGCGTCGTGCATGGACCCCGAGTGACCCGCCGTGCGCCCGCCGCACGGGTGGTGGCCCTGCTGACGCTGACCTGGGCCCTGGTGGGCTGGCCGGCCGCCAGCGCGTCGGCCGACGCCTGCGCGTACGCCTCGACGGGCCCGGACGGCACGGTCGCGGTGGCCCACGCCGGCGGCCACCACCGGCCCGGCGGCCACCATGACCCCCACCCGCCCGGCGGCCATCACCGTCCCCACCCGCCCGGCGGTCACCACTGGCCCGACCCGCCCTGCCCGAAGCCGCCGCCCCCGCCCCCGTGCCCGCCCGAATCGACGCCCACGCCCACGCCCACTCCCCCGCCGAAGCCCACACCGCCCCCCGAGCCGACGCCCCCGCCGTCACCGACCCCGCCGGAGCCGGCCCCCAGCCCCACGCCCACCCACCACACACCGGCACCGGCGCCCGCGCCTCGGCCACCCGCCCGGCCCGCCCCGGCACCCCCGGCCCCGCGCCCGGCACCCACCCCGGCCCGAACCCCCGCGCCCCCACCGGAACCGTCGCCGGAACCCACGCCCGAGCCCACCCCACGGCCCTCCGCGACTCCCGTGAGCTACCCGGTGTACCACCCGCACACCGTCCGCCGCCCGGCGCGCCGCCACACCACTCCCGTCACCTACGTCCTGCTCATCACCATCCCCGCGATCGTGGCCGTCGCCGCCCTGCGCCCGCGCTGACGCACCGGCCCCTCACCCCTGGAGGCACCAGTTGTCGGATTGGCTTGTTCTCGTCCTCGCGATGGCGGGGGCCTTCGCCGTCGTGGTCGTCATCACACTGGTGCGGCAGCGGACGGCGTCCGAGGACGAGGACCCCAGCGAGACCCCCGACGTCATCGAGTACATGACGATGTGGATCGGCGTCATCTACGCCATCGTCCTGGGCCTGGCCATCGCCGGCGTGTGGGAGGCCCGCAGCTCCGCGCAGGACCATGTGCAGGCGGAGGCGCAGGCGCTGCACGAGATCTCGGAGCGGGTGCGCGTGTACCCGCCGGACGTCCGCGACCGCGTCCGCGAGGACGTGAACGCCTACACCGGGTACGTCGTCCACACCGAGTGGCGCCGGATGGCGGGCGAGCAGCAGGTCACGGAGCGCGGCGCCGAACTGCTGGGCCGGGTCCGGGCGGACGTCACCGACTACCGCCCGCGCGACGACTTCGAGGCGCAGGCCTACCAGCCGCTGCTGGACCAGATGGCCGCCGCCGACCAGGCCCGCAACGCGCGCGCCGACTCCACCGGGGCCACCATGCCGCCGGTGGTGTGGTGGGGGCTGATCACCGGTGGGCTGATCACCATCGGCATGGTGTTCGCCCTCCAGATCCGGCGCACCGGGCGGGAGTTGATCCTCGCCGGGCTGTTCTCGGCCACCATCGCCTTCATGCTGTTCCTCATCTGGGACTTCGACGCGCCGTACAGCCGGGGCATCGCGGTGACCCCGGAACCGTTCGTCACCATGTTCCCGGGCATCACCGGTTAGCTTCCGGCCACGGCCACGGCCACCGGCACGGCCGCCGGAGCCGGGCCGCCGGAGCCGCTCGCCCGAGCCCGGCCGCGACAGGCCCGCGCCCCCGCTTCCGGCGCGGAACGCGGAACCGGGGCGTGGGCCGGCCGTGGTGCGGGTGCCCGGCGGCGGGACGCGGGGGCACCGGCGGCTCAGGCCCCCTTCTCGTGCCGGCGGCGCAGCCAGAAGGCGCCTCCGCCCACCAGGGCCGCGGTCACCAGGCCGCCGCCGATCGCCATGTCGGTGGGGGTCGCGCCGACGGTCCGGCTCCCGCCGAGACCGCCGTTGACGCCGCCGAGCACGGTGAAGGCGTCCCGGCGGGTCAGGGTGCGGCCGTCGCAGCGGACGGTGACGCTGTACCGGCCGCGGCGGGCGTCGCGGTCGACGATGGCGACGCCCCGCGCCGTGTCGTCGCGGAACGACTCCAGCCGGATGGTGCCGAAGGCGTCGGAACTCGCCGTACCGCCCCGGCAGCCGTTGACGATGACGGTCAGGCGGCCCCCGGCCGGCAGCACATCGGGGGTGACGAAGATGTCGTGCGCGTTGCCGAAGCCCTCGTCCCGGCCCTCGCCGCCGTTCCCGTGCCCGAAGTCGCCGCCCCGGTCGCCGAAGCCCTCGCCGCCCCGGCCGTTGCCCCCGCCCTCGCCACCGCGCCCGTTGCCCCCGCCTTCCCCGCCCCGGCCGTTGCCGAAGCCCTCACCCCCGCGGCCGTTCCCCTCGCCACCCCGGCCGTTGCCCTCGCCGCCGCGCCCGTTCCCCTCGCCGCCCCGGCCGTTGCCGAAGCCCCCATCGCCATGGCCGTTCCCGTTCCCGTTCCCGTTGTCGTTACCGTTCCCGTTCCCGTTCCCGTTCCCGTTGCCGTTGCCGTTGCCGTTGCCGTTCCCGTTGAAGTGGCCGTTTCCGTTGGCATTGCCGTTCCCCGGGAAGACGCCGTTCCCGCTGAAGGTGCCGATGTTGCCGGTGCCGGGGACGATGACAGTGGTGTCGGTGCCGCCGCTCGGGCCGCCCCCGTTTCCCATGCCGTCCGCGACGGCCACGGGGACGGCGAGCCCGAGGACGGCGATCGTGGTGCACGCCGCCGTCAGGGCACGTTGGTTGCGCATGTGATCCTCCGCGGGAGGTCACCGGGTCCCGTCCCCGGTGGATCGGCGAGAAGCACCTCCCGGGACGACACTCGGGCGCGCGGAACACGCCCGCATGTCGAGAATGGTCCGTCCTGGTGAGCCGACACACCGGCGTATCACCACACAATCGGATATTGCCGCAGGTCACGGACCGTCAGAAAATTCCTGGGAACGGCAACTCGGATGGCGCACCGAGCGCGCGGCCGGCCACCCGTTCGCCGATCGCCCCGTCGCCCGCCGCTCGTGCGGGACTTAGCGTTTTCCCATGCGCGATGGACGTGGCGGGACCGCGTCGAGAGGGGATGGCGAATGTCTGCGTCCAAGCTGGCCCTGCTTGCCGAGGAGGAGGAGCGGCGGAGGAGGCGCGCCCCGTGGGGGGTGATAGCGCTGGCGCTGCTGACCGGTCTGGCCCTCATCCGCAACGGCTCCGGGGAGTTCGACGTCGGTCCGCCGCAGCCCGCCTCGGCGGCGGCCCCGGACGCCCGCGCCACCCTCGGCACCCTCGCGCCCGCGCCCGCCGCGCTGCCGTTCTCGCCCGTGCGGCGGGTGCGGATCCCGGCGATCCGGGTGGACGCCCCCGTCATCCAGGTCGGACTGGACGCGGACGGCTGGGTCGCCGCGCCGCCGCCGGAGAACCCGGGCCAGGCCGGCTGGTTCACCGGCGCCGTGTCCCCGGGCGAGAAGGGCACCGCGGTCATCGTCGGCCATGTCGACAACGACCAGGGCCCCGCCGTCTTCTACGGCCTCGGGGCGCTGAAGAAGGGCAACCAGGTCGAGGTCGCGCGCCAGGACGGGAAGACCGCCGTGTTCGAGATCTACGGCGTCGAGGTCTTCGCCAAGAACGACTTCCCCGGCGACCGGGTGTACGGCTCCAAGGGCACACCGGAGCTGCGGGTCATCACCTGCGGGGGCGGTTTCTCGAAGCAGAACGGCTACGAGGGCAACGTCGTCGTCTTCGCCCGTCTGGCCGCTGTCGTCTGAACCGCCCCGCCGGGGCCCTCACACCCGGCGGCTCGGCACGGTGAGCCGGTAGCCGGAGTCGAGCAGGTAGGGCAGCCATTCGCGGACCGCGCGGACGGTCTGCGAGCGGTCGCCCCCGGCGTCGTGGGAGAGCACCACGACACCGGGGGCGGCGCCGCTCTCCACCCGGTCGACGATGGTGGCGGTGCCGGGCTCCATCCAGTCGGTGGTGTCCACGGTCCAGGCCATCGGCTCCATGCCCATCTCGGCGCCCAGTTGGAAGGCGGCCCGGTTCCAGGCGCCGTAGGGCGCACGGAACCACTGGGGGCGCTCGCCGTAGGTGTCCTCGATGACCTCGCTGGTGCGCTCCATCTCGGAGCGGATCTCCTTGCGGCCGAGGGACGTCAGCAGCGGGTGGGTCCAGGTGTGGTTGCCGACGACATGGCCCTCGTCGGCCATCCGCGCCAGCAGTTCCCGGTTGTCCACGACGCACTCCCCGCAGACGAAGAACATCGCCCGGACGTGGTATCGGGCGAGGGTGTCGAGGATGTGCGGGGTGTAGTCGGGGTGGGGCCCGTCGTCGAAGGTCAGCACCATGCGCCGGCCGCGTCCGGAGATCCGCAGGATGGGCTCCTTGCGCACCTTGAGCTTGCGGGGCGGGGTGCGCGGTGGCCCGTATCCGGTGAGCGGCTGGAGCCGGAAGACGGAGGGCCCCAGGGCCGGACGGGCCTGGGGACCGGGGGCGGGGGCCACGGCGGCCCGGACGGTCTCCTCGCCGTCACCCGCCAGCACGGCACCCGCCGTGCCCGCCGAACCGAGCGCGGCGACACCGGCGAGGAGCATCCGGCGCCGCGTGAACAACTGATCCTTCTGCATGACTCATCAGTCGCCCGGCCGGACGCCGCCGCACCGCAACGCCATCGGTGCGGCGGCGGTAATGCACCCGGACAGCGGATCCGGGGGACGCTTCCCCCGGCGGCCTTCCCGCCATGTCCACGACCAGCCCCGCCCTCGGCGGGCGGGCCCCGGCACTGGGTGGGAACCGGGGATTCCGCTAGCCTCGGGGCGTGACGGAACAGCACGAACAGCCCTCGCACACGTTCGAGCGGGGCACGGACGGCCCGAAGGTCGTCCTCGTCGGGGTGGACGGCTCGGACTCCTCGCTGCGCGCCGCCGCGTACGCCGGCGGTCTGGCCCGGCGCCAGCACGCGCTGCTGGCCGTGGTGTACGTGCAGCCGGTGCTCGCGGCGGGTGCGGCGCTCGGGGCGCCGGTGGCGGAGGCGACCGACGAGATCGCCGAGGACCTGATCGCGCAGATCCGGGAGGCGGCCGAGCGGGTCAAGGGGATATTCGAGGTGCGCTGGGAGTTCCACACCTTCCGCGGCGACCCCTACAGCGGGCTGGTGCGGGCGGCGGACGAACTGAAGGCGGACGCCGTGGTGGTGGGCGCGTCGGAGCAGGCCGGCCACCGGATCATCGGCTCGGTCGCGATCCGGCTGGTGAAGGCGGGCCGCTGGCCGGTGACGGTGGTGCCGTAGGCCGCCGTCGGCGACGCCCGCGACCGCACCGGCACGTACCGCGCGGAAGGGATCACGGCGCCTCGTACCCGGCCCGTGCGTGGCGTCTTCCCAGGGCGGCGGCGCTGAGACATCATGATCCGCCGTCAGGCGTTGCCGTCGGCGAAGAGGTGAGGCGCATGGGCAGGCTCCGCGCGGGTGAGGGGATCCTCCGTCGCAAACCCATCGAGCACATCGAGGAGACCGAGGTCGGCGAGGGCACCCGGCTGGAGAGGTCGCTGGGGCTCTGGCAGCTCACCGCGATCGGGGTGGGCGGCATCATCGGCGCGGGCGTGTTCACGCTGGCCGGCACGGTGGCCAACGGCACCGCCGGCCCCGCGGTGCTGGTGTCGTTCCTGATCGCCGGTGTGGCGAGCGCGTGTGCGGCGCTGTCGTACGCCGAGTTCGCCGGGATGATCCCGAAGGCGGGGTCGGCCTACACCTACGGGTACGCGGTGCTCGGCGAGTTCGCGGGCTGGTTCATCGGCTGGGACCTGCTGCTGGAGTACACGGCGATCGTGTCCGTGGTGGCCATCGGCATCTCCGGTTACTTCGGGTTCCTGGTGGGGGAGCTGGGCGCCGATCTGCCGCGGTGGATGCTGGGCGCGCCCGGCACCGGCAGCGGGCACCGGGTCGACCTGTTCGCGGCCGTGCTGTGCCTGCTCATCGCGTGGCTGCTGACCCTGGGCATCCGCAGCGCGGCCCGGTTCGAGACGTTCGTGGTCGCCCTGAAGGTGCTGGTGGTGCTGCTGGTGATCGGGGTGGGCGTGTTCCACATCAACACCGGGAACTACCACCCGTTCTTCCCCTACGGCGTCGGCGGGGCCTTCACGGGCGCGGCGACGGTGTTCTTCGCGGTGTTCGGCTACGACGCGATGTCGACGGCGGCCGAGGAGTCGAAGGACGCCCAGCGGCACATGCCGAAGGCGATCATCTACTCGCTGGTGATCTCGATGGTGCTGTACGTGGCGGCCTGCCTGGTGCTGACAGGCATGCAGAACTACAAGGAGATCGACAAGGAGAGCGGCTTCTCCACCGCGTTCAAGTCGGTGGGGCTCGGCGCGCTGGCGGACGTGATCGCCGTCGGGGCGATCATCGGCATCCTCACGGTGATGTTCACGTTCATGCTGGGCGTGACCCGGGTGTGGTACTCGATGTCCCGGGACGGGCTGCTGCCCACGTGGTTCGCCAAGACCCACCCGACGCGGCACGTGCCGACCCGGGTGACCTGGATCATCGGGGTGGCGTCCGCGCTCATCGCCGGTTTCGTCCCGATCGGCGAGGCGGCCGAGCTGACCAACATCGGCATCCTGCTGGCGTTCGTGGTGGTGTGCGCGGCGGTGATCGTGCTGCGCTACCGGCAGCCGGAGCTGCCGCGCACCTTCCGGACGCCGGGCATGCCGGTCGTGCCCGCGCTCGGGGTGCTCTTCTCCATCTGGCTGATCACGTTCCTGCAGTGGCAGACCTGGCTGCGGTTCGCGGTGTGGTTCGCGCTCGGCTGTGTCGTCTACTTCGCCTACTCCTACCGGCGTTCGGTGCTGGCCCGCGGGCGGAGCGGCGGCTGATCACTCCGCCATGACCAGGCCGTCCTGGGCGGCCCCGCGGCTGAGGACCACGTCCCTGATCCGGTCGCGGGCGCCCTCCAGCTCGGCGCCCTGGGCGATGGCCCGGCCGAGGTCGAGCACCCGGCCGGCGTCGAGGTCGTAGAGCTGGGGGACGAACTCGGCCTTCACCACCCGCCAGGGTCCGCCCGGCCGGTCCGGCGGGGCGAAGGTGAAGCGGCCGAGGGTGGACTCGTTGCCGCGCGGGTCCGGGGCGCCCCGCCCGTCGTGGCGCGGGCCGGCGATCTGGTCGCCCAGTCCGTAGACCACCCAGGTGCCGTTGACCTTCTCGTACGCCTGCGGGACGTGGGGACAGGTGCCGAGGATCAGGTCGATGTCGGGGTGGCCGTCCGTGGCCGAGGCGGTCAGGCGCCCGGCGAGGGTGAGCTGGAGCGGGTCGGGTTCGTCCTGCCCCTCGGTGCCCCAGTCCAGGGAGACCACGACCACGTCGGCGCCGCCCCGCCGGGCGGCGCGGGCGTCGGCGACGATCCGGTCGGCGTCGATCAGGCCGACCGCCCAGGGCCGGCCGGCGGGCGGCGGCTGGCCGGAGGCGGCGGCGTAGGCCAGATGGGCCACCCGGGCGCCGCCCGCCCGGTGCATCATGACCGAGCGGGCCTCGGTCTCGCTGCGGGCGGTCCCGGCGTGCCGCAGCCCGGCCCGGTCCAGGGCGTCCAGGGTGCGCCGCACACCGTCGGCGCCGTCGTCCAGGGCGTGGGCGGAGGCGGTGGAGCAGCCGTCGTAGCCGGTGGCGGCGAGATCCTCGGCGAGTCGCGGCGGGGCGGTCAGCGGGGGCCCGCCCGCGGGGTCCCCGGCCGGGCCGTAGCCGGTGGCGAGGTGACACAGCGCCAGATCGGCGCCCGAGACGACCGGCTGGACACCGGAGAGCATGGGGCGGAAGTCGTGGCCGTCGCCGCCGGCGTCGTACGCGGCCCGTTCGACGACGGTGGCGTGCGGCAGGATGCTCCCGGAGGCGACGAGGGTGAAGGGTCCGGCCGCGGCGGGCGCCGGGGAGGCCGGGGGTCCCGCGGCTCCCGGCGCGCCGGATTCCTCGTGCTGGTTCCGGCAGGCCGCCCCCGCCGCGAGGACGGCGGTCAGGACCAGCGCCACCTGCTTTCTGCGTCCGATCATCAACTCACCCCAGGGTCGTCGTCCGTACAGACGAAGCCGTGACGGGCATATGGGTATGAAGCTGATGCGTCGGATAAACAGTCCGGGTCGCGTCGTTAGCCCGTCCGGTGGCCCGGTGTACCGCCCGGCCGACCGTTCGCCGACGCGATCGACCGTCCGTCGCACGACCCGGTCCGCCCCCTGTCCGCCGGGCACGGCCTGCGCTGGCATACGGCCATGACGGCCGGAACCTCACTCACCCACGGGACGACGACCGCCGAGCACGAGCTGGCCGCGCTCCAGCGCGAGCACGGCGGTCCGCTGTTCGCCCTGCTGCTCAGGCTGTGCGACGGAGACCGCCAGCGCGCCGAGGACCTCGTCCAGGAGACGCTGGTGCGCGCCTGGCAGCATCCGGAGGCCCTGCACGCCGACGACTTCGACTCGGTACGGCCCTGGCTGCTGACCGTGGCCCGGCGGCTCGCGATCGACGCCCGGCGGGCGCGGCGGGCTCGGCCGCCCGAGACCGGCGACGAGGTTCCGGAGAACGCCCGGGTGACCGCCGACCACGCCGAGCGGGCCGCGGCGATGCTCGACGTGCGGGAGGCTGTGAAGACACTCACTCCCGCCCACCGTGACGTGCTCGTACTCGTGTATTTCCGCGGGGCCAGTGTGGCGGAAGCGGCCGAAACCCTGGGGATTCCACCGGGTACCGTGAAGTCCCGCGCGTACTACGCGCTGCGTGCCCTGCGCCGGGTCCTGCCGGGTTACGCGGCCGACCTGCGGTGAAACCGCGAGGCCGGTCAAGTCTCGGCAAAGCGCCTTGCCGCGGCCCGCGTTCGGGCATGGGCTGTCCTCATCCGCGTTCCGGACGGGGGTCCGGCCCCGGAGGCCCGGGCGACGCGCACGCACCGGAGGAAGGGCAGGAAGGGATGCTGCACAGAGGTCACGAGAGCACGGGCGGCACCGACGGCGGTGGGCTGACCGTCCCGATGGCCTGGCTGTACGCCGAGTACATCGCCGACGAGCTGCTGCGCACCGGCGATCTGATGCCGCCGACGTCCTTCGAGTACCGGGCCGGCCGGGACGCGCTCGCGCTGACCGTCTTCCTGTCCGGCACCGACGGGGAGCCGTCCGGCGTCCGGGTGATCTCCCAGCTGGAGAACTGGCTGGCGCTGACCGCCCACGACCGGCCGTGGCAGGACTGGGTGCGGGCGCGGATGGCCGAGCGGGCCGAGCGGGCGGCCGGTTCCGGCGCGCCCTGCCCGGACCTGGCGCTGGCCGCCGACGCCTGGCGCTGGCTGGAGGAGACCGAGCTGCTGGCGCCGGACCTGGACGCGGTGCCGGGCGGCGGCCCGGTGGTCGGGGAGGACGACGGCCCGAAGGTGTGGACCCCGGCGTGGCGGCTGGGGCTGCCGCTCGGGCACCTGGCGATCCACCTCTTCTGAATCCTCCGCGCCGCACACCGGTCCGCGGGCCGGGCGGCTCCGCGCCCCTTGGTCACGATCGCGTGCGTGCCGTGAGTGATCCGGCGGTCCGCTGCGTACGGGTGGGGGCACGGGGCGACCCCGCCCGCACCCAACGGCGCGAGGATTCGGCATGAGGTCCCTGGAACGGCATCGCGACGCCGGCGCGTACGCGCTCGGCGTGCCGGACGAGGCGGCGGCCCTCCGCTTCGAGGACCACCTCGCGGAGTGTCCCCGGTGCGCGGCCCGGGTGACGGAGTTCGGGCCCGTCACCCGGCAGCTGACGCTGTACCGGCGGGCGACTCCGCCTCTCGTGCGCCCTCTGGCGCGGCCCGGTCCCCGGCTGCCGGAGCGGCTGCTCGGCGAGCTGGCGCACCGGCAGCGGATGCGCCGCTGGCGGCTGCTGTACGGCGTGGCCGCCTCGGTGGTGCCGGCCGTGGCCGGTCCGGGGACCGTGGCGTTCGCCGGGCGTCCGGGACCGCCGGACGCGGGGACCGGCCGGGTCGCCGAGGCGGCCGACCCGCGCACCGGGGTGTGGGCGCGGGTCACCGCGGCGCACGGGGAGTGGGGCAGCGCGCTCCGTGTCGAGGTCGGGGACGGCGCCGGGCCGCGGACCTGCCGGCTGGTCGTGATCGGCCGTGACGGCACCGAGCGGACCGCCGCCGGCTGGACCGCCCCGGAGGCGGGCACCCGGACCACCACCGCGCTCGGCGCCACGTCGCCGCGTGCGGACCGGATCGCCCGGTACGAGATCCGGACGGCGGACGGACGACCGCTGCGCACGCTCGCGGCGCGCTGACGGCCGCCCCGGGGCGGCACGGGCTCCGGGCTCTCTGCCGGCTCGCGGGCCCTGCCCCGCCGCCCCTCACTTCAGCAGGCGGGAGAGTCTGCGGTCGGCCAGTGGTCTGCCGCCCGTCTGGCAGGTCGGGCAGTACTGGAGCGAGGAGTCGCTGAAGGAGACCTCTCGGATGGTGTCGCCGCACACCGGGCAGGGTTCGCCGGTGCGGCCGTGGACGCGCAGGCCGCCCTTCTTCTCCGCCTTCAGCCGGCCCGCCGCCAGGCCCCGGGCCCGCTCGACCGCCTCGCCGAGCGTGCCGCGCAGCGCCTCGTACAGCCGGTGGGTCTCCTCCGGGGTGAGGGAGGCCGCGAGCTTGAACGGGGACATCCGCGCGGCGTGCAGGATCTCGTCGCTGTAGGCGTTGCCGACGCCCGCGATCAGCGACTGGTCGCGCAGCGCGCCCTTCAGCTGCCGCCGTTCGCCGCCGAGCAGGGCGGCGAGGCGGTCCTCGGTGAAGTCCCCGGCGAGCGGGTCCGGGCCGAGGCGGGCGACGCCGGGCACCTCGGCCGGGTCGCGCACGACGTACACGGCGAGGCGTTTCTGGGTGCCGGCCTCGGTCAGGTCGAAGCCCTCGCCGGTCTCCAGCGCGACGCGCAGCGCCAGCGGGCCCTTGCCCGGCTTCGGCGGGCCGTCCGGCAACCGGTCCCGCCACTGGAGCCAGCCCGCGCGGGCCAGGTGGACGACCAGGTGGAGTCCGCCGCCGGTCTCGATGTCCAGGAACTTGCCGTACCGGCGCACGGCCGTCACTTCGGCGCCTTCGACGGCGCCGGGCGGAGGGTCGTAGGTCTTCAGGACGCTGACGGCGACCGGCAGCACCCGCACCACCCGGCGGCCGGTCAGGTGCTCGGTCAGGAAGTCCGTCAGCGCTTCCACCTCGGGCAGTTCGGGCATACGTCCAGGGTGCCAGCCGGCGCCGGGGACGCCACGCGGCAGCCGGGCACGGTCCTACGGCAGCCGGAACTCGCACCACACCGCCTTGCCCGAGCCGCGCGCCGCCACGCCCCAGGCGTCGGCGAGCCGGTCCACCAGGAGCAGACCGCGGCCGAAGGCCCCGTTCCCGCCCGCGTCCCGGCGGCGCGGCAGGACGCTGGAGCAGTCCTCGACCTCGATGCGCAGCCGGCGCTCGGGGCCCTCCAGCACCCGCAGGGTGACGAGCGCCGAGCCCTCGGTGTGCAGCAGGGCGTTGGTGATCAGCTCGTCGGCCACCAGCTCGATGTCGTCGGCCCGCGCGCGGGCGCCCCGGGCGCGGACGGCGGCGCGGATCATGTGCCGGGCCCGGGCGAGGGCCTCCGGGTCGCCGGGTGCCACGTGCCGGCGGAGCCGGCCGCCGGGCCGGGCCGCCCGCCCGGTGCGGCGGCGCAGCAGGAGCAGCGCCACATCGTCGTCGCCGCCGTGCTCCTCGGCCGCCCGGATCAGCCGGTCGGCCAGGGCCGTCACCTCGGCGGGCCCCTCGCGCACAAGGGTCACGAGCGCGGACATGCCCTCGTCCAGGTCCGTGCCGGGCAGTTCCACCAGTCCGTCGGTGCACAGCAGCAGCGTGCTGCCGGGGTCGAGTTCGAGGGTGGCGACGGGGTACTCCAGCCGGCCGAACTCGGCGGACAGGCCGAGCGGCAGCCCGCCCGCGACGGACAGCCGGGTGCAGCGGCCGTCGCGGTGGCGGACCAGCGGGTCGATGTGCCCGGCGCGGACCATCTGGACGACTCCGGTGGTCAGGTCGGCCTCGGCGTACAGGCAGGTGGCGAACCGGTCGGTGTCGAGTTCGTGCAGGAAGACGGAGGCGCGGGCCATCACGGTGGCCGGGGTGTGGCCCTCGGCGGCGTAGGCGCGCAGCACGATCCGCAGCTGGCCCATGACGGCGGCGGCGTGCGTGTCGTGTCCCTGGACGTCCCCGATGACCGCGCCGACCCGCCCGCCCCCGGCAGGGGTGCCCCCGGGCAGCGGGATCAGGTCGTACCAGTCGCCGCCGATGTCCCGGCCGAGGGCGGCCGCGCGGTAGCGCACGGCGACGTCGGCGCCGCACACGCTGGGGATGGAGCGGGGCAGCATGGCCTGCTGGAGGCCCTGGGCGAGGTCCTTCTCCTGCTCGTAGAGCATGGCCCGCATCAGGCTCTGCGCGATGCTGCTGCCGAGCGCGACCAGGACGGCGCGCTCCTCGGCGGAGAAGCCGCGCCGGTCGTCGTAGAGCAGGCCCATCGCGCCGATCGGACGGGCCTGGGCGATCAGCGGGAGGTAGGCGGCCGAGGTGATGCGCAGGCCGGCCAGGTGCGGCCACAGGAGGGGGTAGTGCGCGGCGAACTCCTCCGGTGACTCGATGAACCGGGGGCTGAGGGAGCGGACGACCTCGCTCATCGGGTACGGCTCGTCGATCCGGGTGACGCGGGTGCCGGGGACGAAGCTGCCCCCGGGGCCCTCGGCCACCAGTCTGATCCGCCCCGCCTCCACCAGGCCCATCACCAGGCTGGTCGCGCCCAGGTGCCGCACGCCGTGGGTGTCCTTGAGCACGTCGATGACGTCCTGGACGGTGCGGGCGTGCGCGAGGGCGGCGGAGATGACCTGGACGACGCCGGTCTGCTGCCGGAACGCCTGGTCCTGGGCGGCCCGCAGGCTGCGCGCCGTGCTGTCGGCGAGTTCCTCGGTGGCGTCGCGGACGATGCCGAGGACCCGGCGCGGTCGGCCGGAGCCGTCGCGGCGGATGCGGCCCCGGGTGTGCGTCCAGCGCATGGTGCCGTCGCGGCGGCGGATGCGGAAGTAGGCGCTGTAGTGGTCGCTGCCGTCCTTGATCGCCCGGGCGACCGTCGCGTCGAGCCGGGCGGCCTCCGGCGGGGGCACCCGGAGGGCGTTCAGGGTCTCCAGGCGCCCGTCGTACTCGCCGGGCGGCAGGTCGAACACCTCGAGGGCCTGGGCGTCCAGGCGGAACAGACCGGCGTCCAGGTCCCAGTCGAAGCCGCCCATGCCGTTGAGCGCGAGGATCGGGTCCGGCTGCACGGGCCGGTCCTCCGGGAGTGACAGGGCGCTCGCACCCCGATCGGCCATGGGGCCACCTTGCCAGGATCCGGCCGATTCTTCGACTCGCCCGGGCCCCGCGGACGGCGCGGGGCGGACCCCCGCCGGGCGGGCCGGCCCGGGCTCGCGGGCACGCCCGGCGGGTTCGGGGGCCTCGCTCGGACGGCGGGACGGCCCGGGGCCACGGGCACGTTCGGCACGCTTGAGGCCCCACCCATGCGGACAGGCGGTCCGAAGCCGTGGCCACACTCGGCGGATCCAAGGCCCTGCTCAGGCCGCCGAGCAGTCCCGGGTCGCCGGCACGCCCGGTGAGTTCGGGCGCCCCGCTCAGGGCGCCGAGCGGTCCGGGGCCACGGGCACGTCCGGCGGGTGTGCGGGCGGCGGGCCGGGGCCCCGCTCAGGCCGCCGGGCGGTCCGCGGGTACGTCCGGCGGGGGTGCGGGCGGCGGGCCGGGGGCCGCGTGGGTGGTCGGGGCCGGGGACGGGCCGGTCGTGGCTGCGGCGGGGGGCGGGACGACGCGGTCGTGCCGGACGTCGTGGCCGACCCGTCGCCGGGTCCAGGTGCGGTGCCCGGCGTCGACGAGCGTGAGGCTGGCGACGGCCCGGGGCGCCGGGCTCACCACGATCACCTTGTTCGGCCGGTAGCCGGACCAGGGCGTGCCCCGGGCGCTGGCCCCGCCGTGGGTCGGCGCGGGCGGGGCGAGCGGGTTGCCGCAGGCGCAGCGCACCCGGGGCACGCCCCGGTCGTCCACGAGGACGGCGGTGCCGGCCTGGAGCACGGCCTGGTAGTCGTCCGCCCGGCGGGTCCGGTAGGCGTGGTTGGTGACCCGGGTGTCGGAGCCGAGCACGACGGGGGTCAGTCCGCGCAGGTAGGCGGGCAGCGCCGCCCGTCCGACCCCGACGACGCCGGCGAAGGCGTCGGCCCTGGCCGGGTCCGCCGTGAGATAGCGGATGTGCCGCTCGACGTCGCAGCGGGCGACGCGCGGGGTGCCCCGGTACAGGCCGGGGGTCGAGCCGGACACGGTGCGGGCCGCGCGCAGGGGCGCCACCAGCTCGCCGGCGGAGATCTTGGCGCCGATCCGGGGGGACTCGCCGACGGGGCCGGTGGCCGCCGAGTCGGTGAAGGGCCCGGGGCCCCGGTCCCCGACGCCCTGCAGGAAGACGAGATCGCCCACCCGGGTCTGCTTGACGCCGGTGCCCGCGCAGCCGGACACAAGCAGCGCGGCCCAGAGCACGCAGGCCGCGACCAGGGTTCGGGTGGGGATCCGCACCGCACACTCCACATCACTATGGGTGATTACGCCCTATTGTTGGCATTACCCGGGTTTGGCTGGCAACTCGGGGAACGCCGCGCCGGCAGCGGCGACGGCACAGCCGTACGGAAGGGCGCGCACAGCCGTGGAGTGGTTCACCGCACCCGACTACTGGCTGAGCCGGCTGGTCCTCCAGCGGGCCCTGGCCGCCGTGTACCTGGTCGCGTTCCTGTCGGCGGCCCTGCAGTTCCGGGCCCTGCTGGGCGAGCGCGGCATGCTGCCGGTCCCCCGCTTCACGGCCCGGGTGCCCTTCCGCCGCGCCCCGAGCCTGTTCCAGCTGCACTACTCCGACCGCTTCTTCGCCGGCTGTGCCTGGGCGGGCTGCGCGGTGTCGGCGGCGCTGCTGGCCGGGGCGGACGCGTGCCTGCCGCTGTGGGCGGGGATCGTGCTGTGGCTGGTGCCGTGGGCGCTGTACCTGTCGATCGTGAACGTGGGCCAGACGTGGTACGCGTTCGGCTGGGAGTCGCTGCTGCTGGAGACCGGCTTCCTGGCCGCGTTCCTCGGCAACGGCGAGGTGGCGCCGCCGGTCGTCGTGCTGTTCCTGCTGCGCTGGATCCTGTTCCGGGTGGAGTTCGGCGCCGGGCTGATCAAACTGCGCGGCGACGCCTGCTGGCGGACGCTGACCTGTCTGGACTACCACCACGAGACCCAGCCGATGCCGGGCCCGCTGAGCTGGTTCTTCCACCATCTGCCGAGGCCGCTGCACCGGGTGGAGGCGGCCGCCAACCACGTCACCCAGCTGGTGGTGCCGTTCCTGCTGTTCGCCCCGCGGCCCTTCGCGTCGGCCGCCGCCGCCCTGATGATCGTCACCCAGCTGTGGCTGGTGCTCTCCGGGAACTTCTCCTGGCTGAACTGGATCACCATCGTGCTGGCCCTGTCCGCGCTGCGGCTGCCGGCGACGGCGCCCCCGGTGCCGGCGGCGCCGCTGTGGTACGAGGTGCTGGTGCTCGCGGTCGGCGCGCTGCTGCTCTTCCTGAGCCACCGCCCCGTGCTGAACATGATCTCCCGCCGCCAGGTGATGAACCGGTCCTTCGACCCGTTGCACCTGGTGAACACCTACGGCGCGTTCGGCAGCGTCAGCCGGGTCCGCTACGAGGTGGTGGTCGAGGGCACCCTGGACGACTCCCCGCGCGCGGACTCGGACTGGCGGGAGTACGCCTTCAAGGGCAAGCCCGGCGATCCGAGGCGCTGGCCGCGCCAGTTCGCCCCCTACCACCTGCGCCTGGACTGGCTGATGTGGTTCGCCGCGCTGTCGCCGGGTTACGCCGGGGAGTGGTTCGGCGCCCTGGTGGAACGCCTGCTGGAGAACGACCGGGACACCCTGAGGCTGTTGCGCCGCTCCCCGTTCCCGCCGGACACCCCGCCCCGCCATGTGCGGGCCCGGCTGTTCCGCTACCGGTACACCAGCCCGCGGGAACTGCGGGAGACGGGGGCGTGCTGGGAGCGGACGTTCGTACGGGAGTACCTGCCGCCGACGCGGCTGGCGGGGCCGGCTCAGAGGGCGTAGACACGCGTCGCGGTGGACTCGAACAATGCCGTGCGCTCCGCCTCGGCGAGGTGGGCGGTCAGCTCCCGCGCGGTGTGCAGCACCTGCGCGTAGGAGGCGGCCAGGGTGCACACCGGCCAGTCGGAGCCGAACATCAGCCGGCCGGGGCCGAAGGCGTCCAGGGCGATGTCCGCGTAGGGGCGCAGGGCGTCGGCCGTCCAGGCGCCGGGGGCGGCCTCGGTGACCAGCCCGGAGAGCTTGGCGACGGTGTTGGGCAGCGCGGCGAGGGCGCGCAGGCGGGTCGCCCAGGGCTCGCGCGCGCCCGAGGCGAGAGGGGGCTTGCCCAGGTGGTCCAGGACGAAGGTGAGCCCGGGCAGCAGGGCGGCGGCCCGCGCGCAGGCGGGAAGCTGGCGGGGCAGCACCACGAGGTCGTGGACCAGTCCGGCGTCGGCCACCGCGGCCAGGCCGCGCAGCACGTCGGGCCGCAGCAGCCACTCGGGATCGGGCTCGGACTGCACCTGGTGCCGGATGCCCTTGAGCAGGGCGCCGCCGGGCAGGGCTCGCAGCCGGGCCAGCTCGTCGGCGATGTCGGGGCGGGTGAGGTCCGTCCAGCCGACGACCCCGGCGACCAGGCCGCTTCCGGCGGCGAGGGCGAGCAGTTCGGGGGTCTCCTCGGGGACGGTGACGGTCTGGACGACGACGGTGCGGCCGATCCCGGCGGCCCGGGCCTCGGGTTCCAGGTGGGCGAGGAGGAAGTCGCGCCGCAGCGGGGCGAGTTCGGGGCGGTGCAGCCAGTCCTGGTCGCGGACGGTCAGGTCCCACACGTGGTGGTGGGCGTCCACGGTCACGGCGCCTCCCCGCTCTCCGGGGGCAGCAGGCCGGTGGCGCGCAGCTCCTGCCAGAAGGCGTCCGGTACGGGTGTGGCGAAACGGTCGGCGCAGTCGTGGACCTCGGCCGCCGAGCGGGCCCCGGCCAGGACGCTCGCCACGGCCGGGTGCCCGGCCGGGAAGGCCAGGGCGGCGGCGCGCAGGGTGGTGCCGTGCCGCTCGGCCGCCGCCTTCAGCCGCAGGGCGCGGTCCAGCAGCGTGCGCGAGGCGCGGGTGTAGTCGTACGTCGCCCCGGGCGCCGGGTCCGCCAGCAGCCCGGAGTTGAAGGGGCCGCCGACGACCACGGACACCCCTCGTCGCAGCGCCTCGGGCAGCAGTTCGCGGGCCGCTTCCTGGTCGAGCAGGGTGTACCGGCCGGCACACAGCACCACGTCCACGTCGGTGTCGCGGACGAACCGGGTGAGCATCCCGGTCTGGTTCATGCCGGCGCCGATCGCGCCCACCACTCCTTCCGCGCGCAGCCGTTCCAGGGCCGGGTAGCCCTCGCGGAAGGCCTGTTCGGCATGGTCGTCGGGGTCGTGGAGGTAGACGATGTCGACCCGATCGAGGCCGAGGCGGCCGAGGCTCGCCTCCAGGGTGCGGCGGATCCCGTCGGCGCTGAAGTCCCAGACGCGGCGGTGGGTGGCGGGGACGGCGAAGCCGTGGGCGAGGTCGTCGCCGGTGCCGTGGGCCGGTTCCAGGCGGCGGCCGGCCTTGGTGGAGAGCGTGTAGCCGGCGCGGTCGTACCCGCGCAGGGCGGCGCCGAGGCGCCGTTCGGACAGGCCGAGGCCGTAGTGCGGGGCGGTGTCGAAGTAGCGGATACCGCGCTCCCAGGCGGCCTCGACCGCCGCGTGCGCCTGCTCGTCGCTCACCGGGGCGTACAGGTTGCCGAGGGCGGCGGCGCCGAAGCCGAGCGAGGTGACCTGGACGCCGCCGCGGCCGAGCGGGGTGACCTGGACGCCGCCGCGGCCGAGGGCGGTCACCGGTCCGCCGCCGGCCGGAGCCTGAGGCCCTGCATGCCGCCGTCGACGGCGAGCGCGGTGCCGGTGGTGGCGCCGGACAGGGGGCTCGCCAGGTAGGCGATGGCGCCCGCGACCTCGGCGGCGGAGACGAGCCGTCCGGTGGGCTGGCGGGCCGTGAGGGCGGCGCGTTCGGCGGCCGGGTCCGGGGCCGCGTCCAGCAGCCGGCCGACCCACGGGGTGTCCGCCGTACCGGGGTTGACGCAGTTGACGCGGATGCCCTCGCGGACGTGGTCGGCGGCCATGGCGAGGGTCAGGGAGTACACGGCGCCCTTGGTGGCGCTGTACAGGGCGCGCTGCGGCAGGCCCGCGGTGGCCGCGATGGAGCAGGTGTTGACGATCGCGGCGTGGGCGGAGCGGCGCAGGTGCGGCAGGCAGGCGCGGGCGGTGCGGACCATGCCGAGGACGTTGACGTCGAAGACGTGCCGCCACTCGGCGTCGGCGTTGTCCTCGACGGTGCCCTGGGCGCCGATCCCCGCGTTGTTGACCAGGATGTCGAGGCCGCCGAGGGCGTCGGCGGCCGCCGTCACGGCCCGGCGCACCGAGGCGTCGTCGGTGACGTCGGCGCGCAGTGCGAGCAGCGGCTCCGGGACCGGGGACGGGTCCAGGTCGAGTACGGCGACCCGGGCGCCGCGCTCGGCGAGGAGGCCGGCGGTGGCCCGGCCGATGCCGGAGGCGCCGCCGGTGACGAGGGCGCCGAGGCCCGTGAAGTCGCTCATGAGGACCGCCCCTTGTGGCCGTCGGGGCCGGCGGACCAGTAGGTGCCGCCGGGGAAGGTGTAGCGCGCGACGGCTTCCGGGCGCAGGGCCGCGGAGAAGCCGGGCGCGATGGGTGCCGTGTAGTGGCCCGCGCGGATCACCACCGGGTCGAGGAAGTGCTCGTGCAGATGGTCGACGTACTCGATGACCCGGTCCTCGGTGCTTCCGGAGACGGCCACGTAGTCGAACATCGCCAGGTGCTGGACGAGTTCGCACAGGCCGACGCCGCCGGCGTGCGGGCAGACGGGCACGCCGGACTTGGCGGCGAGCAGCAGGATGGCGAGGTTCTCGTTGACGCCGCCGACGCGGGCGGCGTCGATCTGCACGATGTCGAGGGCGCCGGCCTGGAGGAGCTGTTTGAAGACGATCCTGTTCTGCGCGTGTTCGCCGGTGGCGACCTTGACCGGTTGCACGGCCCGGCGGATCGCCGCGTGGCCCAGGATGTCGTCGGGGCTGGTCGGCTCCTCGATCCAGTACGGGTCGAACGCGGCGAGCGCCCTGGTCCAGGAGATCGCCTCGTCCACGTTCCAGCGCTGGTTGGCGTCGACGGCCAGGCGGATGTCCGGTCCGACGGCGGCGCGGGCCACCCGGCAGCGGCGCACGTCGTCCGCGAGGTCGGCGCCGACCTTCAGCTTGATCTGCCGGAAGCCGTCGGCGACGGCCCGGGCGGCGAGCCGGGCCAGCTTGTCGTCGTCGTAGCCGAGCCAGCCGGGCGAGGTGGTGTAGGCGGGGTAGCCGCGCTCCAGCAGGCGGGCCGTGCGCTCGCCGGCGCCGTCCCGGCCGCGGCGCAGCAGCGTCAGCGCCTCCTCGGGCGTCAGCGCGTCCGTGAGGTAGCGGAAGTCGATCTGGCTCACCAGCCACTCGGGCTCGGCCTCGGCGAGCAGCCGCCACAGGGGCCGGCCGGCGCGCTTGGCGGCGAGGTCCCAGACGGCGTTGACGACGGCGCCGATCGCCATGTGCAGCACGCCCTTCTCGGGTCCGAGCCAGCGCAGCTGGCTGTCACCGGTCAGGTCCCGGTACAGCGTGCCCGGGTCGGCGCACAGCTCCTCGACGGACCGGCCGACCACATGGTGGCGCAGCGCGTGGAGGGCGGCGACCTGGACCTCGTTGCCGCGTCCGATGGTGAACGTGAAGCCGTGCCCCTCGGGCCCGTCCCCGGCGTCGGTGCGCAGCACGAGATAGGCGGCCGAGTAGTCGGGGTCGGGGTTCATCGCGTCGGAGCCGTCGAGTTCGCGCGAGGTGGGGAACCGGATGTCGTAGGTGTCGACCGCGGTGATGCGGGCGGGCGTCGGGGACACGGGGGGCCTTTCGGTCCGGGCGGTGATCGTGCGCGGCCAGCCGAGCGTGGGGCAACGTCGCATGCTTATCAGGCCACTGCGCCGCTACGACACCCTCGTGCACGGAAAATCCCCTGCCGCTGCCCGGATTGGTCGGACCACCGGCCTGGCTAGACTGCGACGCACCCGGTGACTGGAGGAGTGGCGTGGACGATGCGGCCCCGCGCAAGGGCACGGTGACCCAGCGCGCCGTCGAGGAGATCAAGGCGATGATCGCCGAGGGCCGCCTGAAACCGGGCCAGCGGCTGCCCACCGAACGGGAACTGGCCGTACGGCTCGGCATCTCGCGCAGTTCGACCCGGGAGGCGGTCCGCGCCCTGACGGTCATGGGGGTGCTGGACGCGCGGCACGGGTCGGGCATCTACGTCGGCGCGCTGGAGGCCGGCGACCTGCTGGAGACCTTCGGGGTGGTCGCGGACCTGTCCCCGGGGCCGCGCCTGGTGGAACTGCTGGAGGTGCGCCGGGTGCTGGAGTCCACGGCGACCGCGCTGGCCGCCGCGCGCATCACCGCGGACCGGCTGGCCGCCGTCGGGGCCCACTTGGCGGCGATGAACGCCACCGACGACCCCGAGGAGATCCTCGCCCACGACCTCGCCTTCCACCGCGAGATCGCGTCGGCCGCGGGCAACGCGACGATGGCCGCCATCCTGGACGGCCTGTCCTCCCGCACCTTCCGCGCCCGGGTCCGGCGCGGCTGCCAGGAGGACGGCGCCCTCGCCCGCACCCGCCGCGAACACGCCGCCATCCACCGCGCCCTCACCGCCCGCGACCCGGAGGCGGCCCGCGCGGCGGCAGCGGCCCACGTGGGCGGGGTGGAGGAGTGGCTGCGGGGCCGGATCGGGGGCGGTGAGCGGTGAGACCTCGTCCCGGCCGGGGCCCGGCGCGGCTCGGCGAGCGGGCGCCGAGCCCCGCGGTGGACGGCGCCTCGCGGGTCAGGGGCGGACGAACCTGAGGGTGACGAGTTCGAACGGGCGCAGGCGCACGGTGATCCGCTCGCCCTCGCGTGTGCCGGGCCGGGCCTCGGACAGCGGGCGCTCCAGCAGGTCGGTGGCGGTGACGTCGGTGAACGGGAAGCCGGCCGTCAGGGTCGCCCGGGCCCGGCCGCCGTGGGCCTCGTGGAAGCGGACGACCACGTCCCCGCTGCCGTCGTCGGCGAGTTTCACCGCCGTCACCACGACCGCGTCGTCGTCCACGGCGACCAGCGGGGCGACCGCGCCGGCGCCGGCCGCGCGCCGCTCCGGCAGGTTGATCCGCCAGCCCTCGCGGACCGCGTCGCCGACCGTGGCGCCGGGGACCAGGGCGTGCCGGAAGCGGTGGACGCCCTGATCGGTCTCCGGGTCGGGGAAGCGCGGGGCGCGCAGCAGGGACACCCGGACGGTGGTGGTCGTACCGCCGTCGCCGTCGGTGCGGACGGCGCGGGTCACATCGTGGCCGTACGTGGAGTCGTTGACGACCGCCACGCCCCAGCCGGGCTCCTCCATGTGCACGAAGCGGTGGTTGCACGCCTCGAACCTGGCCGCCTCCCAGGAGGTGTTGGTGTGGGTGGGGCGGAACACGTGCCCGAACTGGGTCTCGGACGCGTACCGTTCGGCGTGCAGGTCGAGCGGGAAGGCCAGCTTCAGGAACTTCTCCGTCTCGTGCCAGTCCACCTCGGTGTCGATGAGCAGCCGGCGCTCCCCCGGAGGCAGGGACAGCAGCTGGGTCGCCCGGGAGGACCCGAAGGCCCGGACGATCCGCACCGAGGCGCCGTCCGCGCCGGCCGTGACCGACTCCGCTTCGGTGAGGTCGGTGACGGTGTTGCGGTAGAAGGAGTCGACGTCCCAGGCGTCCCACATGTTCGGGAAGTCCGGGTGGAGCTGGAGGAGGTTCGCGGCCCTGCCGGGGGCGATCGTCTCGCGGTCGGCGGCGGGGTCGTAGGCCGAGACGACCAGGCCCCGGGCGTCCACGGTGATCCGCAGCAGGCCGTTGTCCAGCGTGAACCCGCCGTCCTCGCGGGGCGTGAGGGTGCTGGTGCCCGGTGCCCGAGCGGTGCCGGCGCCGCCCGCCGGGACGCCGTGGCGGGCGTGCGGGGCGGAGTTGAACAGCAGCGGGGCCGTGCCCTCCCCGGCCAGCGCGCGCTGGGCGGTGTCGATGAGCGCGGTCAGCTCGGCGGTCAGCCGCTCGTAGGTCGCCCGGGCCTCCCGGTGCACCCAGGCGATGGACGAGCCGGGCAGGATGTCGTGGAACTGGTGCAGCAGGACCGTCTTCCAGATGCGGTCCAACTCCTCATAGGGATAGGCGGACCCGGTGCGTACGGACGCGGTGGCCGCCCAGAGCTCGGCCTCGCGCAGCAGGTGCTCGCAGTGCCGGTTGCCCTGCTTGGTGCGGGCCTGGCTGGTGAGGGTGGCGCGGTGCAGTTCGAGGTACAGCTCGCCGGCCCAGACCGGCGGTTCGGGGTACTCGGCCTCGGCCCGTTCGAAGAACGCGCGCGGGGTCTCCCAGCGGACGGTGGCGGAGCCCTCCAGGTCACGCAGCCGGGCCGCCTTGGCGACCATCTCCCGTGTGGTGCCGCCGCCGCCGTCGCCCCAGCCGGTGGGGGCCAGGGAGTGCCGGGCCCTGCCCTTGTCCCGGAAGTTGCGTACCGCGTGGGCGATCTCGCCGCCCTTCATCGAGCAGTTGTAGGTGTCGATCGGCGGGAAGTGCGTGAAGACGCGGGTGCCGTCGATGCCCTCCCAGTGGAAGGTGTGGTGCGGGAACTTGTTGGTCTGCGACCAGGAGATCTTCTGCGTCAGCAGCCACTTGGAGCCGGCCGCCTTGATGATCTGGGGCAACCCCGCGGCGAAGCCGAAGGTGTCCGGGAGCCAGGCCTCCTCGTTCTCGACGCCGAACTCGTCGAGGAAGAACCGCTTGCCGTGCACGAACTGCCGGGCCATCGCCTCCGAGCCGGGCATATTGGTGTCCGACTCCACCCACATCCCGCCGGCCGGCACGAACCGCCCCTCGGTGACGGCCTCTTTCACCCGAACCCACACTTCGGGCCGGTGCTCCTTCACCCACGCCCACTGCTGCGCCTGGGACATGGCGAAGACGAAGTCCGGCTCGTCCTCGAGCAGCGCGGTCATGTTGGACACCGTCCGGGCCACCTTGCGCACGGTCTCCCTGAGCGGCCACAGCCAGGCGGAGTCGATGTGCGCGTGCCCGACGGCGCTGAGCCGGTGCGCGGAGGGCACGGCGGGGGCCGACAGCACGCCGGTGAGCTGCCGGCGGGCCCGGCCGGCGGTGGCGTTCACGTCCTGGAGGTCGACGAGGTCCAGGGCCCGGTCGACCGCGCGCAGGATGTCCCAGCGGCGCGGGGAGTCCACGGGCAGCTCGGCCATCAGCTCCCCCAGCACCTCCAGGTCCATGACCAGCTGCCACACGTTCTCGTCGAACACGGCGAGGTCCATGCGGGCGAGGGTGTACTGCGGGTCGCCCCCGGCGGTGTCCTTGTCGCCGAGCCAGGTCGGCCGGAAGGGGTGGTAGTCGAGGACGACCGGGTTGGAGGCGGCCTCGACGTGCAGCCGTACCTCCTCGCCGCCCGCGACGGGCGCGCCGATCCGCACCCACTGGCTGCGCGGGTTGAGGCCCTTCACCGGGGTGCCGTCGGGCCGGTAGACCAGGCCCTCGCACTGGAAGCCGGGCATGTTCTCGTCGAAGCCCAGGTCGAGCAGGGCCTCGACGGTCCGGCCGGCCCACGCCTCGGGCACGGTCCCGGTGACCCGGAACCAGCTGGTGCCCCAGGGAGCGCCCCAGCGGGCGCCGACCTCGATCGGCTCGGGCTGGGCGGCGAGTCCCTCGGCGACCGGCACGGGTTCGCCGGGCGCGTGCCACACCGCGACCCGGAGCGGGACGGACTCGGGGTACACGGCAGGGCGGATACGTTCGTCGAGCACGCGCCTGAGGCGGGCTTCCACCAGCGTGCGGTCGTCATGCATGCGGGGTGCTCCCTGCGGGTTTCCGGGGTGATTACCGGGGGTGGTTACCAGGGGTGGGTGACGGTGACGGGGGCCGAGGCGTTGTAGAGCTCCCCCACGGCGCGCACTTCGAACCGTGCGGCCGGCTCGCCCTGCTCGGGCCGCAGGCCGGCGGCGAACCAGGCGCGCTGGCCGGTGGCGCCGAGGAAGCGGCGGGTGCCGTCGGGGAGGAGGCGGTGGAGGGTGTAGTGGCGGACGGGGCCGGGGGCGGGGTTCCAGGCGAGGCGGAGGTCGCCGCCGTTCGCCGCGGTGACGCGGGCGGCGGAGGGGGCGGCGGGGGCGGGCGGGGTGCCGGCGGGGCGGACGGCGAGGCCGCCGAGCCGCCAGCGGATCGGGGTGAGGGCGGGGGTGAGGTGGGGGCGGATGTGGGGGTGAGGCGGATGCCGAGGGCGTATGCGGTGCCGTGGAGGCCGGTGAGCGGGATGGTGACGGTGTGCCAGCCGTTGACCGGGTTCACACGCGGGTGGCGGGTGTGGGGCTTGCCGGGCGCTTGCGTGTGAATCGAGTTCACATCGACGGGAGCGTTGCCTGGTGTTGCTCGTGGTGGCGTGTCATCCGGGTTCACAGCGGGGTCGCTGCCGCGTGAGTCGGCGGGTGGGTTGGCGTGAGCCGGGTTCACACGGGTCGCCGCCTGGCCGGGGTGCACGCCCGTCGCCGCAGCCGCCGGTTGCCCGGGGATCTCCGTGTTGACGGGGTTCACAGGCAGGTACCTGTACGGCGGGGTCTCCCCCGGACCGTTCGGTTCCGCCGTTGCCACCGCGAGCTCGACGTTCACAGACTCAGATTCGCTCCGGTACGTCAGGTCGACAACCGCGTTCACAGCGATCGGCAGCCGGGTCGCGTACAGGTCCAGGACCACCGGTTGATCGAGTTCACCCGTGACCAGCACGCTGCTCCCGCCGCGCCAGGCGTCGCCGAAGTCGAAGGAGACCGCCGGTCGCGCGCCGGCCGTCCGGACCACCCATCGCCGCGACGGCAGCCGGTCCTGGAGCCCGAGGTGGTTCCACGGGGCGTCCGAGGCCACGGTCCCCTCCTCGTACCACCGCAGCCCGTGGCCCGTGTTGAACACGGTCGCGAACGGAACCGAGGCGACCGTGGACCGGTCCGCCACGGACACCGCCGGTGCCCGCCAGGGTTCGCCCGGGTCGGGCCGCGACGGGTCCGTGGACCGTCCGGTCCAGAACCGGTCGTCGGCCGCGTGGAAGTCCCCGGGGGCGCGGCGGTCGGCGGGCAGGTGGTCGCGCGTCCACTCGGGCCGGTAGAACCCGATCGACGTCACGTGCGGCTTGCCGGACGGCACGATCGCGTCCCAGTTCACATACGTCCCGGATCCCTGGGACTCGACGTCGACACCGGCCCACAGCTCATAGCGGCTGCGGCCCAGTCCGTCCGCCTTCGTACCGGACGACGCCAGTGTGGCCGCGCTCCACCGGAAGTCCACGAACATGCCGTCGGCGGCCTGGAAGAACGCCTGGTTCCCACTCGTCAGCGCGCCCTGCCAGTTGACCGTGCCGTTCACGGTCAACGCGTCGTACCACGTCACCCGCTGCCCCTCGGCCGCCGCCAGCGCCCTCAGCTCCTTGACGAAGCCGAGCACGGCCGTGCCGAGCGCGGTGTTGCCGCCGCCCGTCTCGGCGTTGAGGAACCAGCCGTCGAAGCCGTACGCCGCCGCGACCGCGACGAGTCGCGCGGCGAGCGGGTAGCGGCCGGCGGCGTCCTGCTGCACCAGGTCGCGGGTCCACCGGAGTTGTCCGCCGTAGGCCGCGGGGGGCAGGAAGACTTTCCCGAGGACGGGAACGCCGTGCCGGTGGGCCGCGTCCACGACGGGCGCGTTCGGGGCGAGGATCAGGCCCTCCCCGGCCGAGCCGCCCCAGAACACCAGCTCGTCGATGTACGCCCAGTGGGTGAGGGCGTAGTGGTCGGCGGTGGCCGAGCCCTGCGAGGGGTTGCCCGCTGTCGGCCCGAAGGAGACGAGGGCCTGGACACGGGCCTGTCCCGAGCGGGCGGTGGGGTTCGCCGGGATCGGCGTGAAGCGCGGGGCGAGGGGCACGGTCGCCGCGTTGAAGGCGAGGTCGGGGTCGGTGTCGGGACGCCAGCTCTTCAGGCTGCGCCAGGTGACGCCGGGACCGGGGGTGCCGGAGGGCAGCGAGTCCGGGTACCAGTAGGCGGCGTACGGCGGGGTCGCGGACGCGGCGCGCGGGGCCGCCGCCGCGGACGCCACGGGGGCCGGCCCGGCGGCACCGACGGCACCGGCGGCACCGACGGCACCGGCGGCACCGGCGGCACCGGCCGCACCGGCGGCGATCAGGACGGTGCGTCTGGTGGGGTTCACGAGCGGGTGCCTCCTTGGTGTACGGGGCGTACCTGGCCGGGAGTGACGACGTCGGTGATGCCGCGCGCGGCGAGGTGATCCCGGTCGTCGGCGCGGGTGTCGAGCACGGTGGTCGGGCGGGCGCCGTCGGCGACGAGCCGGAAGTAGGCGTCGTAGACGTCGCCGCCGGGCGCGCAGCGGGAGCGGTGGTCCGGCGCGGCGGGGACGACGAGGGCCGTACGGCGGGCTGCCGGGGCGCGGTGGGGGGCGCGGGCCGCGGCGGCCAGGGTGCGGGCGATGTCCTTGGGCCGTCGTTCGCCGGTGAACAGACCGAGGGAGTACTCGAGTTCGGGGAAGTCGGCGAGCGTGCGCGGGACGTCGTGGGAGCACCACCAGGTGATGCCCCACAGTCCGGGGCAGTCCAGGACGTGGCGGATCGTCGCCTCGGCGAAGGCGGCGGCGTGTTCGGCGGGCACCAGGGGCGCGGGGGCGCCGACCTCCTGGAGCCAGACCGGCCGGTGCGGGTCGTGTGCCCAGGCCTTGCTCAGTTCCACCAGGTAGGCGGCGTGGTGTTCGGTCGGCACGGAGGTAGGGCCGTGCCGCTGGGCGGTGCCGTTGAACACCCAGGAGTGGACGGCGGTCATGGCGCCGAGCCGGGCGGAGTGGCCGGGGGTGAAGGGCTGGTCGTCCCGGTACCAGGCGGCGTCGTAGGAGGCGTGCAGGTGGGGGCGGCCGGGGGCGCCCTCGGCGCAGGCGTCCAGCATCCGGGTGAGCCAGCGTCCGGCCTCCTCGGGGGTGACCGGGTCGGGGTCGGGGTGGGGGCCGGCGGCGAACTGGTTGACCTCGTTGCCGACGGTCATGCCGAGGAAGTGCGGCCGGCCGGCGAGGGCGGCGGCGAGGGTGCGCAGGTAGGCGGCCTGGCCGTCGGTGACGTCCGGGTCGGTGAACAGGTTGCGGCGGTGCCAGGTGCGGGTCCAGGCGGGCAGGAAGTCGAAGCTGGACAGGTGGCCCTGCAGTCCGTCCACGGCGGTGTCGAGGCCGCGTTCGGCGGCGGCGTCGGCGAGGGCCACGAGCTGGTCGACGGCGCGGGGGCGGATCAGGGTGCGGTTGGGCTGGAAGTACGGCCACAGTGGGAAGACGCGGATGTGGTCCAGGCCGAGCGCGGCGATCGCGTCGAGGTCGGCGCGCACGGAGTCGAGGTCGAAGTCGAGCCAGTGGTGGAACCACCCTTCGCTGGGCGTGTAGTTGACGCCGAAACGCACGGCAGGAGGCATGCGGTGTCCTTGTGCTCGGGGGTCGGGGGCTCGGGTGCTCGGGCGTGGTTCAGCCCTTGACGGCGCCCTCGCCGACGCCCCGGAAGAAGTACCGCTGGAGGCAGGCGAACAGGACGATGAGCGGCGCCACGGCGATGACCGTGCCGGCGGCGACGAGGCGTTCGTCGCCGGCGAAGGTGCCGTGCAGATGGTTGAGGCCGATGGTCAGGGTGAACTTGGACGGGTCGCTGAGCACGACGAGCGGCCACAGGAAGTCGTCCCAGGCGCCCATGAAGGAGAAGATCGCCACGACGGCGAGGGTGCCCTTGACCGAGGGCAGGGCGACGCGCCGGAACCGCTGCCAGACGTTGGCGCCGTCGACGTAGGCGGCCTCCTCCAGTTCGTAGGGCAGGGCGCGGAAGGCGCCCCGCATCAGCAGGACGTTCAGCGCGCCGACGGCCCCGGGCAGCACGACGCCGATCAGGGTGTTGTTCAGGCCGAGTTCGCGCATCGTGGTGAACTGGGCGATGACGATGCCCTCGACGGGGACGAGCATGGCCAGCACGAAGACGAGTGTGGTGGCGCGCCGGCCGCGGTAGCGCAGCCGGGCCAGGGCGTAGCCGGCGAGCGCCGAACCGGCGCAGTTGGTGACGACACTGGCAGTGGCGACCTTCAGGGAGTTCAGGGCGTAGTCCCAGACCGGGACGGTGTCCGCGACCCGGGCGTAGTTGTGCAGGGTGGGGTGGCCGGGCAGGAGGCGGGGCGGGGAGCTGTAGATGTCCTCGGTGGGGCCTTTGAGGGAGGTGGACAGCTGCCAGAGGAACGGGCCGGCGGTCAGCGCGAGGACGACGAGGAGCAGCAGGTAGCGCCAGAGCAGTTCGCCGGGCCGGATCCGGCGGCCGTGCTCGTCGGTGACGCGGCGCCCGCGGGCGACGGCGGCCGGCGGCTCGGGCCGTACCTTCTCCGGGACGGTCACGGTTCCTCCCTCCGGTCGGCGCGCAGGACGAGCAGCATCAGGGCGACGGTGACGGCGAACACGACGACGGAGAGGGCGGAGGCGTAGCCGACGCGGCCGGACAGGCCGGTGCCGGTGCGCTGGACGAGCATGACGAGGGTGGTGTCCTCGCCGGCCGGGCCGCCGCTCGGTCCCGCCATCAGATACACCTCGGAGAACACCTTGAAGGCGGCGACGGAGGAGAGCGCGGCGACGAGCACCATGGTGGAGCGCACGGCGGGCACGGTGACGGACAGGAAGCGGCGGACCGGGCCGGCGCCGTCGACGGCGGCGGCCTCGTGCAGTTCGCGCGGCACGTTGGCCAGTGCGGCCAGGTAGACGACCATGTAGTAGCCGAGGCCCTTCCACACCGTGACCGCCATGGCGCTGAGCAGGAGCAGCCACTGGTCGCTGAGGAATCCGACGTGGCCGATGCCCACCGTCTCCAGCAGTGAGTTGATCAGGCCGCGTTCGTCCAGCAGCCATACCCAGATCAGGCCCACGACGACGATCGAGGCGACGACGGGGGTGTAGAAGGCGGAGCGGAAGAAGGTGATGCCGGGGATGTTCCGGTGCACCAGCAGGGCGAGCAGCAGGGGCAGGACGACGAGCGCGGGGACGACGCCGAGGACGTAGAGGGCGCTGTTGCGCAGTCCGGTCCAGAACATGTCGTCGTGGAGCAGTTCGCGGAAGTTGGCGAGTCCGACGTAGCGGCCGGGGAGCAGGGTGCGGCGGTCGGTGAGGGAGTTCACCAGGGTGGAGAGGAAGGGGTAGAGCACGAAGGTACCGGTGATCAGCAGTCCGGGCGCGGCGAACAGCCAGGGGCTGGTGGGAAGTTGACGCCGGACGCGGAGGGGCGCGGCCATGGCGGTCAGCCCTGCCGGAGCAGCCGGTCGGCGGCCTTGACAGCGTTGTCCAGGGCTTCCTGGGGGCTCTCCTTGCCCTGGAGCGCCTTGGCGACCTCGTTGCGCAGCGCGGTCTTCATCTGCTCGCTGAACAGCACGGGGGTGTAGTTGACGGCGTTCTTCAGGGACTTGGCGGCGGCGACGCGCACCCGGGTGGCGTCGGTGCCGTCCTCCTCGGTGAAGTACGGGTCGTCCAGGGAGCCGGCGGTGCTGGGGAAGATGGCGACCCGCTTGGCGAAGGACATCTGGTTCCTCGCGTCGGTGACGAAGTGGGCGAAGGCGACCGCGGCCGGGGCGTGCCGGGTACGGGAGTTGACCATGACGCCCATCACGTACATGTTGGCGTGTCCGGTGCTGGTGATCTGGTCGGTGATGCCGATGTTCCGGTACAGGCTCGGGGCGTTTTTCCTGAAGTTCTCCAGGTCCAGGGCGCTGCCGGGGTTCATGGCGACGGCGCCGGTGAGGAACTTCTTGCCGGCGGACTCCCCGGTGGCGGTGAGCGCCTGCGGGTCGAGGGCCCCGGCGTCGTACAACCGCTTGTACTCGGTGAGGAGTTCGACGCCCTTGGGGTGGTTGAAGGCGAATGCGGTGCCCCGCTCGTTCATGAGGGGGACGCCGTAGCGGCCGAAGTCCTCGATGGTGGGGACGTTGGCGAGGGTGGCGACCTTGCCGCCGCTCCTGCCGGCCATCCGCAGGGCGTCGGCGAAGAGTTCGCCGTACGTCTTCGGGGGCTGCCCGGGGTCGAGTCCGGCCTTTTCGAAGAGGGCCTTGTTGTAGAAGAGCGGGCCGGTGTTGAGGTACCAGGGGAAGGCGTAGGTGCCGGTCAGGCCGGGGACCTGGTGGCCGGCCCAGGCGCCGGGCAGGTACTCCTTCCGGTAGCGGGCGGCGGCCTTGTCGAGGTCCAGCGCGAGGCCCGCCCCGGCGAGCGGGGCGAGGAGGTCCGGGGAGACGTTGACGACGTCGGGCAGGGTGCCGCCGGCCGCGTCGGCGCTGATCTTGTCGGCGTAGCCCCCGGCGGGCTGGTCGATCCATGTGACGTGGGTGTCCGGGTACTTCTCCTCGAAGCCGGCGATCAGGTCCTCGAAGTAGTCCTTGAAGCCGGCGCGCAGGTTCCAGGTCTGGAAGGTGATGTCGCCCTCGACCTTGCCGGAGGCGTCGCTCGTGCCGTCGTCACCGCCCGGGCCGCAGGCGCTCAGCGGCAGGACGAGGGCGACGGCGACGGCGGTGAGGGCTCTGCGGGAGATGGGCACGGACACGGCTCCCTCGCTGTGTCGGGGCTGTGGGTGGCGCGCGAAAGACCTTGCCCGTGGCGTTCGGAGAAAGTCAATGCATTCGTCGCGGCTGAAGCATTCCGTCCGACATCAGTGCAGGTGGGCGTCTACTGGCCGGGACCTTGCGGTAGTTGACTAATGCGCTTTAGGGTCTTGACACTCAAGCGCATTAGCAGTTCCCTGCCGAAGGGGAGGAAACGTGCCGACCAGACGGTCCCCCGCGCGCCGGCCCACGATGAAGGACGTCGCCCGGCGCGCCGGTGTCTCCGAGAGCGCCGTGTCCTTCGCGCTCAACGACCGCCCCGGGGTCTCCGAGGCCACCCGGGCCCGGGTCCGCCGGGTCGCCGAGCAGCTGGGCTGGCGGCCGAGCACGGCGGCCCGCGCGCTGTCCGGGGAGGGCGCGGCCACGGCCGGCTTCGTGCTGGCCCGCCCCGCGGCCACGCTGGGTGTCGACTCCTTCTTCCTCCAGCTCGTCTCCGGCATCCAGAAGGTGCTGGCCGAGCGCCACTTGGGCCTGCTGTTCCAGGTGGTGGAGGACGTGGCCGACGAGTGCGCGGTGTACCGGCGCTGGTGGGCCGAGCACCGGGTGGACGGCGTCCTGGTCGTCGATCCGCGCGCCGACGATCCGCGCCCCGCTCTGCTGGACGAACTCTCCCTGCCCGCCGTGGTGATCGGTGGCGCCCCGGACGAGCGGCCCCCCGGGCTGTCCACGGTCTGGGCGGACGACGCGGGCGCGATGGCCGCGGTGGTGGGCGAGTTGACGGCCCTGGGGCATCGCCGGATCGTCCACGTCGCCGGCCTGCCGGGCCTCGCGCACACCCAGCGCCGGATCCGCACGCTGCGCGCCGAGGCGGAGCGGCGGGGGCTCCCCGAGGTGGAGTCGGTGACGACCGACTACTCCGACGCCGAGGCCGCCGCAGTCACCCGCAGGGTCCTGCGCGGCCCCGCTCCCCCGACGGCCCTGGTCTACGACACCGATGTGATGGCCGTCGCCGGGCTCGCCGCCGCGGCCGAGCTGGGGTTCTCGGTGCCGGCCGGGCTGTCGGTGGTGGCGTGGGAGGACTCGGCCCTGTGCCGCATGGTCATGCCGGGGCTGTCGGCGCTGTCCCGGGACAGCGTGGAGTTCGGGTCGACGGCGGCGCGGGAGCTGCTGGCGCTGCTGGACGGCGGGCCGGCCCGGACGGTGCGGGTGCCGGTCCCCCGGCTGATCGAACGGGACAGCACGGGCCCGGCGCGCACGGCCGGCGCCGATGACGGGACGAGCGGCGGAGGTCCGGACGAGGACACGGGCGGCGGCACGTCACGCGAGTGACCGGGCCGCCGCCCGGGTCCGACGGCCCTTCGACGTACCGGCCCGGACCCTCGACGTACCGGCCCCGGCGGTGCACAGTTCTCCCTACGCGCCTTCGTACCGACGGGTAACCGATGGGGCGCGCAGTCGACGACCAGCCGAGGAGTGTCCGTGAGCAGCTGGGCCGGCCGGAGTGCCGCCGAGATCGCCGCCGCCGTCCGCGAGAAGCGGGTCACGCCCCGGGAGGTGGTGGCCGAACACCTCGCGCGGATCGAGCGGTCCGACGGCCGGATCGGGGCGTTCCGGAAGGTCCGGGAGCGGGCGGCGCTCGCCGAGGCCGACGCGGTGGCCGCCCGCGCGGATCTGGCCGGGCTGCCGCTCGCGGGCGTGCCGGTGGCGGTCAAGGACAACCTGCCGGTGCGCGGCGAGTCGTGCCGCAACGGCTCCGCCGCCACCCCGGACACCCCGGCTGCCGAGGACCACGCGACAGTGGCCCGGCTGCGCGCGGCGGGCGCGGTGGTGGTCGGGGTGACGAACGTGCCGGAGCTGTGCGTCTTCGCCACCACGGAGGGCCCGTACGGCATCGCCCGCAATCCGTGGGACCTGTCCCGCACGGCGGGGGGCTCCTCCGGCGGCAGCGCGGCGGCGGTGGCCGCGGGGCTGGTGCCGCTGGCACTGGGCAACGACGGGATGGGCTCGCTGCGCATCCCGGCCGCGAACTGCGGGCTGGTCACGCTGAAGCCGGGGCCGGACGTGGTGCCGGCCGGGATCGGGCACGGCGACTGGTTCGGCATGGCGGAGAACGGGCCGCTGGCCACGACGGTGGAGGATCTGCGGCTGATGCTGGGCGTCCTCGCCGGCCCGGAGTCCGTACGGCGCGAGGAGCGCGGTCCGCGCAGGATCGCCGTCGCGCTGCGCAGCCCGCTCGCCGGGGTGCCCGTGAGCCGGCCGTATACGAACGCGGTCCGGCAGGCGGCCGGGGCGCTGGCGCGGTCCGGGCACCGGGTGCGGCGCGCCGAGCCGCCGTACCCGCTGTCCCTCGGCGTGACCGCGCTCGGGCACTGGACGGCCGGGACGGCGGTGGACGCCGAGGGCATGGACCCGGCCCGGCTGGCCCGCCGGACCCGGGTGCACGCGGCCGTGGGCCGCCGTTTCACGCGCGCGGTCGGCGGCGGCGCGGCCCGGGAGCGGCTGCGCGCCCGGCTGACGCCGTTCTTCACCGAGTACGACGTGCTGCTCACCCCGGCGCTGGCCCGCCGTTCCCCGCAGGCCGGGCCGTGGCACGAGCGCGGCTGGCTGCGCAACCTCCTCGCCGACTCCGCCTACTCGCCGTTCACTCCACCGTGGAACCTGACCGGCTGGCCGGCGATGTCCGTCCCGGTGGGCACGCTGCCCTCGGGCGCGCCCTGTGCCGTGCAGCTGGTGGGCCGGCCGGGCACGGAGTCCGTACTGCTGGGGGTGGCCGAGGAGTTGGAGGAGCTGATCCCCTGGCGGCGGACGGCGCCGGTGGCGGAGAACCGGTAGCGGAACACCGGTGGCGGCCGAACCGTCGCTAGTCCAGCGCCCGGTACATGATGTGCAGCCCCACCCTGCCGTGGCGGGGGTGCTCGAACGCCTCCGGGACCGTGCCGAGGACGGTGAAGCCGAGGGACGTCCACAGGGCGACGGCGGGGTTCGTCTCGACCACGGCGTTGAAGACCATGGCGCGGTAGCCGTGCGTACGGGCCTCGGCCAGCACATGGGTGGCGAGGGCGCGGCCGATGCCCCGGCCGGAGTGGTCCGGGTCGACCATGAAGCCGGCGTTCGCGACACGGGCCGCCGGTCCGCCGTAGTTGGGGGTGAGGTAGGCCGAGCCGACCACGCTCCCGTCCTCGTCCCCGGCGACGTAGACCCGCTTGGCCGGGCTCATCCACAGCGCACGGGCCGCTTCCTCGGTGGTGCCGGGGTCCCAGGCGTAGGTCTCGGCGGCAGCGACGATCCGGTGCCAGAAAGGCCAGATCCGCGGCCAGTCCCCGGCTGTGGCTTCTCTGATCGGCATGGGCGTGAGTCTGTCACGCCCATGCGGGCGGTGATCGCGGCCGGCCCGGCCGGGAGGGTCAGTCCACGCTCGGCAGGATGTGCGGCTCGGCCAGGTCTTCCTCGTATCCGGCGAGGCGGATCGGGGCGGAACGGGCCCACACCTCCAGACTGCCGAGTTCTCCGGGGCGGCGGCCTCTGCGCTCCGCGCGTTCCTCGGGCCGCTGTTCGCGATTCGTCTTCTCCGGTGTCACCGCGCACTCCTTATGTGTCGGGTCACCCTCGGGGCGTACCGGACAGTCTGCGCCACGGCGCTGGACGCCCGCTCGGGTCTGGATGGAAAGCCAGGTTCGGACGCGGTGGCGCCGGTTCCGCTGTGCCGGAGCGGGCCGTTGTGGCCGGCGTGCCCCAGGACGGACGGTGGGTGTGGGTGAGACCCCGTGCTGTTGTCCGTCGCCTCCAGATTAACCAAATGAGCGGGCATCCGCTCGATAGGGAATGCAAACAAGCTGTAACCGCTGTGCTTCGCGCGGCCGCCCAATCACCCCCAATATGGGGCCTTTTCACACAAGATGCTCACTCGTACGACATCCGAAATCACCCGGACGGCGGATGCGAACGAACGCCTCTTCGAAATAAGTTGAGGGTGGTGGGCCGACCGGGCGCAGTTCAAATGCCGTTGGCCGGACGGAAAGCCGGCCATGATCTGCTGACGCGGCAACGGCTGTCTCGCGGAAGGACTGACGCATGGAGCTGCGCAGCGTCGAGGAGCTGATGGATCTGCTGTACGCCGGCCCGCACCGGCACGCGCTGCGGACCGCCGCGCTGCTGCGCCGCAGCCGTCCCGCCGACAAGGAGTTGCAGGTGGCCGCTCTGGTGCGGGGCATCGGGCCGGTGCTGAGCCCGGGCGACGAGGCGGCCCGGGCCGGCCGCGCCGCCGAGGCGGTGCGCGCCCTGCTCGGGGAGCGGGTGTCCCGGCTGGTCCGCGCGGACGCGGACCCGGCCGACGACGATGTGCTGCGGCTGCGCCAGGCCGAGGAGGAGGGCCGCACGCCCGGCTTCGACGCGGGCGTGCTGGAGGACTGGCGCACCGTGCTGGAGCTGGTGGCGGCCCACCGGACCCGGCTCGGCGCGGTCGACTGAGGCACGGCGGCCGAGGCGCGGTGGCCAAGGCGCGGCCGACGGGGACACAACCGGCTGAAGCCCGGCCGGCCGAGGTCCGCCCGGCCGCCACCGCTCAGGCCAACGCCCGCCGCGCGCTCACCACTTGCCGGGCTCGTAGTCCTTCAGGAAGACGCCGTACAGGTCTTCGCCCGCCTCGCCGCGCACGACCGGGTCGTAGACGCGGGCGGCGCCGTCGATCAGGTCGAGCGGGGCGTGGAAGCCGGCCTCGGCGAGGCGCAGCTTGTCGTAGTGGGGGCGCTCGTCGGTGATCCAGCCGGTGTCGACGGAGGTCATCAGGATCCGGTCGGACTCGAACATCTCCTGGGCGCTGGTGCGCGTCACCATGTTCATCGCGGCCTTGGCGGCGTTGGTGTTGGGGTGGCCCGCGCCCTTGTAGCCACGGCTGAAGACGCCTTCCATGGCCGAGACGTTCACGACGTACGCCCGTCCGCTCGCGGCCTTCCCGGCGGCTGCCGCCATCGCCGGGCGGAGCCGGCTGATCAGGATGAACGGCGACGTGTAGTTGCACAGCTGGGTTTCCAGCAGCTCCACCGGGGAGATCTGGTCGATGGTCTGCACCCAGGTGTTGCTCTCCACCACGTCGGGGAGCAGGCCACCGGCGTCGATGGCGGTGCCGTCGAGGTGCCGGGCGACGCTGGCGTTGCCCGCGACGAGCGCGAGATCGGCCACCTTCTGCGCGTCCAGCCCGCTGGTGCCGACGGGTAGCGCGGCCAGGCCGTCCACCGCGCCGGAGTTGAAGGCGCCGATGACGTGGTGGGCGGGCAGCTCGCCGGCGGGCAGCGGGGCGCTCTCGCCGTCGACCAGGGCGGCGTAGGCGGAGGGCAGGCGGCGCACGGTCTGCGTGGCGTTGTTGATCAGGATGTCCAGCGGGCCGGCCTCGGCGACCTGCTCGGCCAGCGCGACGGCCTGGGCCGGGTCGCGCAGGTCGATGCCGACGACCTCCAGCCGGTGCAGCCAGTCCGCCGAGTCCTCCATCGCCTTGAAGCGGCGGATGGCGTCCTTGGGGAAGCGGGTCGTGACGGTCGTGTGGGCACCGTCACGCAGCAGCCGCAGCGCGATGTACATGCCGATCTTGGCCCGGCCGCCGGTGAGCAGGGCGCGCTTGCCGGTCAGGTCGGCCCGGGCGTCGCGCTTGGCGCGGTTGAGCCGGGCGCAGTCGGGACAGAGCTGGTGGTAGAAGTAGTCGACTTCCACGTACCGGGTCTTGCAGGTGTAGCAGGAACGCGGGCGCTGGAGTATGCCCGCGATGGTGCCCGCCTCGACCTTCGAGGAGGGCAGGATGCCTTCCGTCTCGTCGTCGATGCGCTCGGCCGAGCCGGTGGCGGTGGCCTCGGTGACGGCGCGGTCGTGGGCGGTCTTGGCGGCCCGGCGTTCCTGGCGGCGGCGCTGCTTGACCACGCGGTAGAGGTGCGAGGTGGCCCGGCGCACCTTGATCGCGTCGGGGTGGTCGACGTCGAGCCGGTCCAGTTCCTCCAGCACACCGAGGCAGACGGCGAGCCGCTCCGGGTCGATACCGGGCCCGTAGACCATCTCGTCCATGGACGCCGAGCCGTCCTCTGTCACCGTCATCGCGCTGCCGTTTCCCTGGTCACCCGCGCAGCGCTCCGACTCGCGCCCGCCTTCGAACAGCGAATTTTACGGAGCGCCGGGCCGGTCGGCCAAACCGCGGCCGGATCCGCTCCCGCGGACCACCGCCGGCACAGCCGCCGCGCACCGGGTACGGGCGGGAACCGGGAGCCGCCGGAAGCCCCGTTCCCATCCGACGACACATCGCACGAGACCCCGCGGGCGGCGCCCCCGGAACCCGGCCGCGGCCCGGTCCGCGCCCACTGGGGGCCGCCCGGGCGGCGGGCCTGCGCGGCGGGAACCAGGCGGTGCCGGACGCCGGCTCTGGACCGGTCCTCAGTGGTCGCAGGCCGCCAGCAGCGCCGTCATCTCCGTCCGCACCGCTCGCGCGAGCCGGTCCAGGTCCGGTACGGCCCGCGCGTCGGCGACCAGTCCGTAGTGCACGCGCCCGCGATACGTGGAGATCGCGACCGCCAGGGCCTGGCCGGGCGGGAGCGGGGCCAGCGGATAGACCTCGGTCAGCTCCTGGCCGCCGAGCCGCAGGCCGAAGCCGGGCAGCGGCACGCTGGTGACGAGGATGTCGAACCACAGCCGGGCGGCCTGCCCGACCAGCGGCCCGCCGAGCCGGTGACCGAGCGCCGGGACGTGGACGGCGAGCAGGGCCACCGCGCCGGCGCCCCGGTCGGGCCCCGCGTCCTTGTTGCGGGCCATCGCGGTGCGCACGGTGTGCAGCCGGCCGAGCGGGTCGCCCTCGTGCACCGGAAGCCGCATCAGGTAGCCGGAGAGCCGGTTGCCCTGCGGCTGGGCGGCGTGCGGACGGCGCCGGGAGACGGGGATCAGGGCGCGCGGCGCCACGCCCGCGCTGCCGTCGCCGCGCTCGTCCAGCCAGCGGCGCAGGGCCCCGGCGACGACGGCGACGAGGACGTCGTTCACCGTGCCGCCGGCGCTCTTGCGCACCCGGTGCACGTCGTCGATGTCGAGGACGGCCCCGGCGGTGCGGCGGGTGCCGCTGGGCGCGGAGATGAGCGCGGGGCAGGGGCGCATGCCGAGGGTGGAGCGGGCCAGCGAGGCGCCGATGTCCAGGGTCCGGCCGAGTTCGGAGAGCGCGCCCCGGACCAGTCCGGGGACCCGGGCGGGCAGCCCGCGCACGTCGGGCAGCGGGCCGCGCGGCGGTCCGGCGGCGCGGGGCGCGCGCTCGGGCAGGCCGACCGGGTCCAGGACGCCGGCGGCGAGCTTCAGCGCGCGCAGCCCGTCGGCGAGGGCGTGGTGGAACTTGAAGAGCACGGCGAAGGACACCCCGTCGGCGCCGGGCAGCACATGCGCCTCCCACGGCGGCCGGCCGCGCTCCAGCGGGCGCTCCAGGAGCCGGCCGGCGACCGCGTGGAAGTCGTCGGCGGGGGCGTGCAGCCGGACGTGGTCGAGCGGGTCGAAGTCCGGTGCGGTCTCGCGGGCGGCGCCGCCGAAGGCGAGCGGCTGCCACAGGTCGCGGATGCGCAGGCGCAGACCGGGCACGGCGGCGGCGCGGGCGGCGAGCAGGTCCGCGGCGTGCGCCCCGGCGGTGGGCGAGAGCGCGCCGAAGACCCCGAGCGCGCCGAGGTGCATCGGGTGCCGGTCGGACTCCATGTTCCAGAAGGCCAGGTCGAGGGGAGCGAGCAGGTCGGACGTCACGGGCTTGCCTCACACGTCGGCGACGGGTGGATCGGCGGTGCGGCACGGTCACCTCAGCACGGGCGGCGCCGCCCCGGGCGAGGTGCCCCAGGCGGACGGGCGCGGGCCGAGGGTGAACGCGAGGGAGCCGAGGGAGCGCAGCGCGCCGGTCGTCAGATAGGTCCGTGCGTGCGGTGTCCCGTCGGTACGTACGGCCTGGACGTAGCGCTGGGTGGCCGAGGTGCCGGGCGCGGTCACGGTCAGCCGGCCGCCCGGCCAGTAGCGGCGGTCCAGGGTCAGGTCGACCCGGTCGAACACCGGGGTGGTCAGGCCCCAGGTGCCGTAGCCGGGCTGGACGGGGAACAGCCCGATGGCCGACAGCACGTGCCAGGCGGACATGGTGCCCAGGTCGTCGTTGCCGGTCAGGCCCTCGGGGCTGTCGGTGAACAGGGTCAGCGCCGCGTGCACCACGTCCGTCGTCTTCCAGGGGTGGCCGGTGGAGAGGTAGGTGTACGGCGCGATGAGGTCCGGCTCGTTCATCGGGTTGTAGACGGCGGCGTTGTAGTAGGCGTACGGGTCGCCGTGCACCCACACCTCGCGCGCGGTCCGCTCCGGGTCGGCGAGCAGCCGGTCGTAGGCGAAGAAGGAGTCCAGGCGGGCCTCGGCCGCGCGGGCGCCGCCGAGCAGCGCCGTCAGGCCGGGGACGTCCTGCGGGACGAGCCACTGGTACTGCCAGGCCGTGCCCTCGTGGAAGCCGGTGCCGCGGGCCGGGTCGGGCGGGCCGGCGAAGGCGCCGGAGGCGTCCCGGGCGCGGAAGAAGCCGGTGGCGGGGTCGAAGATGTTCCGGTAGGCGCGCGAGCGGGCGGCGTAGCGGGCGGCGTCCTCGTGGTGCCCGAGGCCGCGGGCCATCTGCGCCAGCATGGCGTCGGCGAGCGCGTACTCCAGGGTGACCGAGGCGCCGTAGTGGTAGTCGGAGTCGCCCGTCTTGGCGTACGGCCGGCCCTTGACGTAGGGGGCGAAACCCCTGGCGATGTACTCGGCGTTGGCCTCCCGGCCGACGCCCGGGTACGCGGCCGGCGGCACGCCGTCGGCGTTCTTGCGCAGCGCCCGGTAGGCCCGCTCCTCGAAGCCCTTCAGCAGGCCCGAGTGGTAGGCGGTGGTCAGGAAGGGGGTGACCGGGTCGCCGGTCATGATGTTGGTCTCGACCGGGCCGTAGCCCCACTTGGGCAGCCAGCCGCCGTCCTCGTCGACCGCGACCACGGACCGGGCCATGTCCCGGGCCTCGCGGGGCGCGAGCAGGGCCAGCAGCTGGGCCTGGGTGCGGTAGGTGTCCCACAGCGACCAGTTCTGGTAGTAGGTGAAGCCCCGGGCGCGGTGGACCCGGCGGTCCCAGCCGAGGTAGCGGCCGTCGGCGTCGCCGCCGACGTTGGGCGCGAGGTGGGCGCGGTACAGCGAGGAGTAGAAGGTCCGGCGCAGCGCGGGCGTGCCGCCCCGCACCCGGACGGCGGAGAGCCGGCGCTCCCACTCCTCGCGGGCCCGGTGGCGTACGGCGTCGAAGGACCGGCCGCCCTCGGCGCGCAGGTTGGCCGCGGCGCCGCGCGCGTCCACGTACGACAGCGCGGTGGTCGCCTCGACCGTGCGGTCCCGGGTGGTGTCGAAGCGGAGATAGGCGCCGCCGGGTCCGGTGCGGGCGCCGGGGGTGACCGTGTGGCCGGCCCAGGTGCCGTAGGCGGTGAAGGGCCGGCTGAAGCGGGTGATCGTGTGGACGGTGTAGGGGCCGGTGTCCCGGCAGAAGCCGTGGCCGGTGATCTCGGTGCGCACGGTGCGGTCGTCCAGGATCTCCACCGCGCTGCTCACCGGCTTGTGCAGCGCCTGGGCCGCGTTCAGCAGGACGTTGGCCTTCCGCGTGGCCGGGAAGGTGTAGCGCTGCACACCGGTGCGGGCGGTGGCGGTCAGCTCGGCGCGGATGCCGGAGCCGAGACCGACCCGGTAGTAGCCGGGGCTCGCCGCCTCGTCGGCGTGCGAGAAGGCCGCCGCGTACTGCGCGTAGTCCGTCCGGGTGACGTCACCGGTGGTGGGCAGCACGGGCAGGTCGCCGCCGATGCGGCAGCCGACGCCCGAGAGATGGACCAGGGAGAAGCCGCGGATACGGTTCTGCGCGTAGTCGTAGCCGGTGCTGTGCCCGGTGTCCGGGGAGAGCTGCACCATGCCGAAGGGCACGGCCGCGCCGGGGAAGGTGTTGCCCTCGTTCCGGCTCCCGATGAACGGGTTGACCTGCTCGGTGAGGCGGCCGTCGATCCGCTCCTCGGCCCGTGCGGCGGGGGTGGCGATCAGCACCGACGCTGCCATCACCCCGGCCATGCACCAGCGCGTGCGCCGGGTCCCTCTCATGTCGGATGACCTCCGCGGGTTGGACATCGTTGCCTGCATCCTGAGGGGCGCGCGGCGCGAACCCGGGCATTCCGAGCGATTTACGTGAAACGCGTCGCGCTCGGCCCCGCGGCGCGGAACGGCCGTCCGCGGCTCGGGCGCCCGGTGGGCGCGCAGCCGGGCGGGTCAGCTCGCGGGCGGCGGGGCGGGGCGCGGGGGACGGGTGAGACAGCAGTCGCCGCACAGACCGCCGCCCGGCGCCCGGTAGTACAGGCAGCAGCTGCGGCGCCGGAACGAGGTGCCGGCCCGCACCCCGGTGGCGTGGAGCAGCGGATGGGCGAACAGTTCCTCGGTGAGGGCACGGGTGCGGGCCGCCACGTCGCCGCGGCCGTGGGCACGTGCCTTGCGGCCGAGTTCCCGGGCGGTCGCGGCCAGCGCGGAGCCCGCGTTGCCCCACAGCAGGCCCGCCGCGACGCCGTAGCGGGCCCGCAGCACCGCCGCCAGGGGTTCCAGATGGCCGTGCAGCACGGCGTCGGCGAGGGCGGGCGCGTCCCCGGGCAGGGGGCGCACCTCGGTGAGCCACAGGTCGTCGGGGGCGGTGGCGCGCACGTCCCAGCGCAGCAGGCGGGGGTCCAGGTCGGGCAGCCCGCCGTACAGGACGGCGCAGCCCAGGGCCGCCGACCACAGCCGGGCGGCCAGCCCCTGGTGGGCGAGGGAGGCGGCCACCCGCGGCTCGGAGGTCCGCAGCCGCTCCGCGACGACGGCGACCCGCGCCGCCACCGGGTCCCGGTCGCACGGCGTCTTTCGCGCGTAGCCGTCCGCGAGGGCCGGCAGCCGCTGCGGGGCCGTGCCGCCGGACGGGTCGGCGGGCGTGCGCAGGACGAAGAAGCCGCCCAGCGGGCGGAGCGCGGCGAGACCGGGATCGAGGTGCACGACAGGCACTCCTACCAGGCGTGCCGCCGGGCCGGTACGGCGGGTACCCGCTCGGCCGCCACGGCGGGCGGTGTCCGCCGGGCGTCACCCGCCGAGGGACGATCGGCGCTCCGGTGTACTCCAAAAGCAGTAGGAGGCATTGCGCTCAGGTACGACGACGGGAAGATCACGGGCGGGCAGAGTGGTGACCATGGAAGCCGATCGCATACGGGCCCAGGACCCCCACCGCCCCCAGAGGAGACGCCGATGAGCGCCCTGGCGTTGTCCGTGCTGCTGTCGGTCGTCTCCGCCCTCGCCTACGCGGGCGGAGCGATCGCGCAGGAGCGGGTGGCGGTGTCGTCCACCGGCAGCCTCCCGCTGCGCCGGCCCGGCTGGTGGGGCGCGCTCGCGCTCAACGGCCTCGGCGGCGTGCTGCACGTCGTGGCGCTGGCGTGCGGGCCGCTCAGCCTGGTCCAGCCGCTCGGCGCGCTGACCATCGTCTTCGCCCTGCCCATGGCGGCTCTGTGCGTCGGCCGCCGGGCCGGGGCGACCGCCTGGCGCGGCGCCCTCATGGCCACGGCGGGCCTCGCCGGTCTGCTGTCCCTGGTCGGCTCCTCCGCCACGCACTCCCTGGCCGCGGGGCAGCGGCTGGCCGTCGCGCTGGTCACCGGCGTGGCGGTGGCGGCGCTGGCCTTCGCCGGGCTGGCCGTGCACCGGCACCCGGCGGTGCGCAGCGTGCTGCTCGCCACCGCCTCCGGTGTCGCCTTCGGCATGTCCTCGGTGTTCACCAAGACCGTGGCCGTGGACTGGACCCGCGGCATCGGCCTCGGCGACCTGCCCTCGCTCGGGGTGATCGCCGCGTTCTCGGCCGCAGGGGTCCTGCTGTCCCAGCTGTCCTACCGGCACGGCGGCCTCGCCGCCCCGCTGGCCACGCTGACGGTGGTCAATCCGGTGCTGGCCGCCGCGGTCGGCGTCCTGATGTTCGGCGAGACGTTCCGCCACGGCACGGCGGGCACGGTGCTCGCCCTCGGCTGCGGGGTGGTGGCGGCGGGGGGCCTGATCATGCTGACGACGGAACGGCTGGAGAACACGGAGACCGCGCAGAGCACGGGGGGCTTGGGCGAGGCCCGGGCGGAGAACCCGGTCGGGACCCGGGCGGACGTCCGGCCGGCCGCTACGGCGCGGGCTCCCGGGATGCCACGGCAGCGCGGGGCGGTGGACGCGGGGGCGGACCGGTCCGGGTGCCCCACGAGCGGCGCCGGGACCGGGGCGGCCGGGACGGTGCCGCGCGTGCCGGGCACGGCCGGCAGCGGGACGGGGACGGAGACCGGGTGCGGCACCGGAGCCGACGGCGCCGCCGGGCCGGCCGACGGGGTGCCCTCGGCGGCGTACGTCCCTGCCGCGGACGAAGGCGCACCCCCGGTGCCGTGCGTACCGGCGGGCGGCGGCGCGTCCCCCGCGCCGTACATCCCGCTGTCCGTGCGCTTCCACGTTCCGGTCGCGCTGCCGGTGCCGGTGCCGGTCCCGCTGCCGGCACCGTGCCCGCGTCAGATGCTGACGCCGCCGGCCCGGAGGTAGGCGAGCGGGTCGACGTCCGAGCCGAAACCGGGCCCCGTCCGCACCTCGAAGTGCAGGTGCGGGCCCGTGACGTTGCCCGTGGAGCCGGAGCGGCCGATGCGCCGGCCCGCGCTGACGTCCTGACCGGCCCGCACGGAGATGGCGGACAGGTGGGCGTACTGCGTGTAGCGGCCGTCGGCGTGCCGCAGCACCACCTGGTAGCCGTACGATCCGCCCCAGCCCGCGGACACCACGTGGCCGGCCGCCACCGCCTGCACGGAGGTGCCGGTCGGGACGAGGAAGTCGACGCCGGTGTGGTAGCCCTTCGACCAGTGCGAACCGGCCACGCGGTAGCCGGTGCCGACGGACGCGCTCACCGGGGCGACGCGCGCGTGCCGGGTCGGGGACGGGGTGTGGTGCGTACCGGGATGCTCCGAAGGGGCCTTGTGCTTCGGGGACTTGGGGGGCGCGGGTGTGGTGGGAGTGCCGTTCAGGCCGAGTCGCTGCCCCGGCATGATCAGGTCGGGATCGGAGCCGATCTTGGCGCGGTTGGCCGCGTACAGCGACCGCCAGCCGCCCGGGACGCGCTGCTCGCCGGCGATGCCGGAGAGGGTGTCCCCGTGCACGACGGTGTACATCCGGGCCCGGCCCGCGCGGGACTGCGGGGTGGTCTGCGGCTGCGCGTCCTTGACGGAGGACACCGGGCGCACGCCCGCGGAGTCGGGGTGGACGTCAGGCCCGGCACCGCCCCGGGCGAGCCCGGCGCGGGGCGAGCACGCCGGCCAGGCGCCGGGCCCCTGCCCGTCCAGGACCTTCTCGGCGACGGCGATCTGCTGGTCCCGGCTCGCCAGGTCGGCGCGCGGCGCGTAGCGGGTGCCGCCGTACGCCTCCCAGGTGGACTGGGTGAACTGCAGCCCGCCGTAGTAGCCGTTGCCGGTGTTGACGCTCCAGTCGCCACTGGACTCGCAGGCGGCGACCTTGCTCCAGGTGGCCGCGTCGGCGGCGTGCGCGGTGCCGGCGGCGACCAGCGGGATCGCGAGGCCGGCGCCGCTCGCGGTGACGGTGAGTGAGGCGCGGTTGATCCTGTTCGGCTGGTACCGGCGGTGCCGGCCGCGTACGGCCATGTCCGAATTCCCCTCGGCATGCGTCAGGAGGGGCAAAGGTAAGCGCCGCGAACAGGCCATGACAAGACAGGGAATCGGTCTGCCGCACCGCCCAAGTGGCCGGGAACACCCCCTTGTTGAGCCGGGGTCGGCCGGTGACGAGACGCAGGACACTCCGGCCGCGCGTCCGCGTGGGCGGGTCGGCTGTGCGCTCCCTGTCGGGGCACGTCAGGATGGGCATGGTCCCGTACTGACGGAGCCGTAGACATGAGGCAACCAGGGAGCAGGCGGTATGAGCACTTCAGCGCAGATCGGTGTCACGGGCCTCGCGGTGATGGGCCGCAACCTCGCCCGTAACTTCGCGCGCAACGGCTACACGGTCGCCGTGCACAACCGTACGGTGTCGCGCACGAAGGCACTCGTGGACGAGTTCGGGCACGAGGGCGACTTCGTCGCGGCCGAGACCGCCGAGGAGTTCGTGGCGGCGCTCGAACGCCCGCGCCGCCTGGTCGTCATGGTCAAGGCGGGTGAGCCGACGGACGCGGTGATCCAGGAGTTCGCCCCGCTGCTGGAGCCCGGTGACATGATCATCGACGGTGGCAACGCGCACTTCGCGGACACCCGGCGCCGGGAGCGGGAGCTGCGCGAGCGGGGCATCCACTTCGTCGGCGCGGGCATCTCCGGCGGCGAGGAGGGCGCGCTGCACGGGCCGAGCATCATGCCGGGCGGGTCCGTGGAGTCGTACGGGTCGCTGGGCCCGATGCTGGAGAAGATCTCCGCGAAGGCGGCCGACGGCGCGCCGTGCGTGACGCATGTGGGTCCCGACGGTGCCGGGCACTTCGTGAAGATGGTCCACAACGGCATCGAGTACGCCGACATGCAGCTCATCGGGGAGGCGTACCAGCTGCTGCGCGATGTCGCCGGGTACTCCCCCGCGCAGATCGCGGACATCTTCCGCACCTGGAACACGGGCCGGCTGGACTCCTATCTGATCGAGATCACCGCCGAGGTGCTGTCCCACGTGGACGCGGCCACCGGGAAGCCGTTCGTGGACGTGGTGGTGGACCAGGCCGAGCAGAAGGGCACCGGCCGCTGGACCGTGCAGATCGCGCTGGACCTGGGCGTCCCGGTGTCCGGCATCGCCGAGGCGGTCTTCGCCCGGTCCCTGTCCGGGCACGCGGAGCTGCGGGCCGCGTCCCGGGACCTGGCCGGCCCGAAGCCGTCCGCGCTGAGCGAGTCGGAGGCGGCGGCCTTCGCCGACCGGGTGGAGCAGGCGCTGTACGCGTCCAAGATCGTGTCGTACACCCAGGGCTTCCACGAGATCGCGGCGGGCAGCGAGGAGTACGGCTGGGACATCGACCTCGGCGCGGTGGCCTCCATCTGGCGGGGCGGCTGCATCATCCGCGCCGCGTTCCTGGACCGCATCCGCGCGGCCTACGACGGCCGCCCCGACCTGCCGAGCCTGCTGTCGGACGAGACGTTCGCCCGCGAGATCGCCGACGCGCAGGACGACTGGCGCGAGGTGCAGATCGCGGCGGTACGGCAGGGAGTGCCGACGCCCGGTTTCGCGGCGGCCCTGGCCTACTACGACGGCCTGCGCTCCCCGCGGCTGCCCGCGGCGCTGACCCAGGGCCAGCGCGACTTCTTCGGCGCGCACACATACCGCAGGGTGGACCGTGAGGGCACGTTCCACACGCTGTGGGGCGGGGAGCGGGACGAGGTCACGGCGTAGCGGGCCGAAGCCGTCCGACGGGGGCCGGGGCGCGGTCTCGGCGCGGACCGTACGCCCGGCCGCGCGCGGACGAGAGACCACCACCGGCCGCGCTGCTGGGGTCTGCGTCCTCCGCTGCTCGGCCGTACGACGCGGGAACGGCGACGGCACGGCCGCGGTGCCGGACGGGAGAACGCGGGCCCGTGGCCGCGATGCCGGGGGCGGGAAGCCCCGGGAGGGCGACCCGCGCGGCGAGACCACCGCGTGACGGCCGGCACGCACGGCGGCACGGCCCGGCTGACCCGGGCGCGCCGCAGGACGGCGGCCGGGCCCGGCCGGGGCGCCCGGCGGGGGTCTGCGGTGGCTGGACGCGCGGTTTCCCGCGCCCCCGTGCGCCGACGGGCGCCGCTCGGTGCGCCGGTGATCCGGTGCTCAGGTGAGGGGAGGGCCTGGTTCGGGGTTCGGGACCGGTTCCGGTCCCGGCGGGATGGGGGACGGGGACGGCCCCGGCGGGCCCGGGTGGGGCGGCGCCGGAGGCGGTGTGGGCTCGGGACCCGGCGGGACCGGGGTCGGCGCCGGGACCGGCTCCGGCTCCGGAACCGGGCTCGGATAGGGATCCGGCGGAGTCGGGCTCGGTCCGGGGCCCGGGGCCGGGGCGGGCGGGGCCGGGTCGGGATGCGGGTTGGTCATGATGCCCTCCGCGCTGTCACGGGACGTCGCCTCTGGACTACTCCCCCGCCTACCCGGAAGCCCGCGCGGCCACTCACCCGAGGGCACCCGTGGGCACTCGACGGGTCCACCGGGACGGCTCCGCGCGAGTGGTCTCCGGTACGCGGAACGACGATCCGCTCAGAACCGTCCGGGGTGGGCGCGCAGCCAGTCCTTGGCGGCCGACAGGAGCGCGGGGTCGGCCGGCGGGGCGGTCTCCGGGTGGCGTTCGGCCCACTTGACGACGTACGGGCACAGCGGGGCCACCGGGACGCCCTCGCGCTCGGCGAGGGCGTACAGCTCGCGGGCGAGCGATCCGGCGATGCCCTTGCCCTCGTGGGCGGGCTCGACGATGGTGTGGACGGGGACCAGGGCGTGCGCGGGCGACTCCAGCACGAAGTACTCGATGCGGCCGACCACCTCACCGTCGCCGACGGCCTCCAGGCGGCCCGCCGCCCGGTCGTCGCGGATCTCGGTCTCGCTCATGGTCACGCACGCTCCTAGTCCACCGGTCAGCCGGTCAGGCCCCTACGGCCTGCGGGCTGCGCTGCTGGTCCGAACCGGGCACGGGCTCGGACGGGTCGGCGCCGAGCGACACGATCCGGTTGCCGGCGTCGACATGCACGACGCGGGGCCGCAGCTCACGGGCCTCCGCGTCGGTGACCTGAGCGTAGCTGATGATGATCACCAGGTCACCGGGGTGCACGAGATGGGCGGCGGCCCCGTTGATCCCGACGACGCCGGACCCGCGCTGCCCCTCGATGACGTACGTCTCCAGCCGGGCCCCGTTGGTGACGTCGACGATGTGCACCAGCTCCCCGGGCAACAGGTCGGCGGCGTCGAGAAGGTCGGCGTCGATCGTCACGGATCCCACATAGTGCAGGTCGGCCTGGGTGACGGTGGCGCGGTGGATCTTGGATTTGAACATGGTACGCAACATTGGGACGCTCCCGCAAGTAGGCTCCCTGCCTGCGTTCTTGCAGGTCAAGGGCTGTTTCCACACCCTACAACGAGTCGCACGTCCGGCAGCTTTCCCCAGGTTTTTCAGGACTCATGCTGACCGCTTGCCGACTTTCCTGACGTATCGCCAGCTCACCGGAGGAGGACTTCATCCACTCTCGCGCCCCCCGTGACGACGGCACAAGCCTACGCAGCACCCCCCGAAGGACGTCCATGATCACCATCCCTCGGACGGTCTGGACGGTAGTCAGGAGCGAAGGCGCTCGACCGGAAGGTGGGACGGGCGCCGCCATGGGGCAGCTGGCCCAGGCCCCTCGTTTCCTGCCTCCAAGGAGGAGGCACTCACAGTTCCAGGACTGTAAGTGGCCGAGGCAGCGGGGCTGCATAGCGGCGGATCGCCGGTTAGCCAAACCGGCGATTCTCCTGACCAACCTGGCGGGCGGCATGCTGGGCGCACGCACGGCCCTGAAGCAGGGCAGCCGCTTCGTACGGATCGTGCTGCTGACGGTCGTCTTCGCTCTGGTGGCGAACCTGGCGTACGAGCAGTGGGTGGCCTAGCGAGCGGTGAGCAGGTCGATCACCCCCGTGGTGTCCTCGTCGCCGTGGCCGTCGGCCAGGCGGCGCCGCATCAGGGACATGAACGGCGTCATGAGCTCCGTGCTGACGCCCTGCGTCCTCGGACGTGCGCAGGAGCGTCCCGTAGCCCGCGACCTGCATGGCCGGGTTGGAGGCGACGGCCTCGCGGTAGTCGCCGCTCTCCGGGCGGTCGGCGGTCTCCTGCACGACCGAGGTCATCGCGGTGATGTAGGACGCGAGCAGCGGCGCGAAGTCCTTCGGCGGGATGTCCTCCCGGCGGATCAGTGCGAAGGCCTGGGTGACCCCCGCGAACGTGCCGTACACGCCGCTGAGCAGCGCCACGTCGTGCAGCGCGGCGAACCCCGGATCCGCGCCGACGAAGGTGGTTCCGGCCGGCACGGCGAGGGTCTCCCGGTGCTCCTCGAAGAGCTCGGGCGAGCCGCCGTAGAAGACGTAGGCGCCGGAGTCCGGGTCCCCGATCATCGGCGGTACGGCCATGATCCCGCCGTCCAGGAAACGGGTGCCGCGGGCCAGGCGGCACGGACACGGCCCTCGGAGGGCGTGCCGGTGGTGAGGTTCACCAGGTCCCGCCCGGCCAGGTCGGCCCCTTCGAGTGTCTGGCCGACGGAGGCGTCGTCGAGGAGGCAGGCGATCACGAGCCGGTCGGCGGCCACCGCCTCGGCGGCGGTCGGGGCCACGGTCACGCCCTCGGCGGCGAGGGCCTCGGCGCGGCGGATCACGGAGAAGGTGCTCGCCTCGCACCTGCGGGAGATGGAGGCCGACGGCCTCGTGCATCGTGATGCGTACGACGAGGTGCCGCCCCGGGTGGAGTACTCCCTCACGCCCCGGGGCGAGTCCCTGAACGAGGCACTGGAACCGCTGGGGGCGTGGGGGAAGGCCAACGTCCTGGGAGAGTCACCTGCTGCCGGTCAGGTGGGGGTGGACGACCACGTCGCCCTCAGACCGCGGTGAGGGCGCGCTCCGGAGCGGGGGCCGTGACCTGGACGGCGTCCAGGAGGCCCGGGAAGCGGGCCTCGATGTCCTCGCGGCGCAGCGTGATCACCCGGGTGGTGCCCCGCACCTCGGTGTGCATGACGCCGGACTCGCGCAGCACCTTCAGGTGGTGCGAGAGCGTCGACTTCGCGATCGGATAGTCGAGCTGGCCGCAGACCCGTGGTCCCTGCTCGTGCATGACCTGGGCGATGTCGCGGCGGATCGGGTCGCTCAGGGCGTGCAGCACCTTGTCCAGGGAGATGTCGTCCCGGTCGGGGTGGTAGAGCGCAGTGCGCATGCACGACCTCCTTGTCGGTATCGGTCCGTGCCCCGTCCCCCGGCGGGCAAAGTCCGGGCAAAATTCGATGTTCCACGATGGTAGAACATTGTCGAGGTGTCCGGTAGCCTCCACGGCCCGCCGTCTCCGCGGACGGCGGGCCCCGGGCGCTTTCCCGGTCAGTCGTGCAGCGCGTGCCGCAGCACGGTGACGCGTTCCTCGGCCCGCCGCCGGGAGACCCTGGCCGTGGGAATGAGGTACGCCAGATGGTAGGCGCCGGAGAACACGTGCGTCTCGACGGGGACGCCCGCGGCGAAGAGGTTCTCCGCGTAGGCCACCGCCTCGTCCCGGCAGGGGTCGTACTCGAGCGCCGTCACGTACGCCGGGGGCAGTCCCGAGAGGTCCTTCTCACGGGCGGGCGCCGCGTACACGGGCACGTCCTCGCTCCCCGCCCGCTCGCCCAGGTAGTGCCGCCAGCTGAGCTCGGCGTTCGCAGCGTTCCAGCCGGGGGTGTCGGTGAACCGGCGCATGCTCAGCGTGTCCCGCCGGTCGTCCAGCTCCGGAAGGTCCAGGTACTGGAACGCGAGCCGCGGGCCTCCCCGGTCACGCGCCATGAGGGCCACCGCCGCGGCCAGCCCGCCGCCGGCGCTGATCCCGTGGACCGCGATCCGGCCCGCGTCCGCGCCGAGGTCACCGGCGGTCCGGGCCAGCCACTCCAGGGCCGCGTAGCAGTCCTCCGCACCGGCCGGGTAGGGGTTCTCCGGGGCGAGGCGGTAGCCGACCGAGACGACGACCGCCTTCACCCGGCGGGCGATGTCCAGGCAGGTCGCGTCGTCGACCTCGATCCGGCCGATGACGAAGCCGCCGCCGTGGATGTTCAGCACCGCCGGCAGGTCCTCCTCGACTCCGGCGGGCCGGTAGACCCGCACCGGGACCTGGGGGTTGTCCTCGGGGCCCGGGATCCTCAGGTCGGTCACCTCCACCCCGGTGGTGTCGGGGGCGGGGCGCCCGGCGCTCGCCGCGAGCAGCTTGGCGCGGGTCTCCTGCGGGTCGGTCAGGTCGAAGACCCCGAAGTTCCCTGCGGCTTCGACGAGGTCGGCGTCATAGCGGTAGGTCATGTTCTGTTCCCTGTTCAGGTGAGGGGTGATGCGGGGGTCGCATGGTGGGGCGGGGAGTCATGGACGGGGTGCCGCGGCTTGTCGCCGCGTCACTCCTCCGGAAGGAGCACGATCTTTCCCCCGACCCCGCCCCGCTGCCCGAGCCGGAGCGCCTCCGCAGCACGGGACAGCGGAAAGCGCGCGGTGACGGGCAGCTCGAAGGGGCTGTGGCCGATCAGGTCGAGAGTGGCGGCCAGCTCCAGCGGTACGTGCTCGAGATACGGCACACCGCGCCGCTGGACCTCCGGGTCGGCCACGATGGTGACCCGGCGCCCCGGGTCGGCCACCAGCCGCAGTGCCGCCTCGGCCGGTCCCGGCCCGCCCGCGCAGTCCACCGAGGCGTCGAACGGGCCGAGTCCCGCGAGCCGCTCCGGCAGCCCGTCGCCGTACTCGACGGGGACGGCCCCCAACCGCCGCAGCAGCTCGTGGTGCCGGGCCGAGGCCGTGCCGATCACCTCCGCGGCACCGGTCAGCAGGGCGAGTTGCACCGCGGCGAGGCCGACGCCGCCGGAGGCCCCGTGGACCAGGAGCCGCTCCCCGGCACGCAGCCCGACCTGGCGCAGTGCCGAGTAGGCGGTGCCGGCGGCCACGGGCAGCACGGCGGCCTGCTCGGCGGAGAACCGGGCGGGCCACGCGGTGAGTTCGTCGGCCTCCTGGGAGGCCGGTACCACCTCGTGCACCCGGTAGGTGCCGGGCCGCCCGTGCCGGATGACGGGATCGCCGACGCGGAACCGCCGTACGCCCGCGCCGACGTCGACGACCACCCCCGCCGCCTCCACCCCGGGGCAGCCGCCGGGCAGGCCCAGCGGGACGTGGGTGCGCAGGTCGCCCCGCAGGAGCTTCCAGTCGATCGGGTTGACACCGATCGCGGTGTAGCGGACCACCACCTCGCCGGATCCCGGGGAGTGGACGGGGACGTCGGCCCGGTACAGCTCGTCCGGTGTCCCGTACCGGTCGAAGAGGACGGCCGTGCTCACGCGCCGGCCCCCTGCGGCCGTACCGCCGGCCGGCGGCGGAACGCCCCGGCCGCCGCGTACACCGCGAGCGAGACCAGGTACGCGGCGACGGTGAAGGCGGCGACGCCCCAGAAGCCGGTCACATCGGCCAGCAGGACACCGCCGACCGCGCCGCCGACGGTCGTGCCGACGTACATCGCCGCGTTGGCGAGGGACGAGACGGTGCCGCGGGCGGTCTCGGTCTGCTGCTGAAGGATGCTCATGAACACCGGGAAGACGAACCCGGCGACCATCATCACCAGCGCCAGCAGCACCAGCGCCGTGGGGAGGTTCGGCGCGAGCGGCACCAGGCAGTACAGGACGACGAGGGTCAGCACGGCCGTCAGCAGCGACCGGTACAGGCCCAGGCGCCGTACGACCCGGCTGCCGAACAGCGAGCCGATCACGTTGCCCGCGCCGACCGCCATCATGGCCGTACCGACGGAGCCGACGCTCAGGTGGAAGTCCTTGGTGAACCAGGAGCCGAAGAAGGAGATGGCCTCGAAGTTGCCGGTCTGGAACACCAGGTAGCCGAGGAGATACCAGCGCAGGCGGCCGGCGCCGAGGACCGTGCCGTACGTCCGCGGGATCGACCGGGCACCGTTGCCGGAGGCGTTCGGACGGCCCGGGACCGACGGGAAGAGACGGGCGAGGAGCAGCCACAGCAGCGCGGAGGCGACGCCGATCGCCCAGAACGGCAGGTGCCAGGAGACGGCCGCCAGCCAGCTGCCGAGCGGGATGCCCGCGAACTGTGCGATGGACAGACCCGCCGTGGCGAAGCCCATGGTCCGCATGATCTCCTCCGGCTTCACCAGGACCGGGATGGACGCCCAGATCTGCGGGGAGACGAACGCGGCGCTCACACCGGCCAGGAACCGGAAGAGGATCATCGTCCACAGGCCTTGGGCGAAGCCGCACAGCGCGGTCATCACGATGAATCCGACCAGCCCGGCCAGCAGCACCCTGCGCCGGTCACGCCCGTCGGACAGGGGGCCGGCGACGAGCGCGAAGAGGGCGTAGCCGAGCGCGTAGGCGCTGACCATCCAGCCCGAGACGTCCGAGGAGACGTCGAAGGTGCCGGCCAGGGTCGGCAGCAGCGGCGCGACGAGGAACGTGTCGGTGCCGATGACGAACATCGTCGCGAAGCACAGGAGGGAGACGGTCCGCGCCGAGGGGGCGGGCCGGCTGTCGGCCGCCGCGGCGACGGTGGGAGTCGAGGAAACACCGGTCATGTCATCATCACCGCCCAGGAGCGGTTGAGCTTCCCTTCGAGCATGTGGAGGGCCTGGATCGCGATGAACCCTTCGTCGGTGGTTTCGGAGGGTCCGCCGGGTGTCCGGGAAAAGCCGCCGTCGGCGCTCTGCCGGACCGCGATCCACCGCGTGCAGGCGGCGGTGTCGGCAGGGAGGGCGCCCAGGACGTAGAGCGCCGCGATGGCGTGGTAGGAGCCGACGAAGCTCTCCACGCCGTTGTCCCGGTAGCGGAAGCCGCCCGCCTCGGTTTGCAGGCTCCGCAGCCAGGCGACGGTCTTCTCGGCGTGCGGCGGACGCAGACCGAGCGCGACCAGGGTGTCCACCACCCGGAAGGTGGCGAACGTGTCGGACGGCGAGCCGGGCTGGTTGCCGTAACCACCGTCGGGGTTCTGGCAGTTCAGCAGGTACGCCACTAGGTCGTCCGGACGCTCGGGGCGCGCGTCGAGCGCGACCAGGGTGAGCGCGGCGAGGTGGGAGTGCCAGGCGTCGCAGGGGAAACCGGGCGCGTTGCCGAAACCGCCCTCGGGGCGCTGGCAGGCCCGTACGAACTCCACGCACCGCTCGCGGTCGAAGTCCGGGTGGTCCGCACCGCCCAGCACGGCCGCCGTCAGGACGGCGCAGTAGGTGGTGAACGCCTCGGACGGCAGGGAGGGTTGCTCCCCGAAGCCGCCGTCGGTGTTCTGGGTGGCGAAGACCCCGGCGAGCACCCCCGGTACGTTCGGCACCGGTTCGCCCAGGGCCATCAGGTCGGAGACCACGTGCAGCACGGAGAACGTCTGCGCGGTGCGGTCCGAGCGCAGGCCGAGCGGGGCGCGGTACGGGGTGAGACCGTAGCCGAGGCCGGAGGCGGTCGACCTCAGCCAGCGCAGGTAGCCCGGTATGTCGACCAGCCCCTCGGAGAGCGGGGCGCTCGTGACGCGGGTGAGGTCGTTGTCGAACGGCTCCGGCTGTGGCGGCTCGGTGAGCGCCGGGGCCGCGGGGACCGGGGGCCGCCGGTCCCCGAGCGCAGCCAGGGCGAGGAGCTGGGTCTGGGCGTGCTTGCCGTGGAAGGGCACGTACGTGGTGTTGCCGACGGCGAACGAGCCGGTCGTGCGGGGCGGCACCATGACGTGCCGGGCCAGCGGGACCGTCGGGTCGACCGGCGTGGAGAACCAGCTGCCCTGCCCCTGGAAGACACCGCCGGCCCGCGGGTCGCTGTAGCGCTCGACCTCGGCGGCGGCCTCCTCGGCCATCGTCTTGAGTCGTACGTCCACGCCGTCGGCGCCTCCACCGAGTTCGGCGGTCCGGCGGGCGGCCAGGGCCAGGAGGGCGTGGTCGGCGACAAGCTTGGCGGGGAAGGGGGAGTCCGGGCGGCCGTGCAGGGCGGCGACCGGGTCGACCCGGACCACGGAGGCCGCGTCGCTGCGGTCCCAGTAGCCACGGGCACCCACGTGCGGATGGTGGGCCTGGACGTGCAGCAGCGCCCTGCGGGCGCGGTCCGCCCCGTCCTGACCGCGCTCGTGGAGCCGGGTCCAGGCGAGCGCGGCCAGGGCGCTCGCGCGGGTGCGGTGGCCGTGCACGGTGTCCGGTTCGCCGCGCGGGGTGAGACAGGCCCAGACGCCGTCGCCGTGCACGTACCGCTCCAGGTGCCGGGCGGCGTCGGAGAGGAACGCGGACCACTCGGGGGTGCCGTCGTCCACGGCGTCGGCGGCCAGGACCAGGACGGCGGCCTCCTCCAGCGGGCTCGCCCCGTCCAGGACCGTGGACCAGGACCGGTCGAGGCGGGCGGGCCAGGCGTGGCGGGTCACCGCGTCGGTGACGCTACGCAGCGCGGTGCGTGCTTCGGCGGCCAGATCCGTGTCGCCGAGCAGGTCGCCGGCCCGGTGCAGGGCCCAGGCGGCGAGCGCCTGGACCGAGGGCGTGCGGACGTCACCCACCGGGTGCGGGGCACCGGTGACATCGAGCAGTTCGCGGTAGCCGGGGTGCTCCGGGTCGGTGAACTCCCGCAGGGCCGACAGGAGTCGGGCGGTGAGGTCCTGGTCGTCCGGCCCGGGCAGCACCAGCAGGGCGAGGGCCGCGTCGCGCAGGGTGCGGTCGGGGGTGATCACGTCGGTCGCGTCCCGGCCGACGACCGCGGGGACGCGGGCCTGGGCGTCCAGGACCTGTTCGAGGACGAACGCGCGCAGGGTAGGGGGACTCATGGGTTGGCTCCTGACTCTGGGGCGTGAGGGGGCAGGGAAGCCGCTTTCTTTATTCATTGTTCGTAGAACATCGAAACAGTGGCCATGCTAACAGTGCTCGGGCCGACGGCCAACAGGAGTGCGCGGGGCTATCTGAGAGGGTGTCAGCCGGTGTGCGGCAGGCGGGCGCGCCAGTCGGCGTCCTGGTCCGTGCGGTTCTCCGCCGGAGGGTGTACGTGGTCGGGGCTGAAGCGCTCGTGCACGTACAGCCGCCTGCCGTCGTCGCAGGTGATGACGTACTCCTTGTACGCGCAGGCCCGTTGTCGTCCGCCGTCCTGCCATGCGGCGGTCCCGGACGAGAGGATCTCCCGGTGCTGCCGAGTGCGTCCCTCGCGCAGCCGCCGGCCGAGGGGAGCCAGGTCCTGCGCGGAGCCGGACCAGCCCGCCGGCGGTGCGGTGAAGACCACGGTGTTACGGCTGACCACCGTGCCGGCGGGGGTGCGCAGCGCCGAGATGCGTTCGACGGCGGTGTCTCCCGCGCCCAGACCGAGGGCGGCGAGCGCGGCCGGGGCCAGCCGGTCGGCGGGCACGAGTTCCTGGCGGTCGACGTGCACGGTGAGCCGGCAGTCGAGCAGCGCCTCCAGCAGGAGAGTCGTGGAGCCGTCCCCGGCGAGCAGCATGCGGGTGGCCCCGGAGATGAGGGAGACGTCGGTGTGGGCCGGGTCGCTCACCCCAGGACCTCCTCGGCATGGCGGGCACGCCGGGCGCGGGCGGCCAGGGCGGCGTCCCTGAGCAGGGCGGCGGCCTTGGACGTACCCGGGCCCTCCGGGGCGACGGCGAGGTGGGCCGGGGCCGGCTCCCCGCTCGGCCGCCCGTCGGGCTCCGCACTCCGCTTTTCGATGAACGGCCGCACGGCGTCGACGAGTTCGTCGGTGCCGGGCGCGACGAGCGAGGGAAAACCGAGCCGGCCGAGCCGGTCGGAGGCCTCGACCTCGTGGTACTCCCCGAGGCTGCTGAGCACGAACACGGTGGGTACGCGCAGGGCGGCCACCTCGGTCACCGTGATCCAGCCGGGCGCCGACAGCAGGACGTCGGCCTCCTGGAGCAGCGGCATCCAGTCCGGGAGGTAGGTGAGGACCACCACGTCGTCGGGGGCCTCCACCCACTCCCGGCCCAGCAGGACGAGCTGCAGGTCGGGGTGCTCGCGCTTCAGCCGCCGGTGGGCGAGGATGTACGACTCGATGACCCGCTGCTTGTTCTCCCAGAACATGCTGGTGCCGCCGACGGAGCCGACCATCAGCGGTCCGGGGCCGAGGCCGAGGGAGGCGCGGACGGCGGCGCCGTCGCCGCGCTCGGGCACCTCGCGGATCATGGGCCCGGTGAACACCGCTCTGCCCTGCGCCATGGCCCGGGCGACGGACGTGCCCTCGTCGAGTTCCGGGACGTACGGCTTGTCGGTCAGCACGATCTCGGCGGTGGAGACGATCCAGTCGAAGACGGCGTGCAGGGCGTTGCGGCCGCGCCGCAGGTCCTCGTGGTCGACCCGGAAGCCGCCCGCCTCCAGGGTGCGGTCGTCGATCTGGACGAGCGTGAAGTCGTACCGCTCCGTCACCAGGGCGTGCGGGGTGCCGCTGAGGGCGGCGGCCATACTGGCGGAGGTGTTGTAGTCGCTGACCACCAGGTCCGCTCCCAGGTCCTGGTAGTACGACAGATAGCTCAGCACCCGTTCGCCGTTGACGAAGGCGGGGGCGACGTAGTCCTTGATGTACGTCCGCCAGCCCAGGTCGCGGGTGAGGTTGCTGCGGGTCGCGTGGTCGACGTGGTCGCCGGCGATGTCGATCACCCGGACACCGGCCGCCTCGAACAGCGGACCGAAGGTCGGCTGCAACGAGCCGAGCAGGGCGGTGAGTTCGGCGTCCGGGTTCTGCCGGCGCAGCTCGCGGGCCAGCGCGAGGGTGCGCATGTTGTGCCCCGAGCCGGTCGGGGCGGGGGCGAAGACGATCCTCATGGGTTCTTCCTTTCCAGGACTCCGGAGGTGGTGTGCCGTGCGGGGACGTCACCGACGACGACGGCCCCCGGGGTAACCACGGCGCCGTCGCCGAGCACACAGGGGCCGACCAGGGTCGCGTCCGCGCCGACGCTGACTCCCGCGCCGATGGAGACGGGCCCGTCCTGCCAGGGCAGTGAACGCCGTGTCAGGTCGTGGCGGCTCGACAACACGAGGGTGCGGGGCCCGAGGACCGTGCCGGCACCGATGTCGATGCCGCCGGATGCCTCCAGGACCGACTCGTCGCCGATCGTCACGTCGGGGCCGACGCGCAGGCCGCCCCGGGGCGAGGGGCCGTCGGCGCGGCCCATGGCGATCAGCCCGGCGCCCAGGCGGACCTGGGGGCCGCCGGACAGGTCGGCGTCGAGCATCCCACCGCCGTCCGAGGTCCAGCCCGGGGGCAGCGGCTTGCGGTTGGAGTCGGCGCGGGCGCGTACCCGGGCGATGATGGCGCCGAAGTCCGGGGCGCCGTCCTCGGTCACGTCACGGTGGCGCAGCACACGCGCCGGGCGCCCCACGACGATCGCGTCCGCCGGCACGTCGGAGGTGACGTGCGCGCCGGCCGCGACCACGGCACCGGGTCCGATCCGTACCCCCGGTTCGATCACGACACGCGCGCCGATCCAGGCACCGGCCTCGATCACCACCCGCCGCGCGCCGGGCCGGCCGATCCGGGTGAGGGAGGCGATCTGGCATCCGGAGGTGATGTGCGCGGCGGCGATCCGGCAGCGGAAGCCGATGAAGACGCCACCTTCGACGCGGGACGCGTGCACGGTCGTGCCGAAGCGGATCCAGGCACCCGGTCCGACGGCCGTGCCGGCGGACAGCTCCGTCTCCGCTTCGACCAGCGCCTGGGGATCGACGGCCTCGTCGCGCGGCGGGACCACTCTCCGGCGCTCCAGCACGCCGGTTGACATGGCGTCAGCGTCGCGGTCGGGCTGTACAGGCATGAATCCCCCCTGCCATCGAATACCGCCCTGCATTTCGGCGGAATCTTCCATGACGGATGAAACTAACGACACTTCGAGTCAATCCGCAAGGGCGGCCGACCGCTGGCCGCGAGGGCAGTGCGAGCCGTCTCCCTGTAACCGATTTTTTACACCTCCTCACGGCTACCGGAACGATTCATTCCGCCCCGTTGATTGACGTGGTGACTTTTAGAAGTCATTACCTGGAGCGTGCCGTGGGTGCGCCCTCTCCGGGCCAGGTCTCTACTTACGGTTACAAGATCATGGCGTTGCGCAGCTATGTTCGATGTTCTACGATGCTTGTAGGGCTGCCGGTGACCGCTGCGCCGATGCCGCTCAAAACCCGGTGGCCGCCCTGACGCCAGTGCCGTCCCGACTGGCCTCTAATTCCTGGTGCAAACCCTCCGAAGAAATCCTGTAAAACCCGCCGAAGGGTGAGTTTGGCATGCACGTTTTGGTGACCGGCGGAGCCGGATTCATCGGCAGTAATTACGTCCGTCGGCTGCTCGACGGCCGGTCGGACCTCGCAGTGGACCACGTCACCGTTCTCGACAAGCTGACCTATGCGGGCAACCGGGCCAACCTCGCCCCGGTCGCCGGCCACCCGGCGCTGCGCTTCGTCGAGGGCGACATCGCCGATCCGGTGCTGGTCCCTGAGCTGCTGTCCGAGGTCGACGCCGTGGTCAACTTCGCCGCCGAGACACATGTCGACCGCTCCATCGACAGCTCCGCCGAGTTCGTCACCACCAACGTCCTCGGCACCCACAACCTGCTCCAGGCCGCCCTGCGCACCGGCGTGTCCCGGTTCGTCCATGTCTCCACGGACGAGGTGTACGGGTCCATCGACTCCGGGTCCTGGACCGAGGACTGGCCGCTCGCTCCGAACTCCCCGTACGCGGCGGCCAAGGCGGGCGCCGACCTGCTGGTGCGCGCGTACGGCCGCACCCACGGGATGAACGTCGGCATCACCCGGTGCAGCAACAACTACGGCCCGTACCAGTACCCCGAGAAGGTCATCCCCCTCTTCGTGACCACGCTTCTCCAGGGCGGTCAGGTGCCCCTCTACGGCGACGGCCTGAACGTGCGCGACTGGCTGCACGTGGACGACCACTGCCGCGGGATCGACCTGGTCCTGGCAAAGGGGGAGCCCGGCGAGGTGTACAACATCGGCGGCGGACAGGAACTGACCAACCGTCAGCTCACCGGTCTCATCCTCGACGCGTGCGGCGCCGACTGGTCGTCCGTGCGCCCCGTCCCCGACCGCAAGGGGCACGACCGGCGCTACTCGCTGGACGACGGCAAACTGCGGGCTCTGGGCTACCGGCCCCAGGTGTCGTTCGAGGACGGGCTGGCCGCCACGATCGCCTGGTATCGGGAGAACGTCTCCTGGTGGCAGCCGCTGACCACGGCCATCGCCTGATCTCCCGCCCGGCCCCGACCGGTTCGCAAGCGTTCCCGCCCACCATACGCCCGACGAGAACGAAGGGAATCACCATGCGCGGCATCATCCTCGCCGGCGGTTCCGGAACCCGGCTGCGCCCGCTCACCAGCGTGCATTCCAAGCAGCTGCTGCCCGTCTACGACAAGCCCATGATCTACTATCCGCTGTCCGTCCTGATGCAGGCTGGCATACGCGAGATCCTGGTCATCTCCGCCCCTGAACACCTGGAGACGTACCAGTCGCTCCTCGGTGACGGCAGCCGCCTCGGCATCCGTCTCGACTACACCGTCCAGGACGCCCCCCGAGGCATCGCCGAAGCCCTTGTCCTCGGCGGCCCCTTCGCGGACGGCGAGGACGTCTGCCTCGTCCTCGGCGACAACATCTTCTACGGCCACCGCCTGCCCGACATGCTCCGCCAGGAGATCGAACGTCTCGACGGCTGCACGCTCTTCGGCTACCCGGTGAGCGACCCGGAGCGCTACGGCGTCGCGACCGTCGACGACAACGGCACCATCGTGACCCTGGAGGAGAAGCCGGCCCGGCCCGCCTCCAACCTCGCCGTCACCGGTCTGTACATGTACGAGGCCGAGGCGGTGGAGCGTGCCGCCCGCCTCACCCCGTCGGCCCGTGGCGAACTGGAGATCACCGACCTCAACCTCACCTACGTGCGTGAGGGCCGGGCCCGGCTGGTCAACCTGGGCCGGGGCTCGGCGTGGTTCGACACGGGCACACACGACAGCCTCCTGGAGGCCGCGATGTTCGTCCAGCTGCTGGAGAAGCGGCAGGGCATCCGCATCTCCTGCCTGGAGGAGGTCGCCTACCGCATGGGCTACGTCGGCAAGGAACAACTGATGCTCCTGGGCAAGGAGTTGTCGGCGTCCTCCAGCTACGGGCGGTACGTGATGGAGCTGGCGGACGCGTCCTGACCGCCATGCCGCCGCAGTCCTCTCGCCCCCACCTCGTGAGACGTGACCCGACCAGCTCAGGAGAGTTCGTGGACACCCTTCTTCCCCCCGCCTCGCCCACCACGGCAACCACGGACCCGGCGCCGGTGGACATGACGAAGTCCTGGCGCGCCCGGCCGGCCGCCCAGCAGCCCGAATGGCCGGACCCGGTCGCCCTCGACGCCGTGACGCGGCAGCTCGCCTGCCTGCCGCCCCTCGTCCTGTGGGGTGAGTGCGCCCGGTTGCGCGACCGCCTGGCCGACGTGGCGCGCGGTGACGCCTTCCTCCTGCAGGGCGGCGACTGCGCCGAGACCTTCGCCGGGGTGTCCGCCGACGCCGTCGGCAACAAGCTGAACACCCTGCTGCAGATGTCCGCCGTCCTCACCTACGCCGCCGCCATGCCGGTCGTGAAGGTGGGCCGCCTCGCCGGCCAGTACGCCAAACCGCGCTCGCGGCCGACCGAGACCCGTGACGGCGTCACGTTGCCGGCCTACCGGGGCGACGCGGTCAACGGATTCGCCTTCACTCCGGAAGCACGCGTTCCGGACCCACAGCGCCTTCTGCGGGTGTACCAGTCCTCCTCCAGCACCCTCAATCTCGTCCGGGCGTTGATGGCGGGCGGCTATGCCGACCTTAGCCAGGTCCACGAGTGGAACAGGGACTTCGTGGCCGGATCGCCCCTCAAGGGCAAGTACGAGCGGCTGGCCGACCACATCGACCATGCCCTGGACTTCATGCGCGCCACCGGAGGCACTCCGGAGGACTTCGACAGCGCCGAGTTCTTCGTGTCCCACGAAGGACTGCTCCTGGACTACGAGTCCGCCCTCACCCGTGCGGACGCCCGTACGGGAGTCAGGTACGCGGCCTCCGGGCACATGCTGTGGATAGGCGAGCGGACGCGTGACCTCGACGGGGCCCACGTGGAGTACTTCTCCCGTGTCGCCAACCCCATCGGCGTCAAGCTGGGCCCCGCCACCACGGCCGACACCGCCCTGCGGCTGGTGGACCGCCTCGACCCGGACCGGGTGCCCGGGCGCCTGACGTTCATCACCCGCATGGGCAAGGACAAGGTACGGGACGCGCTCGCGCCGCTCGTGGAGAAGGTCACCGCCTCCGGGGCTCAGGTCGCCTGGATCTGCGACCCCATGCACGGCAACACGATCGAGGCCCCCTCCGGCCACAAGACCCGCCGCTTCGACGACGTCCTCGACGAGGTCCGGGGCTTCTTCGAGGTGCACAGGTCGCTGGGGACCCACCCCGGAGGCATTCACGTGGAACTGACCGGCGACGATGTCACCGAGTGCGTCGGCGGCGGCCACGAGATCGACTTCGTCGACCTCACCGCGCGCTACGAGTCCACCTGCGACCCGCGTCTGAACCGCCGTCAGTCCCTCGACCTGGCCTTCCTGGTCGCCGAGTTTCTGACGGAGACCGCACGGCGGCGGCGGGGGCGCCGGTGAGCTCGCTGCGCTGGCTGACCGCGGGGGAGTCCCACGGTCCCGCACTCGTGGCGACGCTGGAGGGTCTTCCCGCCGGCGTGCCGATCACCACGGACATGGTGGCGGACCATCTGGCGAGGCGGCGGCTGGGCTACGGGCGCGGTGCCCGGATGAAGTTCGAGCGGGACGAGGTCACCTTCCTGGGTGGTGTCCGGCACGGGCTGACCCTGGGCTCGCCGGTGGCGGTCATGGTGGGCAACACCGAGTGGCCGAAGTGGGAGCAGGTCATGGCGGCCGACCCGGTGGACCCGGAGATCCTGGCCGGGCTGGCCCGCAACGCCCCGCTGACCCGGCCCCGCCCGGGCCACGCCGACCTGGCGGGGATGCAGAAGTACGGCTTCGAGGAGGCCCGTCCGATTCTGGAGCGGGCCTCCGCCCGCGAGACCGCCGCTCGCGTCGCCCTCGGTGCGGTGGCCCGGTCGTACCTGAAGGAGACGGCCGGCATCGAGATCGTCTCCCATGTGGTGGAGCTGGCGGGCGCGAAGGCGCCGTACGGGGTGTACCCGACGCCGGCGGACGTGGAGAAGCTGGACGCGGACCCGGTGCGCTGCCTGGACGCGGATGCCTCGAAGGCGATGGTCGCGGAGATCGACCAGGCCCACAAGGACGGCGACACCCTCGGCGGTGTGGTGGAGGTGCTGGCGTACGACGTGCCCGTCGGGCTGGGTTCGCACGGCCACGCCGCCGTCCCGTCGGTCCACCTCGATCGTGTCGCCCTTCTTCAGGGCGCCGAGCGAGTAGAAGACGGCCGGGCCGTCGGCGTTGTCGACGTGGCCGGCGACGATCGCGGTGCCATGCTCCCCGGGGGTGGTGCCGGCCTGGTACCACCCGGCGAGGTTCCGGCGGCCGGCGGGCGGGACGTCGAGGCTGCCCGTGCTCGTCAGCCCGAGACCCGCCAGGGGGGCGTACACGCGGATCGCGGGGATCCGGATGCGGTCGGGCGGGAGGGCGGCAGCGCGGGTCGGCGGGGCCGGACCGGGCCTGGCCCGCCGTCGGCTGCGGCGGCGCGTGCGTCGCGGTGCCGCTGCGCAGCAGCCAGGCCCCGGAACACAGGGCGACGACCGTGACGCCCGCTATGGCGGCGTTGCTGAGCCTGCGCACTGTGCCTCCTTGAGTGCCCCGTACCCCCTCCGGGCAGGGGCGGCGCCCACCGCGCATCGGGGACTGACGCCGGGCTTGGGGGACACCCGCAACGCCGTTGCCGAACCCGGGCCTCCGAGGAGGCCCGGGTTCCTGTCAGGCGGTGTCACGCAAGGGGGTTGTGCGCCAGCGCACGGGCCTTGGCCGCCCACTCCCCCATCCTGGTGATGGCGGACGTCAGTTGCTTCACTCCGGCGAAGATCTCCTTCACCGGTTTGCGAAGGTGCCGGCTCAGCCGGACCATGGCGCCCGCCGAGGTGCCGAAGGAGCTGATCTGTGCCAGACCTTCCTGCGCGGCCGCGTCCAGGGACATCAGCTGCTCCAGGAACTCCTCCGCTTCCTCGCCGCGCTCACCGGGCGGCGTCATCTCGATGAACCCCAGTGCGGCCCGCACCCCGCTGTCCAGGGTCGCCATCCGCTCCGCGAACGCGGCGGCCACGGCGTTCAGTTCGATCGCCGGTGCGCTGATCGTCTCCGCGTACCGGGCGACCGCGACGAGCCGTGCGCTCGCGGGCGCCTTCGCCTGGGTCAGATCGAGCAACTCGGTGCTGGACTGCTCGGTCAGCGCTCCGATCGTCTCGATCGTCTTCGTGATCGCCTCCATGTCGGCGGCCATCTCACCCAGCCCGTCCTCGATCACGGCGAAGTCGTCGAGCAGACCGGGCGGGTCCTCGTCCTCCTCTTTCCCTCCGCCGCCGTTCTCCGTGGCGGAGGCCGGTCCGTCACCGATCTGGAGGCCACGGAGCACTCGGGCCGGTGTGAGGAGTTCGAAGCCGTCCCGGAGCCCGGCCTCCAGGGCGCTCTCGATCTCCTTGCGCGCTCCGGCCAGGTGGCTGCGCGTCCGCTGGTAACGGATCGTCCGGATCGACGCGATGTCGAAGGGCAGTTGCCCGGCCTCCCCGATGTGAATCGTCGGCTTGCCGGTGATGTGTCGCAGCCCCAGCTCGTACATCACGTTGGGGTTGCCGCCACTCACGTCCGCGACGACCAGGTCGGACTCGACGACGTGCCGGCAGATCTGCTCGTTGATGTCACCGGCATGTGCGATGCCGTCCGCGCGCACGGCGCTGATGCCGTACTTCTCGCAGGCGGGGGCGATCACCTGCTCGAAGATGCCGAGGTGGTGCTCGTACGCCTCGCGTTCGGGGGTGCCGTGCGCGGCGTGCGGGTCGCCGATGGGGCCGACGACGAAGCACCTCCGAGGCTGGTCGGGCTCCTGTCGGAGCGTCTGCGACGTGATCATGGGGAAACCTCCGATGCGCGGACGTGGATGTCGTGGGGCCGGGCTGCGGGCGCCGCGTCGTCCTCCAGGGGGATGGCGTACACCGGTCGTTCCTCGATGCCGAGGGTGCGCAGCAGGTAGGCCGTGGGAATGCGGTAGCGTCCGCCGACCCGCAGCACGGGGCAGGGGAAGGCGCCGAGGCGGATCAGCTTGTACGCCGTCGCGGGGCAGATGGCGAAGGCGCGGGCGGCTGTGCGCAGGTCGACGCTCAGGGGCAGGTCGAGGGCCTCCGCGAAGCCGAGCGGCAGGCCGGACCGCCCGCTCACCGCCCGGCTCCCGCGGGGCGCAGGACCACTGTGCCGATGAGGTCGGCGTCCTCGTGGCGGCGGGCCCGGAAGACCAGGTCGGGCAGGCGGGTACCGGTTCGCCGGCCGTCGCGCTGTGGGCGCGGCTCGGCGAAGCGGAGCGTGGCGTACAGACCCCCGCGGCGGGGCGGGGGCGTGATGTGCACTTCCCACCCCTCGGGCTGGTGGGTTCGTTCCTCCGGCGGCGCAGTGCCGTTGCGGGCTTCGGCGAAGGCACCGATGTCGAGAACGGGAACCTCCCGCGTGACCCGCTTCGCGTACGCCCACATCCGGTTCACCGCCTCCTTGACGAGGCAGCCGCCCGCGTCCGGGCTGTCGGGGTTCGCCGCGTCGAGGGCGGCAAGTACGGCCAGGACGGCCTCCGCCTCCAGGTCGGCCCGGTCGAGCCGCCCCCATAGGCGCAGGATCCGGTGCAGGTTCCGGTACAGCCCGGGGAGGGCCAGCCAGACGACGAGCAGCCGTCCGGTGCCGTCGCCGTCCCGCGGCTCCCGCCGGGCCTCGGTGACGGCCTGACGCCAGACCGCCGCGCCCAGCGCCGGGTCCCGCCCCGGGCCGTACAACGCCTTCCTGCTCTCCTCCAAAGAGAGCAGGACCGCACGGGAGCCGACGTGCACGGTGAGAGAGGGGCGCGGGGAGCCGGGCGGCCCGAGGACGCCCTGGTCGATCCGGGCGAAGACGCTCCCGAGTCCGGTCGATGTCATCCTTCCTCCTTTCCGGCCTCGTCGGGCCGGAGGTATGCCAGGGCGGCAGCGGCTCGGCCGCAGGTGCGTGCGAGGTCGGACAGAGCCGACGCCGCAGCCGCGTGCCATGCCAGGCGGGTTCGGTGCGCCGTTCCGTTCCGGTACTGAGACGAGGGGGCGGGCGAGGCGGGCGGGTGGAAGTGAATTCCGCCGTACACGGCGTGACCGACGTTCACCCCGTAGTCCGCCCACTGGCTGTCGCCCCGTTCACGCCAGGGCGATGCCTTGTGGGAGCCCGTCACCGGGCGGGCCCGGAGCCGGTCGGCGGAGGGGGCACGGGCAGGCCGACGGTGAGACCGCCGACGACGTCCCGACCGACAGCGGCGCCATGGCGGACGTACTGGGACAGGCTCGTCCCGCCCTGGACGGCGGCGTCCGGCGAGGGCTTCGGTTCCGGCGCCTGAGCCAGGGCCGACCGCACGTCGTCCGGCGTGTGGCCCGGCACGCGGATCCAGCCGTAACCGCCGAATTCCTTCTCCCGCACATGGGCCCGCACATACTGCCCCGGGTCGAGGTTGCGCCGCCCGCACCGTACGACGTCCTGGTACAGCCGGTCCGAGAGGATGACGGCGAGATCCGCCGTGGTGAGGGTGGCGAGTACGGCCTTGAGCTGGGCCGCGTTGACGTAGCGTGCCACGGCGACCGGGGCCGGACCGGCGTGGCCGAGAGCGGCGACCGCGGCCACGCCCATGTCCACGGCCATCCGCAGTCTGACCCGCGGGGCGTCCGGGCGGGCGTTGTGGTCCCCGAGGCGGGCCGCGAGGTGGTGGACGAAGGGGCCCACCACCGCGTTCTCCGACGTGGCTTCGGGGAGGACGGCGAACTCCAGGTCGCCCTGCGGTTGACGCTTCCAGGCTGCCCGGTCCAGCCCGGTCAGCGCCGCCGCTTCGTCCAGCATCCGGACCAGCTCGGCCTGGACGGCCGACTGGGTCCGGGTGTCGAGGCGGCTGTACTGCTCCACGTCCGCGGCCAGGCACAGCCGACGGTGCGGCAGACCGACCGGCGGCCAGGGAGGAGAGGGTTCTTTCATGTCGACTCGCCACCTTCCGATGGGGTTGGGTGCGGTGCACGCCAACTGTGGCCGGGCGGGGTGGCAGCGACGAAGAGAGCCGCATTAATGCGGCTCTCTGGGGGTGGCCTCAGGCGGCCGGCACACTCAGCAGAGCCGCTTCGCGCAGACGGGCCATGTCCTCGATGGAGGTCTGCCGGCAGCCGGTAATGATGATCTTGGCCTTCCTCAGTCGGGCGAGAGCCTTGTGGACGGTGTGCTTGGTGGACGCCGTGAGCGCGGCGAACTCCGACTGGGACAGATTCACGTCTATGCGCACCCGGTTCCGGTCGAGTCCCCTGAGTGTCCGCCTGGGCTGCCCGTACGACTCCGCGAGTTCGACGAGGACGCGCGCCAGCCGGACCGGGACCGGGTAGGCGCCCAGTTCCAGCCGTAGCCGGTCGGCTCGGCGCAACCTGCCGCAGAGCATGCGGTTGAGTGCCAGTGACGCCTCGGGGTGCGCGAGGAAGAAGGGCTCCAGTTCCTTGCGGGGGATGACGGTGGCGGACACCTCGCCGCAGGAGGTGACCGTGGCCGATCGCGGTCCGACACCCATCGCGGCCACCTCGCCCACGACGTCCCCGGCGATCCTGATGTCCCTCAGCAACACCCGGTCACTGTCCAGCCGGGAGGTCACCTTGACCAGGCCCTCGTGGAGGACCACCAGTTCCTGAGAGTGGTCGCCCTCGTGGATGAGGACGTCTCCCACCGCGTAGCGGAGCCGGGTACCGAGCCGGGCGAAGGCCGAGCGTGTTTCGGGCGGCAACGTGTCGAGGAAGGCCGCGCGGCCGTCGGGGTTCGTGCTGTGCATCATCTGCCCAGCACAGCACCCGGTCAGTGCGGCGGCGCACGTTTCCGCCCGGTCCTCCGGAGCGCCGGACGCACGCCGGGGCGCACAGCGGCGCACGGCCGGAGCCTCCCGCGGGGCGGCCCCGGGCAGAGCCGGTCCCGTTCAGCTCCGATCGGAGTCGTCGATCGCCGCTGCCACGCCGTAGGACCCGAGAAGCAGCAACTGGTCGAGCAGATCGAGGATCTCCGAGCGGCGCGCGGGCGAAGGGGCCTGGACATAGGCGCGCACCAGCAGACGGCCGATGTGGCGGGCATCTGCCGCCGCACCGCGGGCGAGGTCGGCCGAAGCGGCTCCGAACACCGCGACGAAGCGTCTCACGCATGTCAAGATCAGTTCGTCGACCCGGTCAGGGGCGTGTTCGAGCGTGATCAGCAGCTGCGGAAGGGCGGCCACGAAGGCACGGGACTCGATCAGCGCGGTCAGTGTCCGTCGGTAAGACCCCAGACGCCGGCCGCGCAGTGCGACGGCCACCGTGGCGGCGGCTTCCCGCACGCCCTCCTCCGGGTCGTGGAAGAACCGGACGAGTGCGTGATGGGCGAGTGCCGTGTCACCGGTGTTCAGGAGGCGCTGGGCGCACACGTCGGCGGCTCCCTGCCGCTGTGCCGTGTCGTTCCCGGCGAGCACCTTCGACAGCAGGTCGGAGAGCTCCCACTCCATCGCGGCCAGTGCGGCGATCCGGCCCCCGACCCGGCGCACCGCCACCACCGGGGAGTGCAGCATGCGTTCGGTCAGCGGACCGACCGACGCCGGGTTCCCGTGCATCAGGGCAACGGCCAGACGTGATACGTACGGTGACGCCAGCAGGTGGTCGGGGGCCTGCACGAGCACCGAGAAGGCATCGGCCGCCGCCGGGCGGTCGTGACGGATCGCGGCATGCAGCACTTGGGCGACGCACGCCCGGACGTCGAGGGAGGAATCGGCCGCCAGCCGGCCCAGGTGGGGGATGATCAGGGCGGCCCGGGACCCGTCCGCATCGTGAGCGAGCAGACCGCCCAGGCTCTCGGCCGCGCTTCCCCGTACGGTGTTGATCCCGGCGGTGAGCAGGTCACGCGTCACATCGCCGTCGTCCTCGGCGAACCGATCGTCGGCGCGTCGCGGCTCACCCGAGTCGAGGGCACGGCTCAGGAGCGCTTCCACCAGGTCGAGCGGCACCTGGTCGAGGTACTTCCGCAGGGCGTGCCCCAGCCAGCGGTCCTGCTCCGGCCTGTGCCTGCCCGCGAAGTGCCGCACCGCCGCGAAGACGGTACGTGCATCGTGGTGCGGCTCGGCCTCCCCGAGGCCGAGGAGCAGCGAGGCGCCGTAGGCGGGGTGCGTCCCGGCGTCGATCCGCAGGGCGAGCCGTGCGAACCGGCCAGGGTCCGCCTCCGTCATGCTCCGCAGCAGATGGGACAGTTCGCGCGCACCACCGGTATGGGTTGCCCAGTCGGTTCGGTCCCGGCTGTGCTTCCTCATGGCTCTCAGCCACTGGTCGTCACTCATGTGCCGCGCCGCTTCCGCCGGGATGGGCGGTCCGAGCCACCCGCCCGTGGCACCTTCCGGTGCCTGCGGCTCCCGTCGGTCGCCGTGAAGCCTGCGGAGTTCCCCGAGCCGGCGCCTCGCCCGACCGGACAGCCGCCCTTCGGGAAGCGCCGTCAACAGGGTGAATTCGTGCCAGGGCGAGTATGCGCCCTCTTCGGGAAGGCGCAAGTGGAGCAGGGACTGCTCCAGCCGCCCGAAGGTGTCGTCGGTCAGGTGAGCGCCGATGGCGCCGAGCACCTCACGGGCACCCCACACGACATTGGCCGCGTACCCGCACAGCAGGCGGTGACCGCCCTGGAGCATGATGTCGGCGGACCACGAGGCAAGGGCGGGGCCCCCCGCGGCCAATGCCTGGTACAGCAGCCACTGCGCCGCCTCGTACGGCTCGTGCACCAGCCGCGCCACGAGCCGACGCGCTCGCGCGGCGTCCCGGCCTGCCGTCCTCCGCAGGGCTTCGGCCGTACCTCGCAGCAGAGCCTCGCCCAGATCACCGGGATCGTCGTCGGGCTGGCGGTGCGAGAAGTGGCGGTCGTGGACGGGCCACCCCGGCCGTACCGGACAGGCGGTCAGGCTCATGACGGCCAGGAGGACCGGGATCGCCCGGACGCAGAACTCCTCTGGCGCGCCGGCAGCGGCGTCGGTCACCGCCTTGAGTGCCGCGTAGTCCCGGCTCAGCAGTACAGCGACCCTGCCCTGGCCGTCGAGCGAGAGGGCGTCCGGGTTCTCCGACAACAGCGCACCCAGCAACTCGACGACCCAGGTGGGTTCTTCGGCCGCCAGGTCGCCGGCCGAGTGCCAGAGAAGGTGCTCGGATCCGGTGAGGAGACCCGCACGCACGCCGTCGAGCAGAAGGTCGAAGAGCGGTCGGCTGCCGGCGAGGCGTGCGCGCGGGAGGATCCGGACCAGCCACGCGCCGTACCCAGGGCCGGCGGCATGCGGTCGCAGAAGACGGGCCACCCGGTCGGGCAGCGCATCGGCGACCGCCGCCATCAGCCTTACCGCCCGCTCCTGTTCCCTCGTGTCGGCGCTCTCGAGCCAGTTCTCGAAGATTCCCTCGTCGTCTCCGCGACGGAACCACACGGGCGTGCCGAGCATGTCGACGAGGTGGTCGCGGAAGGCAGGGCGCGTCTCCAGCACACGGACGACGGCGCCCCACTCGGTGGCGGTGGGAGCGTCCAAGCCGCGCAGCACGGCCAGGGTCAGGTGCTTGAGGTGGTAGCGGATGGCCGGATCGGTCAGCAGTGCCACGACCTCCTCGGCGAACCGTCCGGGCTCGAGATCCCGCAGGTGGTCGAGCACCTGCCGAAGCTGTCCGCGGCGGAACAGCTCCTGCTCCCCTCCGGTGAGGAAGGCGACCAGGCTCTCCTCGCTCCGGAGCCATTCGCGGGCGAAGGCGTAGTCGAAGAAACTCTCGTGGAAGAAGGCCAGTTGACGGCCGTCGCGCACAAAGACGTGCTCCGACTCAAGCACCTTCCGGCTGGAGGCGAGCTCGTCCGTGTCGAGCACGCTGTGCGGTACGGACAGCCGCTGACGCGCGCTCATGGCCGCGACAACGGCCGAGACCGCGTCGTAGAAGCGTATGGACGGACGCCGGGCGCACGCCTCCTGTTTGGTGTCCCAGAAGGCGTCGAAGAGCTGCCGGGTGCTGTGGAAGAGAAGGGCCCCCTCCTGATCCGCGACGTGGGCGAGGAGGACGAGGTGCAGCGGTGAGCGCAGCAACGCCCGTTGCGGGTGGGCCAGGCGGGAGACGTCCAGGCCCATCCCGGTGACGGCGGTATCGACCTGGGCGTCGGAAAGCGGTCCGACGGCGACGCGTGTGCAGTGGTCCGAGGAGGTGAGCCTGCGGATGCGGGCGTCGGCCTCGACGTCGAACGCCCGACAGGCCAGGAGGACCCGCATGCCGGGGTGTGCCGCGGCCTCGTCCACCAGGTCGGCCACTGCGTCGAACGTCTCCGGGATGCGTCCTGACGCCATGCTGACGGCGTCGAGCTGGTCCACGACGAGGACGCAGGGCCGGCCGGCCGCGACGACGGCGAGAGCGCCGACCGGGGACATGGGCAGGCCGGCACGCTGCCCCAGTTCATGGGTCGAGCCGAAAGGTTCCAGGCGGTCCAGGCGGAAGGCAAGAACCGGAGTGGCCGCCTCGTCGAGGGCGGTGAAGGTCTGGTGCAGCACGGCGCTCTTCCCGCCGCCCGCGGTCCCGGTCAGCAGGACAAGGCGCCGGGTGCCTTCCCTGATCTCCGCCACAAGGCAGGCGGCCTCCTCCCGGGGGATGGTGGGCCGGAGCAGCGTACGTTCGACGCTGGCCGCCCACCGGTGCGTCACCGTTGTCACCGTGTCGGACACCGCCACGGCATCGGCCCGCACGACGCCCCGCAGTCCGTACGGCGCCAGCCGGGTGGTGAGGGCCGCCGCGTCGAGCGTGGTCCCCAGGTTGTCGAGCAGGACCTGACCGAGAGCGAGCGCCGCCAGGCGGCCAGGTGCTCCTGCCAAGGCTTGTTCGGCCAGGACCGCGTTGGTGTGCACGAGATCTCGTTCGTCGTGCCACTCCACCCGCAACCCTCGCAGCATCCTCCAGGCCGCAGCGGTCGAGCCGTAGACGTCCCCCGAGGCGAGAGCGTCGAAAGGACCCCGGAGTTCGTCCGTCAGCCACTCGGACTCGAACGAGACGAGGTCGGCGGAACGACGGGCGCGGTCGGCGAGTTCGTCGAGTCCACGGGCGGGAAGTATGGAGACGAAATGGAACGCCCGGCCCGACTCGACATGGGAACGCAGACTCTCCCAGACCCCCTTGTCCCGGAGAGATGACACATTCCAGCTGTTGGCATTGCGGTTTGGCCGCTTGACCTGGTGCACCTCCGTACCGTGGTCGTTCCGGTAGACGAACTCCACCCCGTCGCCCAGAGGCCCACCGGGTTCGACGCACAGCGACGTTCCCGAGCCCAGCAGCACGTACAGGGCATGCCTGATCGTCCAGGCCCCCTCGTAGCGGTTGCCGAACTTGTCCGTCTCGCCACCCGTCCTCGGTGCCACCGTCTTCCCCGTTTCTCCGCCCCGCCAGGCGGACCGCGCCCGGGGCAGACGCTACCGCGTGCGTCCTAGGCGTACCGCGGACCGCCGGGCAAGGTCAGGCACGCCACGGACCTGGCTGCCCGCCCCGCCGCGACCACGGCACCCCCCTGCGCACCGAGCGGAGACGCTTCGGGGGATGCGGAGGTGACGGACTCGTCACGCCCCTGTCGGCACACTGCGTCGGGGTGTCCCCGAGGCGCCGGGCGCCTGTCGCCACCGACCTGCCGGGAGGGATCGGGTCCCATGCCAGTGCCGAAGGCTCTCGCGGTGCGGCCGACGGCGTCGTCCGCGGTGTCCGCGCCGGCGAAGCAGCGGCCGCGGGCTGCCGGTTCCGCCCCGTCCCCGGCGCACGCCCCGTCCAACGCGGCGGTGACGGCGGCCCTCGCGGGCACGGCGCCGGCCACGCCCCACCCCGGGCGGCCGGCGCTCGCCGCGCAGGACATGGTCGGCAACGGCGCCGTCGCGGCGGCCGGCCACGCCGGGGCGGATGCCGTCGCAGCTCCGGTGCGGGCTGCGGAGGCGGAGGCGCAGGCGGCCCCCGGCGCCGGTCCGGAGGCGGAGGCGCAGGCGGCCCCCGGCGCCGGTCCGGAGGCGAAGGCCCGGCCGGGGCCGGACGCGGATCCGAAATTCGCTTCGCTGAAGAAGGACGTACGGCACAAGAAGCGGACGCTGGCCGCGTCGCACCCGCCGCCGCGGGCCGAGGCGGCGGGTGCGCAGGACGCCGCGCTGCCGCCCAAGGACGACGAGGTGGCGCAGGGCAAGACCGCCAACGCCGAGAAGATGAACGAGGCCGAGCCGAAGGAGTTCGACAAGGACGCGTTCATCCGGGCGGTCGAGAAGGCGATCGCGGACAAGGCCCCGAAGAACCTCGACGAGGCGGACAAGTTCGCGGACTCCGGCAAGGCGGACGAGGTCCGGGCGGAAGTGCACGGCAGGGTCGGCGAGGGCAAGTCGGACTCGGCGGAGCAGATCGCCACCACGACCGCCGCCCCGCCGGACACGTCGGCGGCCGTGCCCAAGAAGGTCGTGCCGATGAGCCCGGACCGGCCGCCGGGCACCCCGGGCGCGCCCGATCCCGCGCACGCCGTGCCGGACAGACTGCCGCCGTCGGCCACCGACATGTCGGCCGGGCCGGCCGAGGTCGAGCGCCGGATGTCGGACGCGCAGGTCACCGAGGGCCAGTTGCGGAAGTCCAACGAACCGGCGTTCACCAAGGCGCTGGGCGAGAAGAAGGCCGCCGAGCGGCACTCCGGCACCGCCCCCGGGCAGGTGCGCAAGCACGAGGCGGCCGAGCTGCGCGCCTCCACCGCGCAGGCGAAACGGCTAGGCACCGCGGCCATGGGCGCGATGGGCGCGCAGCGCGCCCGTACCGGGCAGCAGGTCGACACGGGCAAGAAGGGCACGAAGAGCCGGGACGAGGAGAAGCGGGCCCAGGTCACGGCGGTCCTGCAAGGCGTCTTCGACACGATGAAGAAGGACGTCGAGACGATCCTGGAAGGGCTGGACAAGCTGGTCGACGACCAGTTCGGCCGGGGTGAGAAGGCGGCCCGGGACGCGTTCACCGCCGAACACCGGCGGAAGATGGACGCGTACAAGGACCGCCGGTACTCGGGCGCGACGGGCAAACTCCGCTGGGTGCGGGACCTGTTCGCGGGGCTGCCCGCCGAGGCCGACAGGATCTTCGAAGAGGCCCGCGACAACTACGTACGCCGGATGCGGCAGGTGATCTCCGACGTCGCCGACACCATCGGGGCGGAGCTGAACCGGGCCAAGCGGCGCATCGCCCGGGGCCGGGGCGAGATGCGGGACGCGGTACGCAAGCTCCCGGCGGACCTGCGGAGCATCGGGCAGCAGGCGGCGGCCGAATTCACGGACAGGTTCGACGAGCTGGCCCAGGCCGTGGACGACAAGGGCACGCGGCTCGTCGACACCCTGGCCACCAAGTACACCGAGGCGCTCAAGTCGGTGGACGACGAGATCGCCGCGGAGAAGGAGAAGAACAAGGGGCTGGTGGCCAAGGCCGTGGACGCGGTCAGGGCCGTGATCAACACGATCCTGGAGCTGAAGCGGCTGCTGCTGGCGGTCCTCGCCAAGGCCGCCCAGGCGGTCATGCTCATCCTCAAGGATCCGATCGGCTTCCTGCGCAACCTGGTCTCCGCCGTGGGCGCCGGTCTGCGGCTGTTCCTCCAGAACATCGGCCGCCACCTCCAGCAGGGCATCCTGTCGTGGCTGCTGGGGAAGACGGCCGAGGCGGGCATCGAGCTGCCGGCGAAGTTCGACACGCAGGGCGTGGTGCGGATGCTCGCCGGCCTGCTGGGCCTGACGTGGCAGAACATCCGCGCCCGGATCACCCGCAAGGTCCCCGAACCGGCCGTCGCGGCGGCCGAGACGGGTGTGTCCCTGCTCGCCGACGTCCGCAGACGGGGCGTGGCGGCGATGTGGGAGGATCTGCGGACGCGCGTCGGCGACCTGCGAAAACAGCTGCTCGACAACGTGATCGCCTACGTCACGCCGACGATCGTGGTCGCCGGGATCATGTGGGTGATCTCGCTGCTCAACCCGGCGTCCGCGTTCGTGCGGGCCGTCAAGCTGATCATCGACTTCATCCGGTTCATCGTCACCCAGGCCCGCCAGATCTTCGAGTTCGTCAACGCGGTGCTCGACGCGGTCATCGCCCTCGCACGCGGCGGCAGCGGCGGCGTCCCCGCCCTGATCGAACGCGCCCTGGCCCGTTCCGTCCCCGTCCTGCTGGGCGTCCTCGCCGCCGTCCTGGGCGTCGGCGGCATCGCCGGCCGGGTCCGCCAGATCGTCCAGCGGCTGTCCGCCCCGGTGAACCGGGCGGTGGACTGGGTCATCGACAAGATCGTCGGGCTTATCCGGAAATTCTGGAACAGACTCAAGTCCAAGCTCGTCAAGAAGAAGACCCCCAAGAAATCAAGGACCGGGAAACCGAGGAAATCCACGCGGCGTTCCCGCAGGCCCCGCCGCCCTGACCCCCGAAGGCCAAAACCCCGCAAGGACCGCCCCGACCGGAGGAAAGACAGAGGAGGCAGGAAGAAGGAGGCACAGCAGAAGAAGAAGGACCGCGAGCTGCCGGTCGTCCTGGCCGAGGCCAAGAAGATCGCCGAACAACACGAGAAGCGCGGCGAGTCGACGAAGGTCCTGCTGGCCGCGCTCGCTCCGCTCAAGCGCCGTTACTCCTGGGTCCGCAGCTTCCTGGTCGAGGGCACGGGACCGTTCAAGGTCTGGCTGCTCGCGAGCAAGCACTCCGTCGACACCAGCTACTCGCCGTTCCTCTCCGAGAAAGAAGTCAAGCAACTGGTGTTCAGCGCGCTCCACCAGGTGCGCCGCGAGCTCCTGACCCAGCGGAGGGCAGCCGGGCAGGCCGAGCCGAAGAAGGACGACGAGTTGCACACTCAGGTCGAGCGGATGCTGTCGCGGGCGATGACGGCGTACGAAGCGGCCTGCCGTCCCGCGCCCCCCGGAGCCGATCCGGGCACCTACACGGGGAACGTCTTCACCTTCAGTGGCCATCAGTACTTCGTCGACCACGACAACTACTACATCGTTCCGAAGAGCCGGGTCGTGAAAGCCGTCAACGACAACGGAAAGATCAAGGTGGAGGATCGGGGGCTGCTGGACGAATACCGGTACGGCAACTTCCGGCACTCGCCTTCTCAGATGCGGGACATGACAGTCAAGATCGCTGGTGGCGGCCGTGCGGCGGTTAACGATGCGAACATGATGCTCGCCGCGCTCGTCGCCGAAGCCCGCCGCAACCCCGTTTCCCACGTGACGAACCTGCTGCTCCTGAAAGACGCGTCAAAGCTGAAGGGCACCTTCTACGAGCACGCCCCGATGACCGGCGGCGGCACGGACAAGCCGGGAGCGCCACGGGACCCGGACCTGAGCGGCACCTGGGAGAAAGGGCAGCCGCAGCCACCGGTGAAGGTGACCGACGCCGAGTACGCTATGGTCCGCGGGCTCTACGAGAAGGAAATCGGCGAGAACATGCTCAGGATCGAGAAGAGCGAGAAGGCCACGCACGAAGAACTCCTTCTCAGCATGCTCAGGGAAAAGACGAAACTCACCTGGAGTGACTGACATTGCATAGCGCCGACCATTGGGCGGAGGTGGCCCGCGACGCACTCCGGGAGGTACGCGAGGAGTATGTGCGGGCCCTCGACGCGTCAGGCCCCCGAGTCCCCGAGATCTCTTGTATGGGGGTCGCGTTCCAGGTCGACCAGGTGCGTCGGGTGATCCTCACGCCGGAGGACCCGGAGGACCCGGAGTACTGGGCGGAACGGGACGGCAAGTGGTACGTCCCCGTCCACACGATGCTCGCCTGTCTCCACCTGTCGTCCGTGATCGGCACGGACCGCTTCCTGCTGACGGGCGGCTTCGCTCATGTCCTGACCCTGCTGTGCGCGGGGCCACCGTGGCAGGCGGCGTCGGAGACGGAAGTGGCCGCCTTTCTCAATCTCACCGTATGCGAGGGCGTCGCGAACCCGCGCTCCGAGCGCATGGTCTGGCTGACGGTCGCGCGGGAACTCGCCGCCGGGCACGAGGACGTGGAGTTGCACGCGCTGCTTCCCGAGCTGGTCACCGATCACGACGTTCTGTACGACCCCGGGCTGCCCGCCCTGCAAGCCCCGGCGTCCCATTACGCGAAGCGGCTGATCCCGGGCAGGGCCGAAAAATTCGAGGGCACCCCCGAGGCATACGAACGTCTGCTCCTGGACGCCGTTCTGCCCGCCGGGCACGGGCGTGTGACCGGACCTGAGCCGTTCGCAAGGTACGAGGAGCAGCTGGACGCGTACGTACGAGAACACGTCTTCGGCCACGTAGCGAAGGCACTGGGCTGACGCACCCCTCGTTCAGGGCTGCCCCTCGCTCCCGGCGCACAGGGGCCGTTCACCTCACTTCGGTGTGCCGACCGCCACCGGTGGCGCCGCCGGCAGCGACTCGAGCGCCACCTTGGCCACCACCGCGTTCCCCGTCTGGTCCTGGCCCGCGAGGAGCAGCGCGTTCACTGGGCCCGACGCCGCGGCCGCTTGGGCCACCGAGGCGTTGCTCATGGGCACGACGACGGGCACCGGGACCACAGCCACCGGCGATTCCCGACGGGCGGCGACCCCGGCTTCCGGTGACCTGGCCGGTGGGGCCGGTGCGACCAGGCGGGACAGCGGGCGTTCGGTGGGCAGCATCGGTGTCACTCCCGGGGGGCGGCGTCGAGCAGGTGGGCGTGGGGGCCGAGTTCGGCGGGGCGGAGCAGGCGGGCCTCGCGCTGGAACTGGCGGGCCACTCCGCGTACCACGTGCCGCATGTGGATCGCGTCGCCGCCGCTGTCGGCCGCGGCCAGGGCGGCGGTGCGGGCCGCGGCCGTGATGCCGGCGCCGGTCATGTCCAGGCGGGCCAGCGCGTCCAGGTCCACGTCCGCGGCGAGCGGGGCCTGCTCGGGGAAGGCGAGGCGCCACAGCCTGCGCCGCTCGGTCACGCCCGGGCGGGGGAAGTGGACGACGAAGTGGAAGCGCCGGGTGAACGCCGGGTCGATGTTGTCCTTGAGGTTGCTCGTGAGGATCACCAGGCCGTCGCTGGCCTCCAGGCGCTGGAGCAGGTAGCCGACCTCCATGTTGGCGTACCGGTCGGTGCCGTGCTTGACCTCGCCGCGCTTGCCGAACAGGGCGTCGGCCTCGTCGAAGAGCAGCACCGCGTGGCTCTCCTCGGCCTGGCGGAAGGCGGTCTCCATGTTCTTCTCCGTCTCCCCCACCCACTTGGAGACGACCTGGGCGAGGTCCACCTTGAGCAGTTCCAGGCCGAGCATGCCGGTGACGATCTCGGCGGACAGGGTCTTGCCGGTGCCTGGTTCCCCGGTGAACAGCGCCTTGACCCCGCCGTGGGCCGAGCGGCGGGCGAAGCCCCAGGTCTCGGCGACCCGGGGCCAGGCGCGGAAGGCGGAGACGATCTCCAGGATCTGGTGGAACTGGGCGTCGGGCAGGACCAGGTCGTCCGCGGTGCGCCGGGGCACGATCGCGTGCACCGCGCTTCCGCCGCGCCCGCGGGTGACGGTGGCGATGGCGGGTTCGACATGGTCGGCGACCGGTTCGGGACGCCCGCCGCCCGCCAGGCGGGCCCCCGCGTCCGCGACCGACGCCACCGCCCGCAGCTCGCCGCCGCTCATGCGGTACCGGACGGCGAGGTCCTCCAGGCGGGTGCCGGTCAGGTCCGGGAGCGCCGCCGACCACATCGCCCGGCGGTCGGTGAACTTCGGTACCGGCACGGTGAGTTCGGCGTAGCCGCGGGCGGCGAGCAGGGCCGCCGGACGCCACGGCTTCAGGCCGGTGAGGCACACCGGCGCACGGGAGCGGAGCAGCGCGGCGGCGATGATGTCGGCATGGCCTTGCCGCTGGGGTTCGCCGTGCAGGTCGTCGGTGGGGATCCACAGCACCGCGCCCAGCGCGGCGGCCGTGCGCAGATCGGCCTCGGGGTCGCCGGTGAGGGTCCGCAGCGGCGTTCCGGCCGCCCGGGCCAGGGCCTGTACGGCATCGGGCTGGTCGTCGGGCGCGCAGCCCCACAGCCCGGCCAGGTCGATGTGGCCCGCGCCCAGCGCCCTGCCCAGACGGGTGAGCCGGTCCGAGGCCAGGTGCGGGGGCAGCACCTGCGGATCCGGTGGGAGGACCTCGCCGGGGTCGTGCCCGAGCAGTCCCACGTCCGTGCCCCAGCCCAGCAGGAAGTCCAGCACGCCCGGGCCCAGGAGGAGTTCCTGGGCCAGCCCGACCGCGGCTTCCTGGTGGGTGCGCAGCAGTCCGTACCGGCGCAGCGGCCCGGCCGGGCCGAGCGAGCGGCGCAGGGCGAGGCGGGCGGCCGGGTCCGGCGACTCGGCCGCGCCTTCCGGGTCCTGGCCGTCGTGTCCGGTCAACGCCCCCACGGTGAGCAGTAGTTCCACGCTCGGCAGCCGGCGGTTCAGGTTGTCCACGATGTAGGCGTAGATCCGTTCGTAGCCGCGGTCCAGTTCGGGCGCCGCCACCAGCAGCAGCGCGTCCTGTTCGGCGCGGGACAGGCCGAACCGGGTGGCGAGCGCGTCCAGCGGGAGGGTCCGGCCCTCGGCCGACGCGCCGCGCCGCAGCTCCCGTTCGCCGTCCGACTCGGCGCGTCGGGGGGCGTACGGGCCCGCCATCGCGTCGGTGAAGGCGTGCACCTCGCCGAGCAGCACGTCGACCTGTTCGTCGGTGACGCAGTACGGCGTGAGGTCCGGCCGGGTGAGCCGGGCCGCGATCCGCGCCTGCCGTTCGACGGCCGTGCGCAGCGCCCGGTGGATGTCCGCGAGGCGGATCCGCAGGTGTTCCAGCGCCGGTTCACCCATCCGGGTCAGCCTCCCGAGAAGGTCAGGGTCCGGCCGTCCAGCCAGACCACGTCGGGCACGTCGGCGAGCAGTCCACCGCGCAGCAGGTCCGCGTGGCGCCGCCCCAGCGGTACGCGGACCCGGACGGCGGCCGGCTCGAACCGGACGGTGGCCTCCAGATCGGCGAAGCGGCTCAGGGCGGACAGCGGATCAGGGGTCTCGCGCTCACGCCAGAGCGTCCAGGCGACGGTGGCGAGGCCCAGGGCGGCGGCGAGAGTGACGGAGCGCTCCAGCGCGCCGTCCCGGGCGAGCGGCACCGCGCGCCGCTCGGCGGCCAGAGCGGTGACCAGGCCGGCGAACCGGCCTGTGTGGGAGGGGAGTTCGGCGGCGAGGCGGTAGTCCGGCAGTCGCCGTGCCGTGCCCGTCCACAGGGGCGTACGCCAGGGCAGCCGGGTGACGGGGTCGCCGCGCAGGGGCCGCACGGCGGTGAGGAACGGCACGTCCGCCGCGTCCAGTTCGCGCAGCGAGCCGGGGGGCAGCCCGTCTCCGCAGACCAGCACGGGGGGCCGGCCGCATGCCCGCCAGTACGGGAGCAGCGCCGCGGGGGACGCCGCCCAGGCGATCGGGAACATGCCCTGGGCGTCGACCAGGAGGAGGCCGTCGTCGGTCCCGGTGAGCAGGAGCGGGCCGGCGGGGTCGTGGCCGCGGCACACCGCGAGCGCCAGGACGCCGTCGAGCACCGGGAGCGCGGGCCGGACCGCGTGCGCGAACGCGGTCAGCCGCTCCTCCGGGACGGGCGGTTCGAGCCCGGCGAAGGCGGCGGCCGCCTCGCGGTCCGCCGCGTCCCGGCGCCAGCCGCGCGCGGTCGCGCCCAGCACCTTGTACGCGAGGGCCGCGGCGAACAGCGGTGCCTGATCGCCCAGTTCGACACCGGCCAGCGCGGGGGCGAGCGCGTCGAGGTACCCGATGCGGGCCAGGGGCCCGGCGAGCAGGAACGGCAGCGCGGACGGCACGCGCACCTCTTCGGCGGTGCGGGCCGTGACGGCGTCCGGCGCCGCTCGCGGACGCGGTGTCCCGGCCGCCTGGGTGCGCCCGGCCGTCCGGTCGTCCTCGGCCGCCCGGTCGTGCCCCGGTCCCGGGGGCCGCGTCGGCGCGCCCGCTTCATCGTGCTCCGCGAAGGCCGCGTACGCGGCGAGGAGCCCGGGCAGGGCCCCGGCGCCGGCGTCCGCGACCGCGGTGCGGAGCGGCTCGGGCAGCGGCCCGGCCGGTCCGCCGGGGCCGGCGCGTCCGGCGAGTTCCGCGAGCAGCCGGGCGGCCATCGCGTCGTCGTCGCCCAGCAGGGCGACCGCGTACACCTGGAGTGTTCGCCCGGGCAGCAGCGCGAGGAGGGCTTCGAGTTCGCCGCGCTCGGCGAGTTCGGAGAAGAGCGCGGCTGCCGAGGGCGCCTCCCGGACGGTCGCCTCGGCGGGGAAGGACGCCTCGAACGACGGGGCGTCCGCGGGCGTTTCGCCGGGGACCTCGGCCATCGCGACCGGCGCGAAGCGGACCTCGGCGGGCACGGGGACGCGGCCGGGCGCCCCGGTCCCGCCCAGCCGGACGGTGACGGTCACCGGCTCGGTGATCTCCACGTCCGGCCCGTCACCGGCCAGTCGGCCGGCGAAGTGGTCCGCCAGCAGGTCCGGAAGCGAGTCGATCACGTGCCGCACCAGGCCGCGCGGGTCCGGTCCCCAGCTCCACCCGCCGCGCCGGACCACGGTGACCGTGCACCGGTGAACGGCGATCTCACCGGCCTCACCGGCGGCCGGTGCAGGGGGTGTGTTCACGTCACGTTCGCCTCCTCCAGAAGGCCCGCCCAGCCGGCCGCCAGCACCAGTACGCCGTGCTTGCCGCCGGGGCCGAGGCTCACCGGCAGTGTCACCTGGGACTGCCGGGCGGGCAGTTCCCCGGCCAGCACGTGGGTGTCCTGGTCGTCGGAGACGAGGGCGACCACCTTGGCGGGGCGGGCCGGCGCGACCTGCACGGTGAGGGTGAGCCCGGTCGCCGTCAGCGCGATACCGGCGCCGCCGGTCCAGGTGGCCAGGCGCGTCAGCGTGGGCCCGGGCCTGCCCTCGGGGCTCAGCTCGACCCCGAACGCCAGCGGATCGGTGAGGGCCGCCGGTTCGTCGTCCACCGCCGCCACGGCGAGGTCCCTGGCGTTCAGTGGCAGCGTCGCGACGCGGCCCTCGTCCAGGAGGACGCGCAGCGGCAGCGCGCGTCCGACGAGCGCGGCCGCGTCGGCCGGGGCGCCGGCGCCGGTCAGGGCCAGCGCGCCCACCACATGGCCGGTGCCGGCCGTGTACACCACGGTGAGGGTCATCGTCAGCCGCCTCCGTTCGTCGCCACGACCGTCGCGAGGACGAGGAAGTCGACGGCCCCGGGCCGTTCGACGACCTTGGCCGCGGCGATGTCGCAGGAGCGTGTCCGGCACCTGACCCGGCGGTCGTCGTCCACGGTGGCCTCCACGGCGCCGACCAGCGTGGTTCTGGTGGCGGTCGGCGGTATGCGCGGAGTGAGGTGCACATGGACGACGACCCGGCCGTCGGCGATCTGCTCCGGGGTGACACCGGCCGGCAGCGGGAGCAGCATGCCGTCGGTCGCCGTCCCGGAGGCCACCAGGGTGCTGCCGACCGGCATCCGGCCGCTGAAGCTGCCCTCGATGGTGAGGTTGCCGTTGGCCGCGAGGGTCATCAGCGGGGCGACCGTGCCGCTGCCCTGGTAGAGGCCGAAAACCAGGCTCGGCTTGTCCCCTGCGGACAGGACGAGGGCGGGCCCGCCCTCCCGGGCGGTCGGGCCGGTGCGCAGGGTCAGCGTGCCCGAGGCGGCCGAGACGGTGTCCGCGCGGACGCCGGCGAAGCGCACCCCGACTCCGCGCGCCTTGGCCTCCACCCCGCTGAAGTGGCCGTCCGTCCAGCGGACGTAGCCGAGCAGGACGAGCCAGCGGGCGGGCGGATCGGCCGGCGGGACGCCGGTGGCGGGCGGGCGCTGTTCGTCGGCCAGCCGCTCGTCGCCGAGGCGCCCGAAGAGGATCTGGTACGACTCCTCCACGCGCGCCTTGGTCGCGCCGCCGGTGCACGAGAGGGGCCCGGGGGTCCGGGCGGGCTCCCGGTCGGCCGCGGTGAGGAAGACCGGGTAGGGCTCGTCCGTCGGCTGGTCGGCCCCGTTGACCTCCTGGAAGTCGCTCTCGCGCAGCACGACCGGCTCGGTCAGGAGCACCTCGCGGCCGGTGCCGTCGACGGCGATGCCCGGCGCCACGCTCACCTCGACGTAGCGGGCGTTGGTGAGCGGGTCGGTACGGCCCCCGGTGACCAGGGCGAGCCCCTCGGCGATGCCCCAGTCGTGCAGATGACGCGCGTGCCGGGCGGCCGTGGCGCGCGCGTACTCGACCGTGGCCGTCAGGTCGGCGGCGGCCAGCACCTGGCCCTCGTGGAAGGCGGGGCGCAGCGGGCCCGTCATGACGTCTCCCCTGACTTCGGGCCACGGGAGGGGCGAGTGCGTTTCGCCGGGGGCCTGGCCGGCTCCTCCTGCGCGGCCGGCCCGCCGGCACCGCCTTCGAGGTGCGCGAGGCGGGACCCGAGGTCTTCCGGGACCCGCTCGCTCAGCCGGCCGACCTGCGCCTGCGCGCTGCCCAGTTGGGCGCCGAGGCCGGACACGGCCGCCGTCAGTTCGGCCACTCGGGCGCGCAGGGCGGCCAGCTCCTGGATGCTGTCGGTCACTTCGCTGGGAGTGGTGTAGACCTGCTCGTGCAGCGCCTTGGGCGGTGTCTCGCCGGGTGCCGGGGTGAGCAGCAGGGACAGCATCTCCTCCAGGTCCCCGGTGCGCGGCCAGTCGCCGAGCAGGCCGTCGGCGTAGGGACGTTCGACGTCGCCCTGCGGCGGAAGCGCCGGCTTCCCGGAGCGCGGCAGGAGCTGGCCGCACACCCGCTCGGCCAGTTCGCGGAGCCGGTAGAGCTTGGGCAGCCACTCGCCGTACGCCCCGCCGCCCGGCAGCACCTGTTCGCGGGTCCCGGAGCACACTCGTACGACATCGCAGCCGTCCAGCTCCAGCCGGGCGAGGAGCACGTCGGTGTCGGCGCGGTCGCCGCACGGCGGGTTGAGTGTGGCGCACGCCGCGTCGGTCAGGAAGCGCCGCAGCGCGACCGTGAGCGCGCCCGCCGCCTCGGCGATCCGCTGCACCTCGGCGATGGCCGCCTTCTCCACGCTGTCCGGCGGCGGGGCCGGCAGCGGCGCCGGCACCTCGACGGCGGCGACCTCCGAGCGCAGCCGGCAGTCGCCGCTCTCGCCGACCTGGTCCAGACGGGCGAGCAACCACTCCCTGATCAGGCCGAGGTCCGCGCGGAAGCCCACCCGCAGCGCATGGCTCAGCGGTGTCCCCTGGGCCACCATGCGCACCTCCAGCGGCGCGTCCGCGTCGCCCCGCCCGGGCACCACCCGGGCCGCGGTCTCGGTGACGACCGCACCGGCGAGGGCGCGGTGCAGCGGGTCGGGCCAGGCCGCCTCCGCGTCGGCTTCGCGGAGCCGGCCGCAGGCCGTGCCCAGGACGCCGCGGGCCTCCTGGACGGTGGCGAGGTCCGGGTATGCCGCCTCGAGCCGCTCTTGCCCGGCGGCGTCGTGGGTGTCGTAGCGGGCCACGCCGGCGGCGAGCGCGCGGACGTGCTCGGTCATCTCGCGGGCGGCCGGCGGTGGCGGCGGCCCCTCGCCCGCCGCGTTCCGGCGCAGCCAGGCCAGGGCGGTGGCGTACCGCTCGGCGTCGGCCGCGTCGAAGCGGAACGTCCGGCCGGTGCCGGCCGAGGCGGTGGTCAGCGCGTCGCGGTAGTACGCGAGGCGCCGGTCGCGGGTGCGGGCGCGGTCGGCCCGGGCCAGGTCGCCGATGCTCGCGAGCAACCGGGTGCCGGGGTTGTGGCGGTGGTCCTCGAAGTCGTCGCACTTCACGACGAAGCGGAACCCCTCCTGTATCCGGGAGGGCACACAGCCGGGCGAGGGGCAGGGCTCCTCGGTGGCGTACGGCGCGACCGGTTCGACGGGCGCCTCGTGGTAGCGCACGTAGAGGCCGTAGCCGCGGCCGCCCTCGTCGTCGCAGTCCTCCCCGCAGTCCACACCGAGGGCGCTGATCCGCTGTTCGCGCACCAGGGCCCGTACGTCGACCTGTTCGGTGCAGGGCACCACGATGTCGTTGCCCGCGCAGTCCAGCGCGTGTCCGGGGTGGACCGCCACGGTGCCGCCGCCGCACGGAGCGCAGGTGACGCCGAGGCCGCAGACGACCCCCGGTCCGAACAGCGACCGGTTGTGCAGCCGGCTCTTCGCGGTCGTGTACTCGACCAGCAGACCGAGGTCGTCCTCGGTGAGCAGCTGGCCCGCGAAGAAGCGCGGCCGTACGAAGGCGGAGGTCCGGGTGGCGTCACCCCCGCAGCCGCATCCGCAGTCTGTTCGCATGATCAGCGCTCCTTAACGAAGAACCAGCTCTCGAAGACGTCCCCGCCCGCCCCGGTTCCGGACGTCCAGGGACCGATGCCGGACGGCGGCAGTTCGCAGCCCCCGCGGGCCGCCTCCGGCGCGTTGGGGCCGGCGTCGATGGTCGGTACGCGTCCGCCGACGTGGGTGCCGTCGACCGGACGGCAGCAGCGGTCGAGGAGGAACGCCGCGCGGACGGTGATCAGCACGCGGTCGCCGTCCTGAAGCGTCTCGCGGGTGGTCTGGCGGTAGCGGAACTCCTCGGTGAACTCGCCGCACCCGGCGTCGGGTCCCGTGAAGGCGCCGCCCATGTACCAGGTGGAGGCGTTGCGGCCGCTGCCGCCCTCGATGACCTGGATCTCCACCACGCCCGGTCGCAGGCAGTCGGTGCGCACGCCCGCGGAGAACCGCACCACGAGCCCGCCGTCCTCGTCCTGGGTGCCGAGGAGGGCCTTGGCCTCGTCGATGGTGTACGTGTGTCCGTGGATCCAGTTGACACCGGTGACGACCGTGGGCAGATGGCGGCCGAACGGGCGGCGCACGTTCATGTGGATCTGGTCCCGGCGCACCGGCCGGCGCCGGTCCGCGCGGTCGATCCTGGCCAGCCAGAGCGTGGTGTGCGCGCCGCGGGAGCAGCAGGTGTCGCAGCGCTTGTCCACCGGTGGCTCGCAGCCGGTGACGACCACCTTGTGGCACTCCTCCGTCCAGCCGAACTCGCAGTCGGCGGTGTCCGCGCAGGCGTCGTGGTAGACGGCCCGGGTGGGCTCCACGGGCCGCTCGGCGTACCGGATGCCGACCCAGACCGTGTCGGTGTCCCGCTCGCCGGGGGGCAGCGCCTTCCACAGGTCGATGTCGCAACCGCCCCGCACCACGACCTCGTTGCCGTCGCTGTCCACGGCGAGGCCGGGGGTGAGGCGCACCCTGGCCCGGTGCCGGGCGTGCTCCGCCCCGGTGTGCCCGTCGGTGTGCCCGTCGGCCGCGGCCGGCCCGTCGGCCTCCGTGTGCCCGTCGGCCTCCGTGTGCCCGTCGTCTTCGCGCGTGCAGCCGTCATCGGGCACCGGCTCCACGAACAGGCCGCACACCACGCCGTAGCCGAGCAGGCAGCGCATGCGCAGCCTCAGCCTCTCCCGGTAGTACTCCTGTTCACGCTGGAAGTCCCTGGCGCCGAGCATCTGGCCGTGGAAGTACCGCAGCCTGCGCAGCGGCGGCGCGTCGAACTCCGCGGCCCCTGGTGTGCCTGTCTCCGTCATCGTCCGTCCTCTCACGACACTTGCGTATGCACACCGACGGCGGAGACGACTCCCACACCCACCCCTCGGCGCGATCCTCTGGATCCCGGTCTGAGCACCCCGTCGCGGTTCAGCCGCAGCGGACTGCCACCGCCGAGCACGGGCGGTGGCAGCGGGACGAACGCGGTGTCCACGCCGACCGTGGACCGGGAGCCGACCACGAAACCGGCGCCGCCGGTCCGCACCGATCCCACCGTGTGCGCGGGCGCCTGGCGCTCCACCAGCCGTCGCAGCGCCCGGACGTCCGCCGGCCCGGCGGGCAGCAGCACCCGGAACCGGTGCGCGTGCGCGGTCAGCGGATCGCTGTCGGGCGCCCCGAACGCGCGCAGCGGCGCGGCGCCCAGTGCCGAGCCGCCGGCCCGGAAGCGGCTCGCCGAGCGGCCGAACAGTCGTACGGAGCCGAGCCCTTGGGCCTGCCCCGGTGGCGGGACGGGCCCCGGTGGCGCGCATCCGGCGGCCGCGCGCAGATGTGCCCACCGGCGGTCCCCGGCCAGTTCGTCGATGACCGGGGTCACCCCGAACACGATGCGCACCGCTTCCCGCAGCGCCCAGGGCGTGCCCCGGCGCCGGTACAGCTCCGGGGCCGCGGCGAGCAGCGCGCGCCGGGTCCGCGCGTCCCAGCCCGCCTCGAACGACAGGCCGAGCAGTCCGGCGAGCCACGGCAGCACCCGGTCCGGTACGCCGGCCGGGTCGAGGAGCGCCGGATACCGGTCGACGACCCGGTCGACATCGGCGAGGGTGGCGTCGAACAGGGAGAGGAAGCGCTCGGTGAAGTCGTCGGCGGCGGGGTCCTGGCGGAAGGCGGGCGGCAGCAGGTCGGCGCTGGTGACCCGGGGGAAGTCCAGCCGGATCCGGTGCACGACCGGACTCGCGCCGCCGTCGCCCGTGAGGCGCAGCCGCAGCCGCAGGAAGCGGCCGGGCGGCTGGTCGACGAGGAAGTCCGTGACCCCGGGGGCCGACGCCTGCCAGTCGCTGTCCTCGTAGCGGCCGTCCTCGGTCACCACGATCCCGACGGAGACCGAGGTGCCCGCGGGCACCTCGGCGTCGACGCGCACCCGGTGCCAGCGGCAGCGTGACGTACCGCTGTCGATCAGGGTGGTCAGGTACGAGCCGCTGGTCAGGTAGGTGTCGGTGCGCGGCGGCACGGGGTCCCGGGGCAGGCCCCGCCAGGTGTACCAGCGGGTCACGGGCCCGTCGGGGCCCTGCTCGTCCAGGCGGAACCCGTCCTCGTCCGCCGAGGTGAGCGCGGACGGCGCCAGCGCCCCGGCCAGTTCGGCCGCGGTGGCCGGGCGGAAGGGCCGGCCGTACCCGCCTCGCAGGATCCGCGGCCGGGTGCCGTCGTCGGTGAGCAGCCAGACCGTCCGGTCGTCGCCGACGCGCAGGCCGACGACCTCGCCCCGCGCCCCGGTGCGCAGCACCCCTTCGCGTCCGCCCGCCGAGTCGAACCGGCGCAGGTCCGTACTCCCCCGCGTGGCGACCAGTACCTCGTCGCCGGGCCCCGGCGCGGCCAGGACGGGCCGGCGCACCCGGATCACCCCGGCGAGCTGTTCGCCCTCGCGGCGCCACACGAGCACCCGGTCGGACTCCACCACGGCGAGGCGGTGTCCGCGCGCGGCGACGGAGACCGGCCGGCGCGGCGGGCCGGGGTCGCACGCGAGCGGCCCCGCGGGGCCGAAGGCGCCGTCGCACCCGTCACGGCGGAGCAGCCGCCGTTCCCCGGGGACCAGCAGGTACCAGCCGCGCGGCCCGCAGCCCGGTGCCAGGCGCGGGTCGGGGAACCACGGCAGGAGCTGTTGCCTGGTGGGGCCTTCCGGAGCGCCGCCCCGGAAGGCGAGCCGGACGCCGGCCGGTTCGCCGAACCCGACGATGCCGTCCGTGCCGGGCTCGCTTCCGTCCGGGGCCCGGTCCCAGCCGACGTACCCGTCCAGGAGGCGGAAGGTCGCGGGGTGCGGGGTGCACGTCATGGCCGGTCTCCTACCGGGATGAGCAGCGGGCGCTCCGGCCAGACGAGGTCGTGCGGCCCGATCGCGTGGTCGGTGCAGGGCGGCAGGCGCACGCCGTCGACGGTGAGCGAGAGCCGGGCGACGGCCAGTACCCCGTCGACCGCGAGGAGGCGCCGGACCAGCGCGGTGTGCCGCAGCGCGCCGCCGAACGGCCAGCCCGCGCCGTCCTCTCCGCCGCGCAGCGGGTCCAGATAGCCGCGCACCGCGTCGCCCGCCCTGGTCAGGACCGCGGCGCGGTCGAGGTCCGCGTCGAGGGCGACCCATGACTCGACGGCGACCCGGTGGTACCGCGCGGGCGCGGCGACCACGGTGACCCCGGCCGGGGCGGCCTCGCGGGTCAGGTGGTCGGCGACGGCCCGCAGCGTCGCGGCGGTGGGGACCGGCGGCTGATCGCCGTCGTCGCCCGGCGGTACGACGAGGACCCCCACGACGCCGGGGATCGGTGCCCCGGCGTAGTCGGGGTGCAGGCCGGGCACGCCGTGGGCGCGGGCCACCGACGCGCCGGGCGCGCGGGTGGCCAGCAGGCCGTAGTCGGCCGGGGCCACGGCCCGGCCCCGGGCCCGCAGTTCGCCCACGCCCCGGCGGATCGCGTCGGCGTCGGGCTCGGCATCCGTGCCTCCGGAGGCCGGGAAGGGGTTGTTGACGCCGATGACGTACGGCAGGGCGGTCACCACCGAGCTGACGGCGCCCGCGCGCACGGCTCCGGCGCTGCCGCCGCCCACGCGGTAGCGGACGGCGCGGACGTTGCGGAATCCGGGCGGTACGGCCGCACCGTGGACTCCGTCGCCGAAGGTCACCTCGCCGCTCTCGTGGTCGACGGTGAAGACCCGGTCGTCGGCGCCGTGGCCGGCCAGGCTCTCCACCTCCCGCCAGCGGGAGGCGGAGCCGGCCGTGGTGCCGAACACGTCGGCGCCGGGATCGTCGTCGACCTCGATGACCACGGTCCGGGTGAGGATGGGGAGCTGACTGAGCCTCATGCGGCGCCGGCCGCTCTCGCCGCCGTCCTCGATCGGCTGGAGCGGCTCGTCCCTGATGGTGCGGGCGGCCGTGGCGGCGACCATGTTCAGCCGCAGCCCCGACAGCACCGGCGCGGGCCCGTCGAAGGCGCCGTGCGCGATCCGCAGCCGCAGCCAGCGCAGCGGGGGCCGCGGCCGGGTGCCGGGCGGGCTGCCCGGCGCCCAGGAGCGCGGCACCCGCAGTTCGACGGTCCCGCTGGCCCGGAACCCGGCCGTCGCGTCGCGCACCAGTTCGGCGGGGACCAGCCGGGTGCCGTCCAGCACGTCCCAGCGCAGCAGGGGCGCGGGCGGCAGCGGCAGGGGCACCGGGCCCCCGGAGCCGGCGGGCTCGGGCGGGGCGGCGACCACGACGAAGCCCAGCGAGAGGTGCGGGTAGGGGGCGGCCGCCCCGGCGAGCCCGATCCACAGGCCGTTGCCGGGTTCCGGGTCCCGGCCGAACGGCGCGAAGGGACGGCCGGGACCGGCCGGTCCGAGCGGCAGGGTCTCCAGCGTTCCGTCCTCCTGTACGGCGAGGGCGGCGAGGGTGGCCGGGGTGGCGTAGAGGTCCTGGTCCGTCTCGTACACCACCTGCCCGGCGGGGCCGGACGCCGCGCTGCGGAATCCGGCGGGCACCAGGACGGAGGTGCCGTCCGGCGGGTTCACGGTGAACTCCAGGAGGGCGGCCGCCGCCCCGGCCGGGCGCCGTCGCACGCCGGCCTGCGCCAGGTGCTCGGCCAGCACCTTCTCCGGCAGCCGGTTGACGCGCGTGAGCACGGGTTCGGTCAGGGTGCCGAAGAGGCGGACGAGCGCGACTCCGGCGTCCTGGCGGTCGGGGTCGGTCCAGTCCGGGGTGTAGCCCGCGATCCGGCCGCGCAGCGCGGCCCGGACCGCCTCCCGGGTGGCGTCGGTCGGCTCGGGCCGGACGCCGGCGGGTCCCGGGCCGGGTACGAGCCGTTCCTCCTGGTCGTGCGCCGCCTTCTCCCACCACACGTCACCGGTCATGCCAGTCCCTCCCCCGGTTGGACGGCGGTCGCGATGCGCGTGCGGACCGCCCGCAGGGCGGGTAGTTCGCCGGGCCCGAGCGGCACTTCCCGGCAGTCCTCGTCCGGGTCCGCCCCGTCCAGGCCGATCGCCACGGCGGAGACCTCCGCGAGGTCCCCCAGCGCGCGGTGCGCGGCCCGCAGCAGGGCCGAGGGGCGCAGCGGCTGTCCGAACGGCCAGCCGTCCTGGTCGTCGCCTCCGGTCAGCGGGTCGAGGAAGCGGCGCAGCGCCTCGGTGAGCCGGGCCGAGACCCGGGCCCGGTCGGCGGGGTCGCCCGACAGGTCGGCGCGCAGCACCACGTCGCGGTAGCGGGGCGCGCGGACGAAGATCTCGGAGGTGAGCAGCCGCGCCCGTTCCAGGTGGGCGGCGACCGCGCACAGCATGCCCGGGTCGGGGCGCGGCGCGGCCACGAAGTCCTCGCGGTCCGGGTCCGCGCGGGGCACGGCCGGTACGAGACGCACGGTCACGGCGCCGGGCACCGGCGCGCAGGGGAAGCCGGGGTGCTCGCCGAGGGAGGTGTGGGCGCGGGCGACGGCGACGCCCGGTGTGGCCAGGGCGAGGGTGGTGAAGTCGTCCGCGGTGACCGCGCGGGTCACCTCGCCGAGGGAGGCGGCCGCGCGCTGCCGGGCCGCGGCGACGGTCTCCGGGTCGGCGCCGCCTTCGGCGCGCACCAGGCTGGCGGCCGTGATCTCCGCCGTGGAGTCGTCGGCCGGTACCCAGTTCGCGGTCATGCCGCCGTTGCCGTCCCGGCCGCCTCCGGTCGTGTACTCGGCGCTCGCCTCCTGGCCCGGGTGGGGGATGCGGCCGGTGAGCCCGTCGCCGAACACCAGCGAGCCCTCGGTCCGGTCGAGTACGAAGACCCGGTCGGCGGGCCCGCCGAAGGTGAGGTCGGGCGCGGCCCGCCACTCCTGTCCGCCGAGCCGCAGGCTCGCCTCCAGCAGGCGTTCGGCGGCCTCGGGCAGCACGAGGCGCCGGCCGGGCAGCTTGAGCCAGGCGTCGACCTGCTCCTGGAGTTCGCCGCCGCTCGCGGTGTGCCGCCGGCGGTGGTGCGCGGCGGACACGTTGACGGCGAGCCGGAGCAGGCGCGGCGGGGCGGCGTGGGTCGCGGCCGGGGTGGACACCAGGATCCCGCGGTCCCGGGTGGTCCAGCCCGTGGGCGGGTGCAGGCGCACGATCCCGGACCGTCTGAGCCCCGCCGTGCCGTCCTCGACCTTCTCGAACGGACCGCGGGCATCGGTCCCGGGCCGGAACCAGGACCAGGTCAGCTCGGCGGGCGGCGGGACGCCGGCGACCGCGTCGGGCAGCCAGGCCGGTCCGGACGCGGCGGGCGCGTCCAGCTCGAACAGCAGGCTGAGCGGGCCGGGCGCGGGGTGCGCCCCGGTGAGCGGCAGGGTGAACCGGGCCTCGGCCGGGGTCCCGTCGGCGGCGAGCAGCGGGACGCCCCGGCGGGCGCGCAGGTCCGCCGTGCGGTCGCGGCCGGTCCATACGGTGACCCGGCCGTCCTCGGCGAGCGGGAAGACGGCCACGTCGTCGTCGAGGGTGAAGAGGATCCGTCCCGCCGGGTCACGGGTGAGCGCCGTTCCGGCCGGGACGACCGGCACGGCGGTACCGTTTTGACGGGCCGCGACGCCCAGCACGGTGGCGGCGGGCCGGGCGGGGCGCGGGGGGTCCAGGCCGAGCAGGCGCAGCAGGGCGACCACGAGCGCGTCGGGCACCTGGTCGAGCCAGTACAGCCGCTGTTCCAGGAGGTAGGCGAAGAGTTCGAGGAGGGTGACGCCGGGGTCGACGGGCGCGTGGAGCGTCCAGCTGCCGTCCGACTCGGCGGGGATGCGGCGGCGGACGGCCGCCATCATGTCGGCCCAGGTGAGGTCGTCCAGCTTGGGCACGGGCAGGGTCATGAGGTCCCTCCCGGGGAACCGGTGGGGCCGGTGAGCCCGGCGTAGAACGGGAAGACGAGGTTCGCCTTGGTGTTGCTGCGCCGGACGCGGTAGACGACCGAGACGGTGACGCGCCCCTCGTCGGCCGGGTCGGTCTCGGCGCGGACCTCGTCGAGCTCCACCCTCGGCTCGTGGTCGCGGACGGCGGCGGCGATCGACTGCTCCAGGTCGCGCAGGTTCTGCACGCTGCCGGGCGCGAACACCAGCTCGTGGGCGCGGGTGCCGAGGCCGGGCCGCATGACCCGCTCGCCGGTGCCGGTGAGCAGCAGCGCCCGCAGGCAGTGCTCGATGCTCTCCTCACCGACGGCGTACCCGAGGCGCCCGGAGGCGTCGGGCAGGATCGGGAAGCGCCAGCCGGTGCCGAGGAACTCCTCGCTCATGCCGTCCTCGCCTTCCTGGCCAGCACGGCGGGGGTGAGCGGCGGGGCCGGCGGGCCGGTGGGCCCGGTGGGCGACGGGTGGGTGTGGGTGTTGAACGCCTGGAGCAGCGCGTTGCCCAGCACCAGGGGCTCGGTGGCGCCGCCGCCGAGGTCGATGGAGGGCGAGTCGACGGTCACCTTGGGCGCCTTCAGGGTGACCTCCCCCTGCGCGGTCACGGTGACGCTGCCGCCCTCGGCGGCGGTGATCCGGATCGCCTTGCCCCGGTCGTCCAGCTCCACCACGTGCCCGGCGGCCGAGGTGATCCGCACGGCGGCCCGGTCCGGCGTGTCGTCGAAGAGCACCTCGTGCCCGTGCCTGGTCCGGATCGTCTTCCGGTCGCGGCCCTGGGTGCGGGCGGCCGGCGGCTTGTCCTCGCCGTTGTAGAGGCCGCCGAGCACGATCGGGTACCGCATGTCCCCGTGGACGAAGGCCACCAGGACCTCGTCGCCCTTCTCGGGCACGAACACCGAGCCGTAGCCGTTGCCCGCGTACGGCTGGCTGACGCGGATCCAGTCGGTGACCGTGACGTCGTCGAACCAGGGGAATCTCACCTTCACCCGGCCCTCGTCGTCGCCGTCGTTCTCCACGACGATCGCCGAGACGACGCCGTAGTACCGCTTGTCGGTGCTGCGGGCCCGCGGTGTGGTCCTGATGGTCACTGGTCCCCCTGGTGGATCCGCCGGCCGGTGAACTGGGTGAAGAACCCACTGGTGTTGAGGGTGTGCTCGACGCGTTTGACGAAGTACATGCCGGAGAAGCGGCGTCCGAGGCCGTGGATCTCCAGGTTGTCGCCGGGCCGCAGCTCGGGCAGGCCCGCCACCTTGCCGGTGGCGGTGATGAACTCGTACGCCCGCTCGCGCAGCAGGCTGATCGCCAGTTCGCGGGCCTCCTGGTCGCTGCCGACCGGCGCGTCGACCAGCACCTCCTGGCGCCCTTGCAGGGTGGACTCGGCGACCTGCGGCCCGCTCTGCCCGTCGGCGGTGCTCTGTCCGGCCGGCAGGTTCTCCGCGGTCGCGGTGAACGCGATGGGCTGTTTGGCACGCGGGTCCCAGCCCCGCACGGTGACCTTGCTGACCTGCTGGGACACGGTCAGGGTCGGGGTGAACTCCAGCAGGTTGGGGATCAGCCCCTCGGGCTGGGCGGCGGGGCCGGTGGACAGCCCCGGCGCGTAGGCCAGCCGGTACACCCGGATGGGGCGTCCGTCGCGGCCGTCGGTCGGCTTGATGAAGTGGAGCGTGTCCTCACCGGTCCCGGGGTCCGGCAGGATGTAGCAGTCGAAGTCCAGCCGCTTGGCCCGCTCCAGCAGGAACGTCGCGTCGTCCTGGTTCTTCTGCACCACCAGGTCGTGCGTGGGCCCCTCCCGGGTGACCTCGGCCCGCAGGTGGTTGCGCTGGGCGATCTGCTCGGCGATCCGCCAGTCGGGCTGATTGCGGTAGATCTTGGTCTCGTCCCCGGCGGGCTTGCGGTCCTTGAGCCGCAGCAGCCCGTCCACGCCACTGACCTGGACGGTGGGCGAGGCGCTGTCGGTGAACTTCGGGCTGAGCGTGGAGATGGTCCCGGTGGCGACGGTGAGCAGCTTGTCGGCGTAGCCGAGCCGCACCGAGACCCGGCCGCCGAGCCGGAAGGCCGGCGAGTCGCTGTGCTTGAACCGCAGGCCCGCGTCGTCCCAGTTGTTGAGGGTCAGGTCGAAGCCGGACATCTCGTCGATGTCCCGGTTCACCTTGATGTCGATGATGTCGTTCTTGGTGGACGGGTCCATCTCCAGGCCCTCGATGCGCACCTCGAACTCGGGCGCGTACCGGTCGGGCGGCGCGGTCTCGGGGGTGGGAGTGCTCATCGCGCGCTCCTCACGGCAGCCGGGGCACGGTCAGCACCCGGCCCGGTCGCAGGTCCCGTGGATCGGTGATGCCGTTGGCACGCGCCAGCTCCCGCCAGGCGTCGGGCCGCCGGTACAGCGCGCCGGCGATGGAGCTGAGCGTGTCGCCGCGGCGCACCACATAGCTCTTCTCCACCGTGGGCGAGGAGCGCGGGGTGGCGGCGGTCTGCACCGCGGCGGTGCGGAACTCCTTGAGCGAGAGGTCCAGCATGGCCCGCAGCGGCACGCCGTCCGGGCGGAACAGCTGGTAGTTGACGTCCAGCTTCTCCACGACGCCGGTGAAGACCTCCTCGTCCCACACGAACCGCACGACGGGCGGCGCGTGTTCGCGGCTGTCCGGCCGCAGCAGGTCGCGCAGCGCGTCGACGTAGAGCTTGCGTACGTTCTCCAGGGTGTCGGAGGTGTCGACGAGCGCCTGGACGGTGAGGGTCTCGGTGCCGCCGCGCACGTACTGCAGCGGCGGGGTCTCCAGGCCCGGGATGGTGATCTCGGCGAAGGTGTTGCTCTTGCTCAGCTTGTAGTCGGTGGGGTTGAACCGCAGCGGGATCCGCCGCCGCCGCTCGTCGGCGATCACCGGCCGGACGATCTCCAGCCGGGCCTGGGCCGCGCCCTGGCGGGCGAAGGACACGGGCGTCACGCTCATGCCGGGCCCTCCCCGTCGCCGAAGCGGCGTTCGGCCCGGGTGTGCGCGGCGCGGGCGCAGGCGTCCTCGTACAGCTTCGACCACGCCTGGATGTGCTGGTTGAACAGGCGGGTGAACACGGCACCGTCGTCACCGTCCACCTGGAACCGCACTTCGAGCTGGTGAATGGTCACCTTCGGCACGACGGTCACCTCCCTCGGTTCGGCCGCGGCAAGCCACTCGCCGCGGCGTCCTGCATGACCTTGTCCAGCCCCTCGTGGGCGATCTCCAGCGACTCGACGGCGATCGCGTTCTGCTCCGCGTGCAGATCCGGGCCCGTCCACTTGGCGGCGAGACCGCCGTGGAACGCCCAGGCCGCGCCGGGCACCCCGTCCGGGCCGAGGACGATCACCGCGCCGTCCCGGCGGGCGCCCAGCGAGTCGGCGAGCCCGGCCTGGTACCAGGCCCACAGGCCCGGATCGCGCACCACACCCCGCTTGAGGGTGATCCGGTTCCACGAGTGGCGCAGCGGCAGCTGGTGCACCGAGTCGTTGCGGCCGCCCTCCGGATAGCTCGTCACCTCCAGCTGCGCGCCGAGGCCGGTGACCTCCTGGAAGGCACCGGACGCGACCAGCGGCAGCAACAGCGCCTGCGCGGGGGGCAGATACGCGTCGCCGGGGTCGAGGGTGACCAGGAACCGGTACTTCGGCAGCGGGTCCTCGTTCATGCCTCGATCACCTCCAGACCTCGGTCCTGGCCGAGCACCAGGCGCAGCCGGATGAACTCCATGGGGGCGGCCGGGGCGACCTCGATCTCGCAGACGATGTCCCCGGGGTCCTGCTCGGGCGGGTTGTCGGTGTCGTCGCACACCACCCGGAACGCCTGCTCGGGCCGGGCCCCGGCGAGCGCCCCGGCCCGGAAGGCGGACAGCAGCACCGAGGTGACGGCCCGCACCAGCGTCAGCCGCAGCTCGGGTGAGTTGACGTCGAACACCAGCGGGCTCGCCACCCTGCGGATGGCGCGCACCAGGAGGTGCACGAGGCGGCGGTGGGCGATGTGCCGGGTGCGGGGGTCGGCGGACAGGGTGCGCCCGCCCCACACCGTCAGACCCCGCCCGCGGGTGCACCGCACCAGGTCGACGCCCGCGTCGAACAGCCGCGCCTGCTGCGGCTCGGGAATCTCGTCCGCCAGGTCGACCGCCTCCAGGATGACGGCGTTGGCGGGCGTGTGGTGCGCCCCGCGTTCGCCGTCCAGGCGGGCGATGACACCGAGGACGTGCCCGGAGGCGGGGACGGTGCGCGGCCCGTGCCGGCCGGGGACGCGCAGCGCCGGGTGGTAGACGGCCGCGCAGTCGAGGAGCCCGTCGTCGCCCGTCGCCGTGAGCGACCCCACCCAGCCGACCACCTCGTCCACGGAGGCCAGCCGGGGCGGTACGTCCAGGACGGCCAGCCGGTCGTGCGCCGGGGCGACGCTGCGCAGCAGTCCGAGCACCACGTCGGTGTGCGCGCTCCCGGACAGGTCCGTGCCGAGGTCCGGCAGCGCCACCAGCGCCGGTTCGGGGAGGTCGGCCTGCGCGGCCACGGCGTCCTCGTAGGCGTCGCGGGCCGGCGCGGTTTCGGTGCCGCCGGCGAGTGTCAGGTCCCAGGACGTCGAGATCGGGCCGGGCCGTCCGGGCGGCGGCGGGGGCCCGTCCGGGAGCAGCCGGACGAAGCGGGATGCGGTCAGCCGGTCCGCCGCCTCGGCGAGCGGCAGGCCGGGGAACGCCTCGGGCGGCTCACCGGGCACGGTGACCCGTACGCCGACCGTCGCAGGACCGGCGACCGTGCTGGCCCGGTGGCGGATGGCGACCCGTACGCCGTTGGCCCAGGTGCCCGGGCTGGTGGCGACCACCCGGTAGCGCGTGGCGGGGAACCCGCTCAGCGGACCGACCGTCCACCGTGTCCACGCCGTGGTGGCCGGCCCGGACACGCGGATCACCCAGGCCGTGCGGCCGCCGTTCTCGAAGAAGCCGCGCAGCGCGTAGGGGGTGGCGAAGGCGCCGTCCGGCGGTTCCGCCCTGCCCCGCGGGCCCGCGGGGGGACCGAAGGCGCCCAGGACGTCGTTCCAGCTCTCCACCCGCACCGGAGCACCGACCGGTCCCCGGCGGAGCCGGCCGAGGAACGCCGCCACGTCGGTGCGCAGCGGCTCCACCCCGGCCCCGCGCGGCGCGAGCGTCAGGGACACGCCGGGAAGCGCTTCACTGGTCATGTCAGACGTCGATCTCCAGCTTCTCGACCGCGAGGACGAGCGTCTCCATGGCGATCTCGTTCTTGGTGGCGCTCAGGGTCGGGCCGGTGTACTTGGTCGGCCAGCCGCGGTCGAAGTTCCAGCGCATGGCCTCCTGGCGGTTCTCGTCGAGGAGCACGATCGAGCCGGAGGTGCGCCGGACCTTGCCGTTGAGCGCCTCGACCACCCAGTTCCAGAAGCCGGCATGGCCGGTGATGCCGCGCTTGAAGGTGAGGTTGGTGTACTTCTTGAGCCCCGGGATCTTGCGGACGGTGATGTCCTCGCTGCCGTTGCGGTACTCGATCGGCGGGATCTCCAGCTCCAGGCCGCTGGCCTCGGTGAAGGACCCGCTCACCGCGACGCCGTCGTCGCTGACGTTGGTCACGATGATCTGGAAGTTGTAGGACGCGTATGGATCGTCCCTGGTCACGGGCGGCATGGCGGCCCCTCCTCAGTCCTCGGTCGGATGCTCAGGCGAGCTGGGTCTCGCGGGTCTTCTGCTGGATCCGGAAGATCACGAACTCGGCGGGGAAGACCGGCGCGACGCCGACGACGCAGATGAGACGGCCGTTGGCGAGGTCGTCCTCGGTCATCGTGGTGCGGTCGCAGGCGACGAAGAACGCCTCGTCGGCGGTGGTCCCGGCGAGCGCGCCGCTGCGCCACACCGTGGTGAGGAAGTTGGTGATGGTCTGGCGGACCAGGGCCCACAGCGACTCGTCGTTGGGTTCGAAGACCACCCACTGGGTGCCCTCGTCGATCGACTCCTCCAGGTAGAGGAAGAGCCGCCGTACGTTGACGTACTTCCACGAGGTGTCCGAGGAGAGCGTGCGCGCGCCCCACACCCGGTGGCCGAGGCCCGGGAAGAACCGCAGCGCGTTGATCCCCCTGGGGTTCAGCAGGTCCTGGTGGCGCCGGGTGATGTCCTGGGCGAATCCGTCGGTCTGCCGGATGCCCCGGACGACCACGTTGGCGGGTGCCTTGTGCACGCCCCGCTCCACGTCCACCCGGGCGTAGACGCCGGCCATGTGGCCCGACGGCGGAACCGCCACGTCGCGGCCGCTGGACGGGTCGCGGGTGACCAGCCACGGGTAGTACAGCGCCGCGTACCTGGTGTCGAACGGCTCGCGGAACGCCTGGATCCCCTCCAGGTCCAGGCCGTCGCGCGGGTCGAGGATCGCGAACCGGTCCTTGAGCAGTTCGCAGTGGGTGACCAGGCTCGATTCGACCGTGCCGGACCACATGCCGGGCACCGCGCAGACCGCGACCTCGTCGATGTCCTCCAGCGCGACGATTCCGGTGCGCCGCCCGCTGCCGCCGTCGGTGCCGACGAAGTCGGCGACGCTCAGGGACGCGTACGCGTCGTCGCCGTCCGCCAGTGTCAGCCAGGAACCGATCGCGGGCACCGGGAACCTGGCGGGGTCGGTGGAGATGCCCGGCAGGGCGGTGGCGCGGACCAGTTGCGACCGGGCGGCCAGGGCGGTCACCAGGTTCGACGGGGTGTCGCCGGTGAGCCGCAGCCCCGGGAACGTCTCGGTGACGGTGGCGCCGCCCGGGTCGGTGAAGCGGGTGCTGACCTCCGCCTCGATCAGATGGACCCGGTCGGTCTCGAAGAAGGTCCCCGGTACGTCGCGGTCGAGGGTGACGGCGTCACCGGCGACCGTCTGCACGCTCACGGCGGTCAAGGCCGTGCCGTCGTCGAGCTGGACGACCGCTCCCTCGTACAGCCGGCTCGCGCCGCCGATCCTGAGGGTGCGCCCCGCCGCGAGGTTGCCCCGGCGCACCCGGCGCACGGTGAGCCCGGTGTCCCACGCCGGGTGGCCGGTGCCCGCCGGGAGGGTCAGGGTGACCTTGCCGTCCGCGGGCCGGCCCACCTCGGCCTTGTACCGGTCGGGGCCGATCTGGGCCCAGACGTCGGCGGGCAGGTCGTCCGGGTCGAGGCCGGGCGCAGCGGCCACCTCGACCGTCCCGCTGTCGGCGGCCGCGTCCGCGACGAGCCGGGTGACGAACAGCGGGCCTTCCTGCGGGTCGGACAGCACCGGCAGCGCGGCGCCGACCAGCGGCTGGACCCGCACCTGGACCCCCCGGCCCCAGGCACCGGGGCTGTTGGCCGACAGCCGCAGCGTCTGCTCGGTGCCGCGCTCCCCGACCTGGACGTAGTCGCCCCGGGCCGTCCTGACCTCGGCGGGCAGGGCGGCGCCCAGCGTGATGCGGCGCTTGGCCATGTCGTAGCCGGAGACGGTGGTGGTGTGGACGGCCTGCTGGTCGTCGCCGCGGAAGATCTGGATCTGCTGTCCGACGCCGGTGAAGCCGACCAGGTGGCCCAGGTGCAGGCTGGTCGCGCCGCGCGCGGCGTCGGTGGCGATCGGGCTCACCAGGCCCTGGCCGAGCACACCCGAGGCGGGCGTGGCCCGTTCGGCGGCGACCCGCTTGACGTACAGCCGCCGGCCGCCGTTGTCGAAGAAGCCCTTGACGGCCAGCGGGAACAGCCACCAGCGGCCGCCTTCGGAGGGGTTGTCCGCCCACGCGTCCCGCACGGCCGCCTCCGGCTCGGGCAGGAAGCCGCCGAAGGTGTTCTGGAACTCCAGGAAGTTCGTCACCAGTTTGGGCTTGCCGGTGTACGGTCCGCGGGCGGTGACGCCGACCATCCCGGCGGTGCTGGTGCTCACCCCCGCGATCGGCCGCGGCCCCGCGTCGATCTCCTCGATATAGACCCCGGGGCTCAGATACTCGGCCATGACATGGGCTCCTCACTGCTCACGGATCTCGATGACGTGCTGACGCCCCGCGTCCTGGGGCAGGTGCACCAAGAGCGCCCCGGTCCGGCCCGGCCGCTCGGTGGCCTTCAGGCGGAACGTCTCCTCGACCGCGTGCTCGGCGGCTCTCTCGCCCTCCCAGCGCAGGGCCAGCCGGAACGTCCCCCGGGCGTCGGTGAGCGTGCGTTCGTGCCACGGGGTCAGGTCCTGGCCGGTGCGCCCCTCGGCCTCGACGAGCGCGTTCGCGACCGGCGCCCGGCCTGCGGCGTCGCGCACGAGGCCGTGGACGGTGCGTGCGCCCGGCGGGTACGGGAAGGAGGCCGCCGGCAGCAGCCGGACCAGCCGCGGCGAGACCTCCGCGGCGGGCGGATGGGTGTCGTCGTACGGGTGGACAAGGAACTCGACGCCCAGGAGGTTCGCCGAGAACGGCCGGCCGTCGGCCGGGTACAGCGGCTGGTAGCCGGCGGCCGCGAAGCGGACCCGGTGGCGCTCCGGCCGGGCCGCCCACGGCTCGGCCCGCCTGCCGAGCCCCGGGAAGGCGAGGGATCCGCTGGGAGTGCGCACCGCCCTGTCGTCCAGCGGCAGCCAGCCGCCGGCCTCGTCGAACCGTTCGAGGCGGACGTCCACGCCCGCGGCGCGCACCCGCCGCGCGTAGTCGTCGTACGGCACCAGCCAGACAGGGCTGTAGAGCGTCGACCGGGCGAGGGGCAGGAAGGCGCTCATCGCGTCGCCGTCCCCTCGACGGTCCGGCTCCGCACCGGCCGCACCGCCGTCTCCACCGCGGAGTCCAGGTTGACGACGCGGACCTCGTAGTTCAGCGAGAGCCGGTACGGCTTCTGGATCGCGTACCAGACCCAGGACTTCTGGTCGAGGGTCAGCGGTGTCAGGGTGAGGTGCAGCGAGTCGACGCCGCCGGCCAGGCCGCCGGAGAGCTGCGCGCCGTCCAGGATCGCGTCGTCGTAGAAGGTCTGCAGGGCGCGTCCGAGCATCCGCTGCTGGGTCTCCTGGTCGCCGCCCCAGGGAGTGATCAGGTAGCGCAGCAGCAAGGCCATCGGCGGTTTGCGGACGGCCGGCGGTTCGGGCGGCCGGGAGCGCACCGGTGGCCGGTTGCGCGAGGTGGGATCCTCGGCGATCTCGTAGAGGAACACGGTGAGTTTCGGGGGCGGTGTCTGCACCGTCTCGGAGAGGTCGTTCAGTTCCGCGATCGGCGGCTCCACCTGGCTGAGCCCGCGCAGGGCCCTCGTCAGCGTGCTCACGACGACCGACGAGACATCGGCGATCACACCGAAGTCACCCATGCGGAACCCCCTTGGCCCGGCCCGTGCCGCCCCTGTGTGCCGCAACGATGCAGGCTGCCCTGTGATCCGTCCGCGATCCGCCCGTCGCGGCGGCGTCACCCCCGCGTCCTCGCCGCGTGCCGTGACGCCGCCGGACACGGAGCGACGACGCCGGGGTGACACCCGTGCGGAACACTCGGTCTCCCATGGAGACCCCTTCAAGGCGGTCCGGCGTCCTCATCCTCCGGGTGTGGGTGGAAGGCGACAGGCCGGACGGCTTCCGCGCGCGCATCATCCGGATCGTCGACGGAGAGCAGCAGCCTCCCGCGGCGGCGGACCAGACCGTCGACGTCTTCCTGGCGCTGCGGAACTGGCTCGATGAGCTGCTGGAACAGGAGCGGTGACGTTTTGGCGACGTTCCGTTGTTCCCTCGGAGACGCCGTCCTGATAATTCTCGACCCTGCGGTCATAACTTCCCCTTAACATAGCTTCGAGAAGCCGATGATCCGAATGAAGATCACCCGCATCGGTACGGGGGCGTCGATGAACGGACAATCACATCTCATTACGTTGAGGCTGCTCAAGGGCTTCACTCTCGCGGTTGACCATGCACGCATTCCGGTGTGCTCCGGCACCCAGCGCCTCGTCGCATTCCTGGCTTTACAGGGGATGCCGCGGTCCCGTGCCTATGTGGCCGGAATCCTCTGGCCGGACGTCACGGCGTCACGCGCCAACGCGAGCCTGCGATCGTCTCTGTGGCGAGCGGCACGCACGGGCCACCCCATCATCGACGCGACCGCGCGCGAGCTGGCCCTCTCCCAGCACATCGTCGTTGACCTGCACGAGGCGATGGCTCGCGCGCACCGGCTGCTCGACAGCTCACGCCCGTGCGACGACATCCTCACCATGCAGACGCTGGCGGACCTGTCGGTGGACCTCCTGCCGGAATGGCCGGAAAACGACTGGATGATGATCGAGCAGGAGCAATACCGTCAGCTGCGGCTTTACGCCTTGGAAGCGATGACCGAGCGGCTGACGTCGGCTCGGCGCCACGGCGAAGCCGTCGCCGCCGGACTCGCCGCCGTACGGAGCGAGCCCTTGCGGGAAAGCGCCCACCGCGCGCTCATCAAGGCGCATTTGGCTGCCGGTAATAGGGGCGCGGCACTGCGCCAATTCGAACAATGCCGCCGCGTCCTGCGGGAGGAATTGGGGCTGGAACCCTCCGCCTCACTGCGCGACCTCGTTCCCCTGCGCACCGGACACACCGAACAGTCGCGGCTTCAGCCCTTCCCCACCTAGTCCCCGCGGCTCTTCCCACACGCCTGAGGTGTGCGCCCGCGGCCTCAGGCGATCCTTCGGCACCACGAGGGCCACGCCGTTTTCGAACACCTCGTGCCGCGGCCGCGCATTCCCGGGGCCGGCTCTCTCCGGCGCCCGTCCCCGCGCCGTGCCGCGCGAGCGCCTCGACGCCATCCACGACTCCACGCCCCACGAGGAGCGCCATGACCGCCTTTCACGCTGCCGTCGTCCACCCCGGCGGATCCGTCACCTACTGCGGCGAGGTGAGCCGGGCCCACGTCGACGAGGCGCTCGCCACAGCCGCCCTCGGGACCACGCCGTGTGCCGCCGTCCGGCACCCGCGCCGCCCCGGGTCGGTCTTCGTGCTGCGCGAGGACGGCGACCTCGACTGGTACGAGCCGGTGGGCGCCGAGCCGTTCGTCATCCGCGACCCGGACCCGGAGCCCCGACCCGGCGACGGCCACCCCGCCACCGACGATGCGCCCCTCGCCGGCGAGCCGGTGCACGGCCTTGCCGGCACCAGGTGGATCCCCGGCGCGATCCGGCTCGGCGACGGCGTCATCGGCGGGGCGATGGACACCCCCGGCAATCCGCCCCGGGTCGTGCACCACACCACCGAGTCCCCGGCCGGGGGCAGGTACCTGGAGTCCGTCGGGTCGTACCTGATGCTCGTGGCCGCCGAGCCGCAACTGATCTACTGCCCGGTGACCGACCGGATCGGTCAGTTCGGACCGCTCCACCTGAGCGCCCGGGCCCTGCGCAACGACGGTGCCCGGCGGACCAACCGCGAGGGCAGGGTGTGCGTCCAGATCGAGGTCCTCGGCCGCGCCCGCAAGCCCTGGACCACCGGCTGGGATCCGGCGCAGAAGCCGGGCTGGCGGAAGATCCTGGCCGCGGTCCGCTCCTGGGGCGTGCCGGACGTGTTCCCGGCCGGACGGCCGGCGGCGTACCCGGGGCCGGGCAAGTCCCGGTCGCGGTCCGTGTGGCGGTCCGAGGGCGGCCACTTCGGGCACGTCGACGTCCCGGGCAACGACCACGGCGATCCGGGGGCGATCGACACCGCCAAGGTGCTGCACCGGTCCGGCCCCACGCCGCCGAGGCCGGGCAAGCCGAAGGTCAGCGTCGCCCACCTGGTCGCCGCCGCGCGGAAGGACGTGCCGGCCCCGGACGGACACACCACCCACCGGGCCGAGGTCCGCATCCTGGAGAACGCCCTCGTCGCCGAGGGCCTCCTCCAGCGCAAGTACGCCGACGGTTCCTTCGGCTCCAAGACGGTCTCGGCGTACGCGGCCTGGCAGCGCAGCAAGGCCGGCGGCTCCTACACCGGCACCGCCGCCGACGGCATACCCGGCATCGCCTCCCTCCGACGCCTGGCCGCCCGGCACGGCTTCACCGCGACGGCCTGAACGGGGACGACGGGGAGGGGACCGGCGCGGCCGGCTCCCGTCGACGCGCCACGCCCGGCCCGGTGGCGCGCTAGCGACGGGTGCGGGCCGACAGCCAGGGGGTCAGGGCGGGGCCCGGGACCGGTTCCCTGTACGTCTCGTCGCCGGGCAGCGGCACGACCAGCCAGTGGCCGGGGGGAAACAGCCGGCCCTTGGTGAAGGCCAGACCGCCGTAGACGGAGCGGAGGAACGGGGGGACCGCGTCGCGGGGGACGTCGTGGAACTCCACGCCCTCCACGGTGATCTTCGCGTCGTCCTCGGGGAAGAGCCGGACGCTCACCGACGGCGGTCCCGCGAGGTCGACGAACGCCTCGTGCGGGAGGGAGCCGTCGGGATCGAGCACCGCGAAGGGCGCGGCCGACGTGCGACGCGACGTCCGGTCCGCTCCGATGTCGTCGGTGACCGACATGGACAGGCCGCGTTCCTCCGCGATCTGGCGTATCGCGGTGACGGCGGCCTCGGTGGTCGGCAGGTGTGCGTGCGCCATGCCCCTGATCATGCCCGACGGAAAAAACCCACCGCGCGGCGGCCGGACACGGCTACCATCCGTACGGAGTTTCCGGGGACGGGTCCCGGGTGGTCTGTGGTGTCGAGGAGTTGGGGGGTCCGCATGGTCGCGGGTCGTGTCGTCCGGTTCGACAGTGCGCGTGGTTACGGGTTCGTCGCGCCGGAGGGCGGCGGAGAGGACGTCTTCCTGCACGTGAACGATTCGCTGATCCCCGAGGAGTACCTGCGTTCGGGGCTGGTCGTGGAGTTCGACGTGGAGAATGGCGAGCGGGGACCGAAGGCGTCGAACATCCGGCTCGCCGAGGGAGTCGACCCCGGCCCGCCCCGGCGGCCGGCCTCGGCACCGCGGTCGGTGGTGCTGGACGAGTCCGGCCATCCGATGTGCGACGTGCTCAGCGCCGCGGAGTACCGAAGCGAGGTGACGGAACTCCTGCTGGACGCCGACCCCTCGCTGACCGCCGCGCAGATCCTCGCGATCCGCGCCGCGCTGGTGAAGTCCGGCGAGAGCCACGGATGGGTCGAGGACTGACCGCTCCGGTCGAATCCCCCATAAATCAGTTCGGTTGAAGTTGCCGCGGGGGGGGGGGGGGGGGGGGGGGGGGGGGGGGGGGGGGGGGGGGGGGGGGGGGGGGGGGGAGGAGGGGGGGGGGGAGCTGGGCCAGGCGTTGAACACTACCACCACGTTGTCGGCGGGGAGGTTGTTGGGTGTGGGGACGGCTCTCCCGGTCCCCCCCCCCCCCGCGCGGTTGAACGCGGCGGCGAGGGCCGCGCCCGCGCGAACCCCCGAAGAACGCCGGCTCCTGTCGTCACCGTACGGAGCCGCATCCGCGCGCCCTCTTTCCGGCGGCTTGCTGTAATGGGTGCTCCAATTGGAGCAGGCGCTACGGTAAGCTCGCGCCCGACAGAGGCGAGAGCGGGTCGACGCAAGGGGCTTCCGCATGACCGGGCCGCGGACGGCGGGCAAGAAACGTGCCAACGGCGTGGAGTCGCGGCAGCGGATCCTCGACGCGGCGGTGGCCATCGCGGGCGAACGCGGCTACGAGGGCACGTCCATCGCCGCGGTCAGCTCCCGCTGCGGGCTCCCGGCCAGCTCCATCTACTGGCACTTCCGGGACAAGGACGACCTGATCACCGCGGTCATCGAGCGCAGCTTCGAGACCTGGCTCGCGGCCGTCGAGCTGCCGGGCGAGGAGGCCGGCACTCCCCTGGACCGAGTCGTGATCATGGCCGCGAACGTGGCCAGGTCCCTGGTGAACGAGCCGGACTTCCTGCGCCTCGGCCTCATGCTCGCCCTGGAGCGGCGGCCCGAGGAGCCGCGCAGCCGGGCGGTGTTCTTCCAGGTCCGCGACATCGCCCGGCAGCGGATCGAGCAAGTCGTCCGCTTCGTGCTGCCGCACCTGGACGACGACGCGGTGCGCCTCCTCACCACCTATGCCATCGCGGGCGCCGACGGACTGTTCGTCCAGCGGGAGTTCAACGGGGACAGCATCGACCTGGTCGCGCTGTTCCAGTTCCACGCCCGGCAGGTGTACGAGACGGGCATCCGCATGGCGGCGGGGTGCGTGCGATGACCCCGGCCGGCCGGCCACCCGCCGCGACCGCCCCGCGGCCCGGCCCTCCCCGGTGCGCGCATCCCGGACCCGCCTGCCCGCCCGGACGTCCCCACCGGTTACGGCACCTCCCCGGACCCCGGCCGACGGGCGCCGTCCGGCGCCCCGGCCACCGCGCCCGCCGCCGGCGCCGGTCGCACCGGCAGGAGCGCGCACCGGCCCGCGGGCCGGTGGCGGTGACGAACGGCTGACAACCGCCCGCCCGCCGGTGCCGTCCGGAAATCCATCCCCGAGAGAGAGTCAGCAGGTCACCGCATGCCCGCCGCACTTCGCCGGATCGACGTCCACCAGCACGTCACACCGCCCTTCTACGGCGCCCTGCTCGCCCAGGCGGGCATCGCCGAGGCGGGTGGCCGCGCCCTGCCCGACTGGAGTCCGCACGCGGCGCTGGAGTCCATGGACCAGCTGGGCACCGCCACGGCCGTGGTGTCCGTCTCCACGCCCGGCACCGGGTTCCTGAGCGACCCGGCCGAGGCCGCCGGCCTGGCCCGGCGGCTCAACGACTTCTCCGCCGCCCTGGCCGCCGACCACCCCGGCCGTTTCGGCTGGTTCGCCACCCTGCCCATGCCGGACGCCGACGCCGCCGTGAACGAGGCCCGCCGGGCCCTGCTGTCGCTGGGTGCCGACGGGGTCACCCTGCTCGCCAACACCCAGGGCGTCTACCTCGGCGCGCCCGGCCAGGACGCGCTGTGGCGGTGCCTGGACGAGCACGGTGCCGTGGTGTTCGTCCACCCGGCCGAGCTGCCGGCGCCCGCGATCAAGGACATCCCGCCGTTCGCCGCGGACTTCCTGCTCGACACCACCCGCGCCGCCTACCTCCTGGTGCGGGGCGGCATCGTGCGCGACTGCCCGAACATCCGGTTCGTGCTGAGCCACGGCGGCGGCTTCGTGCCGTACGCCTCCCACCGCATGGCGGTCACCATCGCGAACGAGACCGGGCGCTGCCCGCTGGACGTGCTGGAGGACTTCCGGTCCTTCTACTTCGACACCGCGCTGTCCTCCAGCCCGGCGGCCCTGCCCACCCTGCTGGGCTTCGCCCGCCCCGGGCACGTGCTGTTCGGCAGCGACTGGCCGTTCGCGCCCACCACCGCCGGGCAGTACTTCGCGGCCGGTCTGGACACCCACGTCGACCCGGGCACCCTGACCGCCGTCAACCGTACGAACGCCGAAGCGCTCTTCCCCCGCCTGGCCGGCCGGGCGCCCGCGGCCACGGCCCGCCCCCTCACCGCGCGGCTGCGGCACTCCGTGCACCGGGCCGGTGCCCGGCTCGCCTTCAAGCTGGTCCAGCCCGGCGCCGACTGAGAAGTCCCCGCGGCACCGTCCCGCCCGCGTGGCGGGCGGGCGCCGTGCCGCCCATGATGGGACGGTCAGCGGTCAGCCGCTGCGGCTCACGCCGCCCGAACTTGCGGTGACCGCCGCGCTGTTGCTCATCGCGGGGCACGAGACCACGGTCAACCTGATCACCAATGGCGTGCTGACCCTGCTGCGCGGGCGCGACCACCTCGAGCGGTTGCACCGGGAGCCCGGCCTGCTGCCGCTCGCGGTGGAGGAGTTGCTGCGCTACGAGCCCCCGGTGCACCTGCGGGAGCGGGTCCCTCTGGTGGACGTCGAGGTCGCCGGCACCACGATTCCCGCGGGCACCTCCGTGATGCTGGCGCTGGCCTCCGGCAACCGCGATCCCCGGCGCTTCCCCGAGCCGGACCGGTTCGTCCCCGACCGCCCGGACAACGAACACCTGGGCTTCGGCAGCGGCGTCCACCTGTGCTACGGCGCACCGCTCGCCCGTATCGAGGCCCTGACCGCGCTGGGCGCGCTGTTGCCCCGGCTGGGGACCGCCCATCTGGTCGAGGACCCGCCGCCGTACCGGCGGAACGCCATGCTGCGCGGCCCCCGCCATCTGCGCGTCCGGCTGTGAGCGGCGGTTACGGCACCGGGCGGCGCCCGAGGCCGAGGCGGCGGTCCGGCTCGGCGAAGCGGGAGCGGCAGGCGAGACGCTCCTCGGTGTCCCGGAGGGTTCGGCGAAACCGCGGAAGACCTCGGCGCGGGGCCCCGTGAAGTCCGTCCCGGCGGAGAACGAGCGGTGCCGTGCGGGGAGCACCGGGAGGCCGTCCGTCTCCGCCGGCGTGAGGTGACCCGCCTCCATGGACCGATTCCGGCACCAGGGGCCGGGCCGGCCTCAGCGGGCCCGGCCCGTCGCGCGGCCGGTCAGCAGGTCGCGCAGGTCACGGGCGTTGCGGCGGCTCACGGCGAGCGTCCGGTCGCCGATGCGGACCGTCAGGTTGCCGCCCTCCACGCGGAGTTCCTCGATCCGGCCGAGGGCGACGAGCCGGCTGCGGTGGATGCGCACGAAGCCGTACGCGCGCCACTGCTCCTCCAGCGTGGACAGCGGGATCCGCACCAGGTGGCTGCCCTCACCGGTGTGCAGCCGCGCGTAGTCGCCCTGGGCCTCGACATGGGTGATGTCGGCGAGGGGCACGAACCGGGTCACCCCGCCCAGTTCCACGGGCACGTGACCGACGGGGCCGGACGCGGCGGGCGCGGGTGCCCGGGGCGCGGCCGGGCGGGGTCCCTGACCGGCCCGGACCAACTCGGCGACGCGTCGTACGGCCTCGGCGAAGCGCTCCTTGCGCAGCGGTTTGAGCAGGTAGTCCACCGCCTTGAGGTCGAAGGCGCGCACGGCGAAGTCCTCGTAGGCGGTGACGAACACGATCAGCGGCGGGGCGGCGAAGGCGCTCAGCGCGCGGGCCAGTTCGAGGCCGCCCAGGCCGGGCATGTCGATGTCGAGGAAGACGACGTCGAAGCCCTCCGGGCCGCCCGGGTCCCGCGTCAGGGCGTCGTTCAGCCGGCGCAGCGCCTCGCCCGCCGCCCGCGCGGGCACGGCCGTGCCGACCCGCGGGTCCTCGCCGAGCAGGTACAGCAGTTCGTCGAGCGCGGGGCGTTCGTCGTCCACGGCCAAGGCGCGCAGGGGCGCGTCGGTCACGCTCATGTGCGAAAGCGCTCCTTCCGTCCTCGGCCGCTCCCCATGGTGGTACCGCCGGGCGCCGCCGTCGAGATCGCGGACGGTGGTGTGTCCGGGCCGTGACGCGCGGGGGGCGGGACCGTTATTTGAGGCCGCTGAGCATGACGCCGCGCAGGTAGTGCTTCTGCAGCAGCAGGAACAGCACCAGCACCGGCAGGACGCTCAGGACGAGGCCGGCCATGACGATCGGCATCGTACGGGCCGGGTCGACGTGGTCGCGCAGCAGCTGGATGCCGACGGGCAGGGTCATCAGGTCCGGGTTGGCGGTCGACACGAGCAGCGCCCAGATGTACTCGTTCCAGGCGTCGACGGCGGTGAGCAGCCCGAGGGTGACCAGGACCGGCCTCGTCTGCGGGACCACGATCCGCCACCACACCGTGAACTCGCCCGCGCCGTCGATGCGGGCGGCCTCCAGCACCTCGTCGGGCAGGGACAGCATGAACTGGCGGGTCAGGAAGATCCCGAAGCCGTTGACGAGGAACGGCACGGCGAGCGCCACGATGCTGACGGTCAGGCCCGCGCCGCCGCGCCCGAGCAGGTCGTTGCCGCCCGCCAGCGGCCAGTGGACCAGGATCAGGAAGTGCGGGATGAGGAAGACGAACGGGGGGAACATCATGGTCGACAGCACCAGCCGGAAGACGAGGTCCCGGCCGGGGAAGCGGAGTTTGGCGAGCGCGTAGCCCGCGAGCGACGAGGTGAGCAGCACCGACGCGGTGACCGCGGCGGTGACGACGACGCTGTTGCGGAAGAGCAGCGGCAGGTTCAGCTGGTGGACGGCCGCACGGTAGTTGGACAGGGCGAACGCCTTCGGCAGGAACCGGTACGGCAGCGTGCCCGCCTCGCCGGGTCCCTTGAAGGACGTCATCACCATGTCGAGGAACGGCACCACCGTGAGCAGGGCGCCGGCCGCCACGACGAGGTACGACAGCCACGGGACACCGCGGCGCGTCACGCGTCCTCCCCCGCCCGCCGGAAGATCCACAGCTGGGCCAGGGTGACCACGAGGACCACCGCGAACAGCACGAACGCGGCGGCGCTCGCGGTGCCCCAGTCGCCGTAGTCGAAGGCCCGCCGGTACATCTCCAGCGCGGCCACGTCGGTCGCATCGCCCGGCCCGCCCCTGGTCATCACGGTGATCAGCGCGAAGGACTGGAGACCGGTGAGGAACTGGGTGACGCACACGAACAGCAGGGACGGCCGCAGCAGCGGCAGGGTGATCCGCCGGAACACGGTGCCGGGGCCGGCGCCGTCCAGCGCGGCGGCCTCGTGGTACGACGCGGGGATGGACTTCAGCCCGGCGGTCAGCACGAGGATGGCCGAGCCGAGCGAGGCCCAGGCCTGGACGACCACCACCGAGGGCAGCGCGGTGTCCGGGTCCTGGAGGAACGCCACCGAGGCGATGCCGAGGGCGTTGAGGACGCCGTTGGCCAGGCCGCCCGGCTCGTACATGTACTTCCAGACGTTGCCGACGGCGACGACGGTGGTGACGATCGGCAGGAAGTACAGGGTGCGCCACAGCCCCTGGAACCGCAGCCGGTCGACGCAGGTGGCGACGAGCACCGAGCCGGTGACGGCCAGGGCGACGGTGCCCAGGGCGAACAGCAGCGTGTTGGTGAGGACCGGCACCAGGAACGTCGACCCGTCGGCGAAGAGCGCGCCGAAGTTGTCCAGGCCGGCCGGTTCGACGGCGCCGAGGTCGAACCCGGTCCAGTGGGAGAGCGACAGCAGCAGGGCGAAGCCGAGCGGCAGGACGAGGAAGACCGCGAAGAACAGCAGCGCCGGGGCCAGGAAGAGGTAGGCGACGGCCGTCTGGCGGCGCCTGGCCCGGCGGCGGCCGTCGCGGGCGGGTGCGGGGGGTCCCGGGGCGGGCGCCCGCTCGGGCGTCGGCGGTGTCAGGACGTTCACCATGACCGGGACACCTCCTGGTCGACCTGGCGGCGGGTGGTGCGCAGCGCCTCGTCGACGGACCGGCGGCCGGTCCACAGCGCCTCGATGTTCTCGCGCAGCAGGGCCTTGGCCCGGGCCGCGCCCGGCACGTTCGGCTCCGGTACCGCGTAGGCCAGCGCGTCCAGGAACGGGCGCAGATTGGGGTCGGCGCCCGTGCCGAGGAGCGTGCGCATGTCGTCGGCGCGGGCGGTGAGCGAGCCGGCGGACACCTGGAGGGCGCTCATCCGGGTGGCCGTGCCCCGCGGTGCGCGCACCCGGTCGGTGTTGAGCCAGCGCAGGAACTCCCAGGCCTCGCGCGGGTGCCGGCTGGCCGTGTTGACGCCGAGCATGAAGCCGGTGGCGAGGGTGGCGGGCCGGGCGTGCGGCCCGGGGAGGGGCACGGGCGCGACCCCGACGTCGCGGTAGTCCCCGCCCATCAGGGGCCTGAGGCTCCCGGTCCACCAGCCAGCACCGATCACCATGGCCACCCGTCCGGAGGGGAAGGCCTGGTAGACGTCGACGGCGGGGGCACTCGCGCCGCGGGCGACCAGCCGGTGCTCCAGGGCGAGCACGGCGCGGCCGGCCGGCGAGTCGACGGTGGTGGACCTGCCGTCCGGGGCGACGAACCGCCCGCCGGCGGCGTGCAGCAGGGCGAGGGTCTGGCCGACGGTGGTGGCGTCGTCGTGGGCCGACAGTCCGAAGCCCTGGACGAGGGGGTTGCCGTACCGGTCGCGCCGGGTGGTGCGGTAGGCGGCCTCCTCCAGATCGGGCCAGGTGCGGGGCGGGCCGTCGAGACCGGCCTCGCGCAGCAGCCGCCGGTTGTAGTAGAGGGCGTAGGTCTGGGCCTCGGTGGGATAGCCGTAGACGGTGCCGTCCACCGTCACGGCGCCGACGGCGGCCCGGCCGTAGCCGCGCCGGATGTGCTCGGCGTGTTCGGGCGGCGCGGGCCGCAGCACGCCGGCCCGCACGAGCTGGCCGTTCCACAGGCAGTACGGGTGGAGGATGTCGGCGCCCTGCCCGGCGGCCTGGCGGACCATGACGGTGGTCAGCAGGTCGGTGAACTCGACGGCCTTCGTGCGCACCTTGACCCGGTCGTGGGTGGCGTTCCACTCGTCGACGGGGCCCTTCAGGGCCCGGTGGAGCGTGCCGCTCGCGTAGTGGGACAGCAGGGTGAGGACGATGGGGTCGCCGGGCCGCCCGGTGCCCCGGTGCGGGGCGGCGCAGCCGGCGGTGAGCAGCGCCGAGGAGAGCGCGAGCGCGAAGTGACGGCGGCCCGGGCGGCCGGGGGGCGTCACCGGGCGGCCTCGTGGCGCAGCACCCGGAACACCCGGGTGGTGGTGAAGCCGGCCGCGCGGTACAGATGGCCCGCCGGGGAGTCCTCGCCGGTCCACAGGAACCAGGCGCCGTGCGCTCCGCGCGCCCGCATCCGCTCCAGGACCAGGTGGAGCAGGACCTTGCCGAGGCCGGTGCCGCGCAGTTCCTCCCGCACCCCGAACGGGCCGAACCGCTCCAGGGCCGCCTCGTACGTCCCGTGCATCGCCCAGCCGGCCAGCCGGCCCGAGGGGTCGCGGGCGACGACGATCCGGTCCGGCGGGAGGCCCGCGGCGCAGGCTTCCCGGATGGCGCGGGCCCAGTCGGCGTGGAAGCGGGTCCCGGCGAGCGCGATCAGCTCGACCAGTTCGTCGTCGGCCGGGGTGGCGAACCGGTGGCCGCGTGCCGTCAGGTCGTCCCGGCGGCGGGCGACCTCCTCCGGGAGGCGGTAGCCGACCAGGCCGCGGTCCATCGCCGCCGCCTCGTACAGCGTGCGAAAGCCGAGCGAGGCGAGGAGCCCGGCCGCTTCCGGGTAGGTCGCGGTGTCCAGGCCGGGCAGGAGGTAGTTCGGGGTGTACGAGGCGAAGTCGGTCCGGGTGCGGCCGTGGCCGTGCAGCCAGTCGAGGGCGTCGGTCAGCAGCCGCCGGCCGAGGCCGCGCCCGCGGGCGGCCGGGTCGACGAAGAAGAACGGGATCCAGCCCTGCTCCGGCTCCGGGTCGGTGCCGGCCAGGGGGGTCAGCCGGCGCACCGCGTAGGCGGCGCCGGCGATCCGGCCGCCGATCACCGCGACCCGGAGCCCTTGCGGGTCGAAGTTGGCGTCGAGCAGGACCAGGGAGCGGAACCGGTCGGCGCTGAGGGGGTCGGCCGGTGCGCTGCGGCGCCACACCTCGACCACCTCCGGCCCGTCCCCCGTGCGAAAGCCTCGGAGCACGGCCCCGTCGTGCTGGCTCATCCTGTGCCCCCGTCTGCCGGTGCCCTCTCGAAACGGTGGCTGGAAATCTACTGCTCCGTCCGGGAATGTCGAGCCGGACGCGCCCGGAGGGGCTCAGTCCGGCAGCACCAGCCGGGCCTTCTCCCCCGGGCCGACGGGCACCACCCGGTCGCGCAGCCGGATGTCGATGGGCGAGCGGTCGGAGGCGGGTACGGCGATCTCCAGCAGGCCGCTGCGCAGCCGCAGCCGCACGCCCCAGTGGCCGCGGTAGCGGACGGCGAAGCCGTAGGAGGACAGCTCGGGCAGCGGGACGGGGTCGAGGCAGAGGCCGCCGTGGGTCTCCAGGCCGGTCAGTCCGCGCTGGACGAGGTCGAGGGTGCCGGCCATCGCGCCGAGGTGGACGCCCTCGCCGGTGGTGCCGCCCTGGAGGTCGGCGATGTCGCCGCGCAGCGCCTCCTGGACGAACCGCCAGGCGTCGGCGCGGCGGGCGCGGGTCAGGATCCAGCCGTGGACCAGGCCGCTGAGGGTGGAGCCGTGGCTGGTGCGGTGCAGGTAGTGGTCGACGGTCGCGGACCAGGTGTGCTCGTCCAGCGGGTGCCCCAGCCGCTGGAACAGTCCGCGCAGTTCGCCGGGCGAGAAGAGGTAGCCGAGCATGAGGACGTCGGCCTGCTTGGACGCCTTGTAGCGGTTGACGGTGTCGCCCTCGGCCTCCAGGATCCGGTCCAGGCGCCGGATGTCGTCGTACCGCTTGCGGTAGCCGTCCCAGTCCAGTTCGGCCAGGTCGGCGTATCCGTCGAACTGGCTGATCACGCCGTCGTGGAAGGGGATGTGCAGCCGGCGGGAGACCTGCTCCCAGCGGGCGGGCTCGTCCCCGGCCAGGCCGGAGTACTCGGCCAGTTCGCGCCGGCGCGGTTCGGGCAGGCCGGCCAGCAGTTCCAGGGCGCGGGTGAGCACCCAGGCGGCGGTGACGTTGGTGTAGGCGTTGTCGTCCAGGCCCGGGCGGGCCGCGCCGGGGTAGGCGTCGTGGTACTCGTCGGGGCCGACCACGCCCCGGATGCGGTAGCGGCCGAGGTGGTCGTCCCAGGTCGCCGAGTCCGCCCAGAAGCGGGCGATCTGCAGCAGCATCTCGGCGCCCTCGCCGTGCCGGAAGTCGGTGTCGCCGGTCGCCTCGCAGTACTGCCAGACGTTGTACGCCACGGCGGAGCCGACGTGGTGCTGGAGCCGGGAGTGGTCGGGCAGCCAGCGGCCGGAGCGCGGGTTGAGGTGGAGTTGCTGGGTCTCCTCGCGGCCGTCGCTGCCGCTCTGCCAGGGGTAGAGGGCGCCGCGCCGGCCGAGCGCGGCGGCGGCGTGGCAGGCGGCGTCCAGCCGGCGGTGGCGGTAGCGGAGCAGGGCCCGGGAGACCTCCGGCAGGTGCAGATTGAGGTAGGGCAGGACGAAGAGCTCGTCCCAGAAGACGTGGCCCCGGTAGGCCTCGCCGTGCAGGCCCCGGGCGGGCACGCCGACGTCCAGGTCGGCGGTGTGCGGGGAGAGGGTCTGCAGGAGGTGGAACAGGTGCAGGCGCAGGATGCTGCCCGCCTCGCCGGGCACGTCCAGCGCCGTGCGCCGCCACAGCTGCCGCCAGGCGGCGCGGTGTGCCTCCAGCAGCCGGTCGAACGGGGGCGCGTCGGCGACCCGGTCGAGGGCCGCGCACAGCGGGTCGCTGATGGCCGGGTCGCGGGAGGTGTGCAGGGCGACGGTCTTGTCGACGGTGGCACTCCGGCCGGGCGGCAGGCGCAGCCGCAGCCGCTGGACGGCGCGGCGGTCCTCGTCGGCGTGGCGGACCGGTGCCCCGGCGGTCAGCCGGGCGGCGAGGCCGAAGCCGATGTCGGAGGCCCGGGTGTGGCAGCGCAGCCAGACGCGGCCGGGTGCGGCGGCGCCGACGTCGACCCGGGTGAGGTGCCGGCCGTCCAGTTCCCGGTAGCGGGCGACCCCGGAGTTGGTGACGCGCCCGTCGAGGGCGGCCTCCACGTCCAGGTCGAGGGGGCCACCCTCGGCGGTGAACTCGGTGCGCAGCGCGGCGAGATGGGGGTCGGCGAGGTGGACCAGGCGCACCTGCCGGACGAGCAGGCCGGTGCCGTCCTGGAGCGGGTAGCGGGTGCGGCGCTCCAGCACTCCGGGGCCGAGGTGGAGGACCTGGTGGTGCTCGGCGACGGGGGTGGTGTCCGGGGTGAGCCAGTCGCCGTCCGCCGGGCGGAACCGCAGGGGCAGCCAGTTGGGGAGGTTGACCATGTCCTCGTTCTCGACCCGGCGGCCGGCGACCTCGGAGGTGAGCCGGTTGTAGCAGCCGGCCGCGTAGGTGCCGGGGTAGTGGACGTCGTCGGCGGTGCACTCGGGCAGCGCGCCGCGGGTGGCGAAGTAGCCGTTGCCGAGGGTGCACAGGGATTCCCGCAGGCGTTCCTCGCCGGGCCGGTAGCCGTCGTACTCCCAGGTGGGTCCGGTCACCGTCGTCCCTCGGACAGCAGGCCGGCGAGGATCCGGTCGGGGGTGAGGGGCAGTTCGCGCAAGCGGATGCCGGTGGCGTGGTGGACGGCGTTGCCGAGCGCGGCGGCGGTGCCGACGATGCCGATCTCGCCGATGCCCTTGCTGCCCATGGGGTTGAGGTGGGGGTCGTCCTCCTCGATCCAGCCGGCCTCGATGTCGGGCACGTCGGCGTGCACGGGCACGTGGTAGGAGGCGAGGTCGGCCTCGGGGAAGTCGCCGAACGCCGGGTCCAGGGTGCTGTGTTCGGTCAGGGCCATGCCGAGGCCCATGACCATGGCGCCGGTGAACTGGGAGCGGGCGGTGCGGGCGTTGAGGATCCGGCCGGCGGCGTAGACGCCGAGCAGCCGGCGGACCCGGATCTCGCCGGTGGCGGTGTCGACGGCGACCTCGGCGAAGTGGGCGCCGAACGCGTGCTTGGCGTACGGGCTGTCGGCGCCGGCCTCGCCGGTGGTGTCCGCGCGGGCCTCGATGCCCTCGGCGGGCAGCGGCCCGGGGTGTGCGGCCAGCCGGGACGCCAGCTCGGCGCAGGCGTCGTGGACGGCCCAGCCCCAGGAGGCGGTGCCCATGGACCCGCCGGCCAGCGGGGCCGGGGGCAGGTCGCTGTGGCCGACCTCGATGCGCACCCGGTCGAGGGGCACGCCCAGGGCGTCGGCGGCCACCTGGGCGAGGACGGTACGGGCCCCGGTGCCGATGTCGGTCGCGTTGGTGCGGACGGTGAAGGTGCCGTCGGGCAGGGCGCGGGCGGCGGCCGTGGACGGGGCGGTCTGGGCGGGGTAGGTGGCGGCGGCCACGCCGGTGCCGAGCAGCAGCGGGCCGTCACGGCGAACGCCGGGGCGCGGGTCGCGGCCGGCCCAGCCGAAGCGGCGGGCGCCCTCGCGCAGGCACTCCACGACGTGCCGGCTGCTGAAGGGTTTGCCGCTGCCCGGCTCCCGCTCGGGTTCGTTGCGCACGCGCAGCTCCACCGGGTCCGTGCCGAGGGCGTGGGCGAGTTCGTCCACGGCGGACTCCAGGGCGTACATGCCGGGCGCCTCGCCGGGGGCGCGCATCCAGGACGGGCCGGGGACGTCGAGCGGGACCACCCGGTGGGCGCTGAGCAGGGCGGGGGTGGCGTACATGACGCGGGAGGGCACCGCGGCGTGTTCCACGAACTCGCGCACCCGGGAGGTGTGGGCGGTGACCTCGTGGAGCAGGGCGGTGAGCTGGCCGTCGGGGGTCGCGCCGAGCCGCAGCCGCTGCACGGTGGGGGCGCGGTGGCCGACGGTGGTGGGCAGGTACCGGCGGGGGTAGGCCAGGGTGACGGGGCGTCCGGTGTGCCGGGCGGCGAGGACGGCGAGGACGGTGTCGGGGCGCGGGGTGCCCTTGGAGCCGAAGCCGCCGCCGACGTGTTCGGAGACGACGGTGACGTGTTCCTCGGGCAGGTGGAACAGCCCGGCGAGCACGGACCGCACCGTCGTGCCGCCCTGGGTGGAGGTGTACACGGTGAGCCGGTCGCCGTCCCAGTGGGCGGTGCTGGCGTGCGGCTCCATGGGGTGGTTGTGCAGCGGCGGGATCCGGTAGGTGACGTCGACGCGGACCTCGGCGGCGGCGAAGGCGGCCTCGGGGTCGCCGTGTTCCAGCCGGCCGGGGTGGCCGCCGGCCTCCTCCGGCTCGTAGGCGTCCGGGTGGCCGGGGTCGAGGGTGAGGTCGTGGGGCGCGGGGGCGTAGTCGACGCGGACCGCGCGGGCGGCGGCGCGGGCGGTCTCCGGGGTGTCGGCGACGGCGAGGGCCACGCACCAGCCGCGGTGCGGGACGTCCGGGCCGCGCAGCACGGCGAGCGTGGCGTCCTCGGGTTCGCCGAGCCCGGCCGCGGCGCCGGGGGTGAGGACGGTGAGGACGCCGGGCAGGGCGAGGGCCGCGGCGGTGTCGACGGCCGTGACCCGGCCGTGGGCGACCGCAGCGGGCACGGGCCAGGCCCAGGCGCGGCCGGGCAGGGGGTACTCGGCGGCGTAGCGGGCGGTGCCGGTGACCTTCCGGCGTCCTTCGCGGCGCTCGGCGGGGGCACCCAGGGCGGTGCCGGTCGCGCCGGTCGTACCGGTCATGGGGGTCCTCCTGTGTCGGCTCAGGGCGTCGCGGGGGCCGGGGCGAGGCGGTTCAGGACGTCCAGGGCGAGGTTGCGGGCGAGGGACACCTTGTACGCGTTGTCCCGCAGCGGCTCGGCGTGCGCGAGTTCGAGGGCGACGGCCCCTTCGAAGGCGTCGGGGGTGGCGGGGGCGCCGAGCAGGGCCAGTTCGGTGTGGCGGGCCCGCCAGGGGCGGTGGGCGAGCCCGCCGAAGGCGACGCCCGCCTGGTCGACCACCCCGTCCACGACCCGCAGCACGACGGCGACGGAGGCGAGGGCGAAGGCGTACGACGCCCGGTCCCGGGCCTTGCGGTAGGCGGACGGCACCCCGGCGGTGGCGGCCGGGAGCAGCACCGCGGTGATCAGTTCGCCGGGGCGGATCCAGGTGTCCCGCTCGGGGTGCTCGCCGGGCAGCCGGTAGAAGTCGGCCACCGGCAGGCACCGGGTGCCCTCGGTGCCGTACAGCTCGACCCGGGCGTCCAGGGCGGCGAGGGCGACGGCCATGTCGGAGGGGTGGGTGGCGATGCAGTGGGCGGAGTGGCCGAGGACGGCGTGGTCGCGGTGGACGCCGTCCCGGGCGCCGCAGCCGCTGCCCGGTTCCCGCTTGTTGCAGGGCTTGCCGAGGTCCTGGAAGTAGGGGCAGCGGGTGCGCTGGAGCAGGTTGCCGCCGGTGGTGGCGGCGTTGCGCAGCTGGGCGGAGGCGCCCGCGAGGAGGGCCTGGGACAGGACGGGCCAGCGGTCGCGCACGCGCGGGTCGGCGGCGAGGTCGCTGTTGCGGACGGTGGCGCCGACGCGCAGGGAGCCGTCCGGCAGTTCCTCGATGGCGTCCAGCGGCAGCCGGCCCACGTCGATGAGGACGGCGGGCCGTTCCACGCCGAGTTTCACCAGGTCGACCAGGTTGGTGCCGCCGGCCAGGTAGCGGGCGCCGGGGTGGGCGGCGCAGGCCTCGGCGGCCTCCTGGAGGGTCTCGGGGCGCAGGTATCCGAAGCCGTTCACTCGATCACGTCCTCGATCGCCTCGACGATGCGGGGGTAGGCGCCGCAGCGGCAGAGGTTGCCGCTCATCCGCTCGCGGATCTCGGTCCGGTCCAGCGGGACGGGCCGGCCGGAGGGGGCGGCGGGGTCGGTGACGTGGGAGGGGTGGCCGGCCGCGGCCTCGGCGAGCATGCCGAGGGCGGAGCAGAGCTGGCCGGGGGTGCAGTAGCCGCACTGGAAGGCGTCGCGGTCGAGGAAGGCCCGCTGGAGCGGGTGGGGTTGCCCGCCGTCGCCGCCGAGGCCCTCGACGGTGGTGATCTCGCTGCCGTCGCAGGTGACCGCGAGCAGCAGACAGCTGTTGAGGCGGCGCCCGTCGACCAGCACGGTGCAGGCACCGCACTGGCCGTGGTCGCAGCCTTTCTTGGAGCCGGTGAGGTCCAGGTCCTCACGCAGCAGGTCCAGCAGGACGCGCCGGTGGTCGACGCGCAGGGTGTGGGGTTTGCCGTTGACCCGGAGGGTGACCTCGGAGTGGTGGGATGCGCTGGTCATGGGCGGCGATGACCTTCCGGACGGACGATGCTGCCGTCCCCACCGCGTATCCAGTCGCCCCCGCCTCACACGTCCCGGCACCCATCCGGCGGGGTCCGGTGCCGCTCAGCCGGCCGGCGGTGCCATCGCCGCCGCCGGTTCGCCGGGGGCCGCGAACTGGGTGCGGTGCAGCTCGGCGTAGCGGCCGCCGGCGGCCAGCAGGTCCTCGTGGGTGCCGCGCTCCACGATGCGGCCGGACTCCACGACGAGGATCTGGTCGGCGGCGCGGACGGTGGACAGGCGGTGGGCGATGACGACGGCGGTACGGCCCTGCAGCGCCTCGGCGAGCGCCTCCTGGACGGCCGCCTCGGAGGTGTTGTCCAAGTGGGCCGTCGCCTCGTCCAGGATGACCACCCGCTGCCGGGCCAGCAGCAGCCGGGCGATGGTCATGCGCTGGCGTTCGCCGCCGGAGAGCCGGTAGCCGCGCTCGCCGACGACCGTGTCCAGGCCCTCGGGCAGGGACCGTACGACGTCGGCGAGGCGGGCCCGGCCGAGGGCGTCCCAGAGGTCGTCGTCGGTGGCGTCGGGCCGGGCGAGCAGCAGGTTGGCGCGCACGGTGTCGTGGAAGAGGTGGCCGTCCTGGGTGACCATGCCGACGGTGGCGCGCAGGGAGGCGAAGGTCAGGTCGCGCACGTCGACGCCGCCGACGCGGACCGCGCCGGCGCCGGCGTCGTACAGGCGCGGCAGCAGCTGGGCGATGGTGGACTTGCCGGCGCCGGAGGAGCCGACGAGGGCGACGGTCTGTCCGGGTTCGGCGCGGAAGGAGACGCCGTGCAGCACCTCGGTGCCGCCGCGGGTGTCGAGCGCGGCGACCTCCTCCAGGGAGGCGAGGGAGACCTGGTCGGCGGACGGGTAGGCGAAGCGGACGGCGTCGAACTCGACGGCCACCGGGCCCTCGGGGACCTCGCGGGCGTCCGGCTTCTCCTCGATGAGGGGCCGGAGGTCCAGCACCTCGAAGACCCGCTCGAAGCTGACGAGCGCGCTCATCACCTCGACCCGGGCCCCGGCGAGCGCGGTCAGCGGGGCGTACAGCCGGGTCAGCAGCAGGGCGAGGGAGACCACGGCGCCGGGCTCCAGGGTGCCGCGCAGGGCGTACCAGCCGCCGAGGCCGTAGACGAGGGCCAGGGCGAGGGCGGAGACGAGGGTGAGGGAGGTGATGAAGACGGACTGGGCGGTGGCGGTGCGCACGCCGATGTCCCGGACCCGGGCGGCGCGGGCGGCGAACTGGGCCGACTCCTCCTCCGGGCGGCCGAACAGCTTGACCAGGGTGGCGCCGGGGGCGGAGAACCGCTCGGTCATCCGGGTGCCCATGGCCGCGTTCAGCGCCGCCGCCTCCCGCTGCATCCGGGCCATCCGGCCGCCCATGCGGCGGGCGGGCAGCACGAACACCGGCAGCAGCACCAGCGCGAGCAGCGTGATCTGCCAGGACAGGGTGAGCATGACGGCGAGCGTGAGCAGCAGCGTGACCAGGTTGCTGACCACCCCGGACAGGGTGGAGGCGAAGGCCCGCTGGGCGCCGATCACGTCGTTGTTGAGACGGCTGACCAGCGCGCCCGTACGGGTACGGGTGAAGAACGCGACGGGCATGCGCTGCACATGATCGAACACGGCCGTTCTGAGATCGAGGATGAGTCCCTCCCCGAGCGTCGCCGACAGGCGCCGGCCGAGGATGCCGAGCCCGGCCTCCGCGAGGGCGACCAGCGCGATGAGCAGGGAGAGCCGGACGACGACGGCGGAGTCGTGCCCCGCCACGATCGCGTCGACGACGCGTCCGGCGAGGACGGGGGTGGCGACCGCGAGCAGCGCCGTGGCCACCCCGATCAGGATGAACCGGGCGATTCCGGCGCGGTGCGGGCGGGCGAAGGCGGCGATCCGGCGCAGTGTGGCGCGGGCGAACGGGCGACGCTCGGACTGCGCGTTCATGACGCTGTGCAGCTGCGTCCAGGCGGTGGTCTCCATGCTCATGCGACGACGGTAGGACCTCAAGCTCCGTTGAGGTCAAGGCCAGCTCGCACGGGTCGCCGCGGGTGGCCGCTCAGCCGGTGCTCACCCGTACCGGGCCGCCCCCGGGGTCGACGCGGTCGTGCCAGCGGGCGGTGAGGGTCAGGGGGCGGTGCGGGAGGGCGGTGCCGGGAACCAGCCGGGCGCGGTGCAGGAGGCGGCCGTCCTGGCGGACGTACAGGACCGGGCGGGGCAGCGGGGCGGCGGTGCGCAGGAGGTGGCACTCGGGCCCGGCCCCGGGGATGACGCGGTTCGGGGTGATCCGGCGCAGCGGCGCCGACACCAGGACGGGCACCCCGGGGCCGGGCCAGGGGGCGCCCGCCAGGTGGTCCAGGACCGCCCGGGCCGCCCGGGCGCCCTCCAGGGCCGCGGTGCGGGCGGGCTCCACGGCGTGCAGCAGGTTGCCGGCGGCGAAGACGCCGAGGCGGGAGGTGTGCCAGGTGCCGTCGGTCGCGGGGCCGCGGGTGCCGGGGTCGAGGACGAGGCCGCCGCGCCGGGCCAGTTCGTTATCCGGTACGAAGTCGCCGGTGAACACCACGGTGTCGCAGGGCAGGAGGGCCGTGCGGCCGTCCCGGTGGCGGATCCGGACGCCCGAGAGCCGTCCGCGGCCGAGGAGTTCGGTGATCGTGGCGGAGGTCAGCAGCGGGATGCCGTGGTACAGCCGGGCCGCCCGGGCGCGGGCGCGGCCGGTCCGGGCGCGCGGGTCCTCCGTGACCAGGGCGACGACCTCGGCGCCGGCCGCCCGCAGGGTGCCGGCCGCCGCGTAGGAGACGTCCTCGGCGCCGGCCACGACCGCGCGGCTGCCGATGTGCTGCCCGAACAGGTGGACGGCCTGCTGGAGTTCCCCGGTGGTGTAGACACCGGCGGGGCGGGTGCCCGGCACCAGGCGGGCGGCGCGGGGGCGTTCGCGGGCCCCGGTGGCGAGGACGACCGCCCGGGCCCGGACGGTCTCCGGTCCGCCGGGTCCGACGGTGGTGAGCACGGGCCCTTCGGATGCCCAGTCCAGTGCCGTCACCCCGGTGCGCAGGGCGGCGCCGGCCCGGTCGGCGGCCTCGGTGAGCAGCCGGGCGTAGCGGGGGCCGGTGAGCGGGCGGGTCCAGGTGCCGAAGCCGCCGTGGGCGCAGTGCCGGGGCACCCCGCCGGGCGCGGACTCCCGCTCCAGCACCTCCACCCGTCCGGCGCCGGCGGCGGCCAGCCGCGCGGCGGCGGCGAGCCCGGCGGGACCGGCGCCGACGACGAGGACGTCCACGTGCCGTACGGCCGTCATGATCCCGTCCCCCGTTCGAACAGCTCGCGGACCGCCGCCCCGCAGTAGAAGCCCTGGCAGCGGCCGGCCCGGGCGCGGGTGCGGCGGCGCAGGCCCTCCAGGCCGCGCGGCGGGATCGTACTGGCGAGGGCGTCGCGGATCTCGCCCCGGGAGACGCGCTCGCAGTGGCAGACCAGGGTGCCGTACTCGGGATCGGCGGCGATCAGGTCGGCCCGCTGGCAGGGGCGCGGGAAGGCCTCGCCGAGGTTGGGCAGGGTCACCGGCTCGATCTCGCGTACCGGGCCGAGGTCGAGCCCGGTGCCGGCCAGCAGGCCGGTGACGTGGGCGGCGATGGCCATCGAGGCGGTCAGACCGGTGGAGCGGATGCCGCCGACGGTGACGTACGCCTGCCCGGAGTGCGCGGTGATGCGGTAGTCCTCGTGCCCGGTGGCCGCGCGCAGCCCGGCGTAGACGGCGGTGACCTCCTCCTCCACCAGGGCGGGCAGGACGCGCCGGCCCTTCTCCCGCAGGGCCGCGAGCCCCTCGGCGGTGGAGCCGGTGGCGTGTTTGTCGTCCAGGTCCTCGGCGGTGGGGCCGAGCAGGACGTTGCCGTAGACGGTGGGCGCGACCAGGACGCCCTTGCCGAGGGCGGTCGGCACGGGCAGCAGGATGTGCCTCACCAGGGGGCGGGCGAGCTTGTCGTAGACCAGGAGCTGGCCGCGGCGCGGGGTGACGGTGAAGTCGTCGCGGCCGAGGGCGCGGTCCAGGGTGTCGGCGTGCAGCCCGGCGGCGTTGACCAGGCGGCGGGCGTACAGGGTGCCCCGGCTGGTGGTCAGCCGGTGCCCGCCGTCCCACGTGACCTCGCGCACGGCGGTGTTCAGGTGCAGGTCGGTGCCGGCGCGGACCGCCTGGGTGGCGTAGGCCAGGGTGGTCGTCCAGGGGCAGACGACACTCTCGCCGGGGACGTGCAGGGCGCCGAGCGCGCCGGGGCCGAGGTGCGGCTCGCGGGCGTACAGCTCCTCGGGTCCGAGCAGGGCGGTGTCGTGGCAGCCGTTGCGCCCGGCCTTCTCCGCCAGCCGGGGCAGCGCGGCGAGCTGCTCCGCGTCCCAGGCGACCAGCAGGGCGCCGGTCCGCTCGACGGGGATGCCGGCCCGGGCGGCGTAGGCGCCGAGCAGGGTGTGGCCCTCGCGGACCAGCCGGGCCTCCAGGGTGCCGGGGGTCGCGTCGAAACCGGTGTGCAGGATGGCCGTGTTGGCCTTGGAGGTGCCCTGGCCGACGTCGTCCTGGGCCTCGATCAGGGCGACGCGCAGCCGGGGGTGGCGGGCGAGTTCGCGGGCGATGGCGCAGCCGACCACGCCCGCGCCGACGACCGCCACGTCGTACGGCGTCGCCGGGAGCGGGCCGGCCGCGGTGACGGTCACGAGCCGAGGAGGGCCGCGACGGCGGTACGGAAACCGGCGCGGCGTTCGGCGGCCCGGTCGGCCGGGACGCGGGGCTCGTACACGGCGGCGGGCCGCCAGCCGGGCAGGGCGTCGTGGGGGGGGGGGGGGGGGGGGGGGGGAGGGGGGGGGGGGGGGGGGGGGGGGGGAGGGGGGGGGGGGGGGGGGGGGGGAGGGAAGGACCAAGCGGGGGGAGGGA